>JABSPQ010000176.1 GCA_013214205.1 Flavobacteriales bacterium
AGATGCTGACCAAAACTTCTCGCTTTTTAGAAAAATAGGTTTAAACATTGTTAATCAGGCCAAAACAAAAGGAATGAGTGTGAATAGAATGAGAATTAAGGCTGCATTAGACGATAAATTCAGAGCCAAAGTAATGAAGATTTAGACCCGATTGCCCTGGTCCGAAATAGGATTGCCTATCTTTCCCAAAAAAGCATGGAAAGTAGAATCGACTTGATAAACGAAATAATTAGGAATAGACGGACGGTTAAGCCTGAAAAGTATTCTACCAAAATAATTGATAAAAAGATTATTGAAGACATTGTTGAGAATGCTAAATGGGCACCTACACATGGGTTAACTCAACCTTGGTGTTTCAAGGTGTTTTATGGAAAAGGTTTAGAGTCGTTTGGCGATTTTCATGCAGAGCTATACAGGGCATCTGTTGCTCCAGAAATGTTTAAGCAGAAAAAGTTCGACCAGTTTAAAGATGGGCCGCGCAAATCTTCTGCACTTATTGCCATTTGTTTGAAGCGACAAGAATCGGAAAAAATTGCAGAAATTGAAGAAATAGAAGCCATTGCTTGTGCGGTGCACAACATGCATTTAACCGCAACAGCGCATGGCATTGTTTGCTACTGGGGAACAGGTGGTAAAACGTATTCTGAAGAAATGAAAACCTATTTAGGCTTAGGCGAAAAAGACAGGGTGCTCGGTTTGTTTCACTTGGGATATCCAGAAATTGAATGGCCTACAGCTGTACGAAAACCAGCTTCGGATTATTGCGTTTGGATTGAAGAATGATGTTCTTTTTACTTATAAAGTTTCCGAGGCAAAGCTTTCTTCTTTTTAATTTTAACCGATTTTCCGTCAAGTGATTTTGCAATTAAATCGGTAACATACCAAGGTAAATCGGTTGTGTTGTTCAGGATAATTACAGCGCTTTGCGAATCTAAATCTCTTTTAATAAAAGTTAAAAAGCCAACCCAGCTTCCTGTATGATCCACTATAGTTTTTCCCTTCTTCACTTTTACATTCCAACCGAAACCATAATCCGACTTGCCTTTATTCTTATTCAAAGTATAAGGCGTAAAGGCTTCTTTAATGGTTGCCTGAGACACCAATTTATCTGTGTATAAAACCTGATCCCATTTAAACAAATCTTCCACGCTAGCATAAACAGCACCATCGCCAACACAACCGTTTAAAAAATCGTAGTCCGAATCTTTCAGTTTCGAAGTACCTGATTTGTATTTGTATCCAAACACCCGATTATAAATGTCCTCATCCGTCTTGCCAGTACATACCAAACTTGAAGTCATTCCTGCCTTATCAAAAAGGTTTTCTCGTAAGAAATCGCGAAATGATTGGCCCGAAATTCGCTCGATAATACTAGCCAACAAATTATAACCAGTGTTGCTGTATTCGTATTTTTCACCAGGGGTAAAAAGAAAATTAGGATGATGCTCAACCAATAACTCAATCACTTTTTTGTTTGTGGCCAATACCTTTTCGTCAGCATGCTTGTACAACAAGTCAACATAATCCGGCATTCCAGAAGTGTGCCACAACAACTTCCGAATAGAAACACCTTTATAGAAACTCAATTCTGGCAAATGCTTTAGAATGTCGTCGTCGTAATCTAATTTGCCCTGCTCCTTTAAAATCATTATGCCCATGGCAGTAAACTGCTTGGACACAGAAGCGAGTCTGAAAACAGAAGCAGGTGTTAAGGTGTCTTTTGTGATAAAATTAGCATAGCCGAATCCCTTTTTGTAAATCACTTTATTGTTGTCCGATATAAGAACTGTTCCGTTGAACCTTCCCTTTTCGTGCAACTCGTTGAATAGATTATCTATTATTGCAATTGCCGAACCGTCCGTTTCAGCTTCATCCGACTGAGCAAAACCATTTAGGCTTAGTAAAAACCCTAGAAATAAAACCCCAATTTTTAACAGTTGATTTGCTCTCATTTTAATTCGGTTAAAATTGTATTAATTATTTCATTGATCTCCTCAGCCCTTTCGTAAACCATAAAATGGCCTCCACCTCGTATCACAAACGTATTGTTATTTTCCCAAGAATCAATCATTCTGTCGTACGACCCCAAAATGTTAACCAGCCTTGTATCAGTAATTTTATTGTTTTGCTTTTCGCATTTCTTCCATCGACCATTTCACCATTTTGAGATCAGATTCGCTCACCATTACCTCTATGCTTACTATGCCTTCTTTGGTGCGAACGTTGAACCACTTCCGAACTACTTTACTCATTAAAGCAATTCTAAACGGAGGCATTAAATAATAAACTCGGAATTTAAGTAGGCTTTGCCACAAAGGTTTCAAGTCTAAATCGCTTCTAAAACTGGAGATTAAAACAACTGTATTTATTGGTGTAAGCGCTGCAATTTGCTGAGCCACTAAGCCGCCAAACGACAAACCTATCAGCACATCGTTAACTCCAATATTATGATTGGAAATTAATCTTGTCGTGTACTTTTTTAGCCCTTCTCCTTTTACAAAAGGAATCCCGTTTAAATAAACTTTTTGATAATCCGCAAACTCATTTATTCTTTCGAAAGCCCTTTCGTCGGCTCCCAAACCAGAAATAAAATAGATCGTTTTAGATTCCAAAGCTATTAGCTCAACAAGTTGGTAGACGCTTTAATTTTTTTAATTGCATTGATTATATCCTCTATATTCTCTTCGTTGTTATACGCTTGAAACGAAACTCGGAGGAACATCTCATACCCACAAAATGTAACTAGAGCCTCTATTTTATACTCATTATAAAGGGTAGATTTCAATTTTTTGTGGTCAGGAGATTTGATTGGAACACTGCAAAATTGCCCCAGAAAATCATCCGTAAGCGCACAAATCACATTGCTTTCTAACTCCTTCGCAATAATAGGATAATAATGCTTTAGCAAATCGCGGCACTTTTTGCTGCGCTCCTCCCATTGGTTGTCTTCCCTAAATTTTATGCAGGCCGGTGTAGTTAAATAAGCCGCATAATCTACAGTTCCGTTAAACTGATGGTAATCTTGAAACTGTGATTCCGAAGGCTCCTTAGCATCGTAGCCCCACGAAACAATCAAGGGATCCATTTGTGGCTGGAGTTCTTTTTTAACGTAGAGAAATGAATTGCCTTTTGGTGCCAACATCCATTTATGACAAGCTCCAACGTAAATATCTGCATCTAAATCTGCTAAGTCCAATGGAATATGACCAGGAATATGGGCACCATCTATAATTGTAGTAATCCCCAATTGCTTGGCACGAGCGCAAATTTCTTTAACAGGAAAAATTAATCCTGTTGAACTCGTTAATTGAGAAAGGAAAATATACTTGGTTCTATCTGTTTTACCTTTCCAAAACTGACGCAGAAATTCTTCTTTAAATGAAAGAGGAAATTTAATTTCCTGACGAATTATTTGAGCTCCAGTTTGCTTGCAATAATAATCCCAAGTTCTATCTATCCCTCCATACTCTTGATTGGTGGTTAAAATTTCATCGCCTGGTTGCAGGTTTAAATTTTTAACCACCATGTTTATGCCAGTGGTAGGATTCGGAATGTAAATTAAATCCTCTACAGCACAGTTAATGTAATTAGCCAATGCTTGTTTAGACCTTTCTAATTCTTGCTGCCCAGTATCTAGAAAAAATTGGTACGGATCGCGCTCTAATCTTAATTGCCATTGCTGGTAATCATCAAATATATCTTTTGGACAGGCGCCAAAGGATCCGTGGTTCAAATAATTAATATCGGGATTAAGTAAAAACTTCGATTGTATGCTTTTGTCATTCATCGTAATTTTTTTTTGCTGACACTAAAGTAACAAAGTGATTTTAAACATATTGAAGAGAAAAAAAACTTTTATTGAAAAAAGGGTGACCTTTTCATAATTTAGGGATTAAGGTATAAATAATTAATGATGAATGACGATCAAATAATTGAGATTTTAAGAACAAGCAAACGAGGCAAAGCGCTGGATAAGCTTTATAGGTACTATCCGAAAGTCGAAAATATGATTCGATCGAATGGAGGCGAAAAACAAGATGCACAAGATTTGTTTCAGGAAGCACTAATAATTTTCTGCAAAAAAATAACCGATAGCCAGTTTGCACTTACGGCAAGCATCAACACCTACGTTTACAGTATCTGCAAAATTCTTTGGCTAAAGGAGTTAAAGAAAAAGCAACGAGGAGCAACTGTTAAGATTGAAACAGAACTTACAAGCACACAAGAAGAAGAACTTCAACTTTCTATTGAGAAAGAAGAAAAACTTAAAACAGCCGAGGCAGTAATGTCGGAATTAGGCAAGCGCTGCCATGAGCTTTTAAGGCTCTTCTACATCAAATCTTTAAGCATGAAAGAGATTGCAAAGCAGATGGAGTTCAAATCTGAAAACGTTGCGAAAAACCAAAAATACAAATGCCTCGAACGAGCTAAGCTCAACCTAAAAGAAAAAAAAGCCGCGTAATAAAATTGATTTATACCCTAAAAGAAAAAAAATGAGACCCGAATTAGAATTAATACAAACCATTGAGCAATACCTCAGCAACCAGTTAAGCGCTGTGGAAAGAGCCTCCTTTGAAGATAGGATGCAAGACGATCCGTCATTGCAGGAAGAGGTTGAACTTCAAGAAGAATTACTTGATGGGTTGGAAAATTTAGAATTAAAATCAGACGTCGAAAAATCGTTCGATAAATTCCAATTCGGTAAAACTTTAAATTTAGGAATCGGAATCTTTCTAGCGGTTGCAATTACGGGAGCTGCCGTTTTTCTATATCTCAAAAACAAACAGGAAGGTCCTTTAGCAGAACCCGAAAATAAAATTGAAAACACTTTATCCAGAACTAGAAAATCTACGCAGAACGATGCAACAGCCGAATCGTTAACCAACACCCTAGCTGAAAGTGGAACTACAGTTGCGTTTGCTAAAGGAGATCTAACCAGTACACCAGCCACAGAAGCCGAAGCGAACAAATATATCGCGAGTCAGGTTTTTCAGTTAAAAGCAAAAAAGGACACCGTTATCGAAACTGATGGTGGGATGATTTTGGCCATTGCTTACGATGCATTTTTAGACGAAAACGGAAATATTTACGATGGCCCTGTAACTTTTGAAGTAAAAGAAGCGCTAAAGCCAGTTGATATTTTAAAAGCAGGCTTGTCAACTAAATCTGGCGATGACCATTTGGAAACTGGTGGCATGTTCTACCTCAATCCAACCGCTAAAGGCACACAATTGAGCATAAATCCCGAGGCGCCAATTTACGCCGAAGTACCCACAGATGTTGTGGTACCTGGTATGCAGTTGTATGATAGCAAAGTGTTACCTGATGGTTCAATTGATTGGGTTGACCCAAAACCAATTGAACGCTATTTAACGCCAGTGGATATAAACGGCCTTAATTTTTACCCTGATGGCTATCAAAATAAAGTAACTGAACTTGGACATGATGGCGGAAACAAAATCTTTACGGATAGCCTTTTCTACACTTTCCCAGATACGGACAATAAGACAATGAGCAGAGGAGCCGAATTGTTTCAGAACAATTGTGCCGAATGCCATACCAACGAAAAGAAAAGTTTGAAACCTGGGCTGTTCGGATTAAAGTATACAAAAACCGATTTAAATTGGCACCTCCAGTACGTTAAAGACCCTGCCTCTCTTAGGGAAACAGATAACACCAATGCCAATTATGAGCCTAACACAAAAGATAGCATATTGCTTATGCCTGCCCAAAATGTAACGGATGAAGAGATCTTAGAAATATTTAAATTTTTAAACTGGACAACAGACAACAAGAAAACGAGAGATGGACACTTTAAAAAATGGGAAGATTCGCAAATACTCTACAATGAAGCCAATATTAGATATGAAAAAGTAGAAACCTCTCCCGCCAAGCACAAACAACTTTATAAAATTCCTTCCATTCAAGATTCAACTATAGCACCACCTATGGGCGTTTACCCAGCCGACATAAAAGCGATTTGGAACGATGAATTTCAAAATACCAACTTGGCTACAAAGGAATTTGAAGAACGGCTACCATTCATTTACCAAGCTTGTAATACAAGCATACTGGACCTTTATGTTAAAAATTTAAACCTGCCTTTGTACAAAGTAGATTCTATGGCTGCTTTAATCAGTTCTCCTGTTCAAGATAAGTTTAAAGCCTTTGAAACAAGAAGAGATGGACGGGTAAAAACCGATAGTAGAATGGTGAAAAAGTTAGGTGAATATTATGATGCAAAGCGTAAACAGTTCGCCAATGAAATTGCTGCAACCAACAAAAAAATTAGCGACGCACGGAAAAAACTTGATGACGAAAGCGATCAAAAACAGAACGATAAAGCAGCTGCAGATCAACTTAGAAAACTTGAGAACTATAAGAAAGAATTAAAGTTGAACCAAAAGGTTGCCTACGCTCAAGTATCGTATAAACCATGTGTTCCTACACGTGGCTGGACAAACATAGATTTTAATATAGGACTCAATGTACGTGGGTTGAAAAAAGAGGTAGCAGAATCTACCAGAAATAGAACAACCCTAGATTTTACAGCTAAAAATGGCAAAAAAGCATCTATTAAATATGAAAAGCTTACTGTAAATGTTGCCAATACAAATCAATTCGACAGGCTATATGTTTACCTCGTATCTCAAAAACAATACAGTTACATGCGGCTTAATCGCAAAGGAAATATTTTTACAGAAGCCCTAAATGAGCTGATGGACTACAACATTATGTGCATTGGATACAAAGGAGAGCAAGCATTTTCGCATTCAATTAATTTTGTACAACCAGGCAACGAAACCGTGAAACTTGAACCAATAACCTCGCAAGCATTAGACCTAGAGATAGCCAAAATGAGCCCTACAAAAGCAAAAATGGATATTCGAAAAGACTTGATCTATGAAGACTTTAGAGTGAAAGACGACGCACGGAGAGCCCAAAATGTTAAAATGGATGAATTAAGAGCACAACTGCAGCCAGTTATATTTCCATGCGAAAGCCCTGATGTTGAAGATGACAATTCGCCCACCGAAGTTTGGCTTGTAGGCGGAGGAGCTAAAGGGGCAATGATCTCTAAAGGAGGGCGATTATCGAAAGAGCTATTTTTTAAGGGGAAATGGCTATCCGTAAAATATAAAGGTGAAATACTAAAAGTTAAATCATTTACCTGTTTATATGGTACCAATGAGTTCACAGAATCAAAAAAGGAAAGTGGAAGCGGGTTTAGTAGAGAATTAGAAGGGAAATGGGCGAAAATTAAAAAAGGAGGAACAGCCTTTACAAAAATTGTTGCTATAGACAAATACGGAAATAATATTTCAATTCCTGGAGTAACAAAATTTAGTTGGGATAAATCTAAATAGCTTCGACCTTACGATTCATGGCGAGCAACATATTGGGCCTAGCAATAAGCAGCAACACAATAAACACCAAGTTTACTAAGCCCAAATAATGGTAATAGCCACTGATGTCTACCAGATAATTCCCAACGATGTCGCGGCCCAAAATACCAGCAACAAACATCAAAACAAGCGCAATAATGCCTACTACTTTTTGCTGCATGGTAATCTTCCATTTAAGTTGAAGTGCCAGCAACAAGTATAAAATCATGTAGGAACCAGCAGGTACATAATAAATCATTGCGTAGGTCTGTTGGTGTGGGAAGATAAGCGCAGTTACCAATGCCAAGTACGATAACTCCCAATAAAAATAGAGCGATTCGTTTTCTCGTTTATTCCTTCGGTAAAAAACCAGAATTAAAATAGACAGCGCTAAAAGCACCCTCACCACTTGCATAGCCACTACCAATACGTTGTGTGGAACCGCTACAATTTGTCGGCTTAAACCCACTGTTGGAGGTTCGCCATCATTAAAATCGTAGAAGTAAGCAGGAATAATTGCGCTTAAAGATTGCGTGCCATTGTTGTTTTCGAAAACGTATTTGGCATTAGCAGGGTTAATCGTTTGGCCCCAATTTTTGTGCATTTCCATATTGTAATCGAAACCAACAAACAAAGCAGGGATTGCAAAACTGGCTATTACCATTGCCGTACAACCCGCTACGGCTTTAAACTTTCCTTTGAAAAATAAATAGTACAAAGCCAGTATCGGAAGGATCCTAATATTGATTCCCAGAGCCAAAAACGCGGCGCCCTTAACCATTTTATCCCGATCCAGAATTTAATACAGCCCTTCGATTGTAAGCCATAAAATGACAATAGAAATTTGTCCGAGATTGAGGTCATGAATCCAAAAACCTAGTGAAATAAACGTTAGTGCAAGCGTCCAATACGTTGCCTACTTTTTGAGTAGCGGAATACTATCATCTAAAACACTCCGCGCAATTTTCCAGATTCGAATGGCTAAAACGAAGTTAAAAACAGCCCAAATAACCCTTGTAAAACTAGAATCTAGAAAGGGAATTACCCTAAGCAGCAAAGCAAACAGCGGACTGTAGAGGTAGTTGTTGTAAGGGTTTTCTGCATAAATGTCTTTGCCATTAAACAATTGTTCGGAGGCAAATAAATATACATTGATGTCTGTACCCGATTTAAAAGCCTTTACAGAAACAAAGACCAACACCAAAACCAGCAACAAATAGTAACCGTAACTTTTCCCTTTTAAGGCAGCAATCATTGACTTCTGAAATTTATTCGAATCAAAATTAAAGCAAAAGTAATAGCTACTGCTAAAGGAAAATTTTAGTTATGAAGTTGGTTCTGTTAGTTCTCAAAAACCGTTTCGTAGTGTTCAACTGTAGGAAATGGATCGTAATAATTGTGCAAGATTCTTTTCCATTCTGGAGATTCCCTAAAACCGACTGTATGATCTTCCAAAATATCCCACTTAGCCAATAAGAGGTATTTATTTTTTACTTCAATGCACTTTTGTAAAGTGTGGCCTCGGTATCCTTTTATGGCCGAAATATATTGACTCGCCTCTGCAAAATCTTTCTCAAACTGAATTTCAAGACCTTCTTTCACTTGTAATTCTGCTGCTTCTAAAATCATAATTAATGTGATGTAATGTTCTTTTCAAAGGTAATAAAATCAAATTCAGAAAAATAAATATTGCCCAATAGCAAGTGAATCCATTAACAAAGCAACACACAAATGAATAACGATCCCGCCTAAAATACTTCGAGAATAGAGTGCAATTACCCCTAATATAAAACCACCAAAAATAGAACCTATAGCCTCTACCATCGGTTTCTCGAAGTGTAGAAAGGCATACACGGCCACCATGGGTAAAATGCAATGTTCTTTCATCACTTTGGCCATTCCTATTACCAAAGCACCCCTAAAAATCAATTCTGTATTAATAAAATCCCAACTGTAAGCCACTTCATAAATGCCAAACATTTGCCATGTGGTCAGTCCTAAAGTGGGTGTTTCATTCCAAGGTTGGAAGACAGGGTAAACATTTAAAAAACCAGATTGGAAAGATGCCCAAGCAAGTAAAGGAAGTACTAATACCAGCATTAAAAGATATGGCTTGGCTTCAAACCCTTTGCGTGTTAACCCATATAGGCTTGTTTTCCTACCGTACTGCCACCACTTAAAAAGGAGTAAAGGCAAAAGGATAGTAAAAAGACTTTTGAGATTACTCCCCAAAGCAATCAAAAACCAGTGTTCGTGATTTTTTTGAAACAGGGCTTTTATCCAATCTTGATACACCCAAAAACCAGCCATCAGGCTCAATACGCCAACAAAGAATACACTTTTTATCCAAAATTCTCGCTCACGTAAATAATTGTTCTTACCCCACAATGCCTGAGGAATTGCAATAGAAAAGTAGGCAAAGCTGTAAAATAAAAAATAGGCAAAAAATCGTTTTAACTGAGACTGACTTGAAGGGTTGATGTACTTGGTTTCGAAATTGAATGTGTAATTTATATAAAAGCAGGCCGCCAGCATCAATCCAAAATAGAGGTACAAAACCCAATTAAAATGAGCTTTATAATGATTATGAAAATATTTAAATATTGTTTTCATGGATGCTTGGATACCCTTCTTATTCCTACAGAATTAATTCTTCGTATATGTCAATTCCTAAATTTAAACGTATATAATATTAGCCCAAGCAAAACTATAAAGAATCAATTATCAATAACTTATCTCCATTACACCATTTAGTGCTTCTGTACTTTATATCTTCAATATATCTAAAATTAGCAGTTTGAATGGATTCATTTTTAAAGGAAAATAAAGAATAATTAAAAATAAAAGGAGACCTTTTTAGCAATTAGACATTAACTGAGTAAATAACCCAACAATGGACGACAGTAAAATTATAGAAATCCTCAGATCACGGAAACGTGATAAAGCATTGGTGAGGCTCTATAAATACTATCCAAACGTCAAAAAGCTCATCCGATCCAAGGGTGGAGACCACGAAGATGCTCAGGACATATACCAGGAGGCGCTAATTCTTTTCTGCAAAAAAGTTGCCGATACAAAATTTGTGCTTTCCTCGAGCATCGATACTTACCTGTACGGGGTATGCAGGTTTCTCTGGAAAAACAAGATGAAGAAAAAAAATCAGGGCAAATTGGTGGAGTTCGACACGGAACTAAAAAGCACCGATGAAGAAGAATTACAAAGGGCACTTGATAAAGAAAAGAAGATGAAGATGACTGAAGAAATCCTTGACAATTTGGGCGACCGATGCTGGGAAATTTTAAGACTCTTTTATCACGATGCATTAAAAATGAAAGAGATCGCGGAGAAAATGGGTTTTAAATCTGAGAAGATTGCAAAAAACCAGAAGTACAAATGCCTAGAACGGGCGAAGTTAAATTTGAAGGAACAACTGTCTCAAAAACCAATTGTTTAAAAGATAAAAGTAAAAAATGAGACCGGAATTAAACTTAATCGAAGAAATTGAAAGCTACATCAGCGGCGAAATGCTTGCCAATGATCGAGTTGCTTTTGAGGACAGAATGAAATCTGATCCAGAGCTTCAAGAAGAAGTATCGTTTCAACAAGATATACTTGAGGGGATCGACGATTTAGTTTTGAAACAATCTGTTCAAAGCGCCTACAAACAATATCAGTTTAACAATATTTTAAAATGGGGATTTGGATCTATAGTAGCAGTTGCCGCTATTGTTGTTACCTCGTTAATGATTTTCGATTCGGAACACAACCAAAGCATATTACTTCCTACTGATAACAAAGAAGAAGTTATTTTGGCCGATGCAGATAAATACATCCCGAGTCAGATTTTTGAACTGACCACCGAACAAGGCACTGTAATTGAGACTGAAGGAGGCATGATAATCGCAATTCCCAAAGATGCATTCTTAGACGAAAACGGTGAAATTTATACAGGATCTTACGAGTTGGAAGTAAAGGAGGCGCTAGAGCCCGTCGATGTCATCCAGGCAGGACTGTCTCCGACTTCTAACGAAAACATGTCGGAAACTGCTGGCATATTTTTCATGAATGCAACAGTTAACGGAATAGGTTTACAACTAAATCCTGAGGCCGAAATTATTGTTGAGATGCCTATAGATGAACCAGGGCAGGGAGCAGAAATCTTATCGGGCAGACAGATGATAGATGGTACTATTGTTTGGGAAAATCCATACCCAGTGTCGGATTACCTCACCCCTGTAGACATTAAAGCACTTAACTTTTATCCTCCTAATTTTAAAGATAGTCTTTACGCTTGGGGCCTTAATGCCGATGACAAAGCATTTACGGATAGCCTGTTTTATACTTTCTCATATGTTGTTGAAGAAGATAAAGGAATTAACGCAGCAAGGCTGTTCAAGCAAAATTGTAGCACTTGCCATACCAGCGGTAGTGAAGATTTAATAGGGCCAGGCTTAGGTGGTATTATTCATAAGCGCAACCTGAACTGGCTGGTGGCTTTTACTAAAAATTCTCAGGAGCTTATCAGAACTGGCGACAAACAGGCAATTGAAATTTATAATATTTTCGATAAGTCTGTTATGCCTCCTCAAGATCTTTCGCGATCTGAAATAGTAGCGATTTTTGATTATTTAGATTGGGAAACCCGAGTTAAAATTGATGGCGATGATGCGCCAATGAATTCAAATGGAATAGTAGCAGATGAAGTGTCTAATCAAAAACCTTTAGGTATTGATCCTGCTCAAATAAAAGCCATTTGGAACGAGAAATTTCAGAATACAATTATTGCTACCAAAGAGTTTGAAGAACGCCTGCAGGTAATTTATGCCTCTTGCGATGAGGAAATTCTTGATTTATACATCAACAATTTGAACTTGCCTATATACCTGATTGATTCGATGGCAATGCGCGCTTCATCAAGTCATAAAATGGAATTTTTCGATCTATATCTCAGAAAAGAAGGAAGCCTAAAAGTTGAAAACCCATTGGGTAAGAAATTGAATAAATATTACCAAGAGAAAAGTAAAATATACGCCCAGGCTATTGCAGAAACCGATAAGAAATTTTGGCTAACAAAAGACAGACTCGACGAAATAGCCAGCAATAAAACATTTGATAAACTTAGCGACGACGAGTTTAGAAAAACGGAAAACTATTTGAAAGAGCTCAACATCAATATAGAATCGGCCTACCAACAATTGGGTAAAAAAGCACCAAAAATTAAATCGAGATATCACTTTAAATCGAAGGTAAACGTGCTTGGATGGAGCAATATTAATCGGTCGGTAATTAAGGCTACAAGCGAAGGAACCTCGTTTGACTATACCGATGAAGAGGGAAAAAACACTACGACTAATTACAAAAACTTGGAGATCAAAATCAATGATTTAAATCTTTATGATCGGGCTTATGTGTATCTCGCTGCTCGCGATCAAAATAGCTATGCAAGAATGAAGTTTTCAAAAAACAGGTTTTCTAAACCGCTAAACGAATTGCTAGACTACAATGTAATCTGCATTGGATACAAAGGAGAAGAAGCCTTTTCCTCCTCTATAGAATCTGTTGAACCAGGAGAAAACTGGGTTGATTTGGAACCGATATTAGACAACGATTTGGAAGTGAAAATTCGGAAGTTATGTACTAACCGAGCCGGACGAGATATGCGGGCAGACATGGCTTTTGAGAAATTCCAAATAAAGGAGCAAGCTCGTAAAAAGAGAAACGAGCATATTGTGGATTTACGAGGCAAACTACATCCACTCATATTCCCCTGCATGCCTCCACCAGAGCCATCTCCAGCTCTTATTAATTAACTTTTAAAACACACAAATTATGAAAAAGACAGCCATAGTTGCGCTCATTTGGGTCGTAATGTTTTCACTTCAAACACAAGGAAGTGACGGAAAATCTAATCTTGATAATCTAGGATTTACTTTTGGAATGGATAACCGGTTTTCCAAAGATGCCGATTACACTTTCATAGCAGAACTCTATCACGAAGCAATTGATTTGTACAAAAAAGCCTATCAGAAAGCACGCGGAAACAGAGATGAGAAACAACGAATTATTTACCAGATTGCTCAGTGCTATTTACAAACTGCGGATTACAAACAAGCCGAATTGTGGTTTGATAAAGCCATTGCGGTAGGCTATTCGAAATCCGAAGTATTTTACTTTTTAGCCGAGGCAAAAAAACACAACGGCAAGTACGAAGAGGCCATGTCGGCGTACCAAAAATATGCTCAAAATCAGCCCGAAAACCAGCATGGAATGGATGGTGTTAGATCTTGTCAGTTGGCAATGGAATGGATTGATACAGAATCTAGATACGTGCTCCACGCCAACAATGCATTCAATTCCAAATACGATGATTTTGTACCTTCGTACGCTAAAAGAGATTTTAGGATGGTGTATTTCACCTCTTCCCGACCAGCTGGTGAAGGCAATGAAGTTGACGGTGCAACAGGACAAGAGTTTACGGATTTATTTCAGATGGCTCAAGATAAAAAAGGGAAATGGGCCGTTCCTACCCTTGTTGCCGGCGACATAAATTCTAACGATAACGAAGGTGCAGCCGTGTTCAACAAAAGATTCAACACCATATATTTTACCAAGTGCATGGTTAAAAGAAAGGAAAATATGGGGTGTGCTATTTACACTGCTATGCGACAAGGTAAGGGTTGGGGCACTGCAACTGAAATTAAAATTGCCCACGATTCAATTATTGTTTCGCATCCTGCTATTGCTCCAGATGATGTTACAATGTATTTTTCATCGAATATGCCAGGTACTTATGGTGGCAAAGATTTATGGGTTTGCACCTATGATAAGAAATCAAAAATTTGGTCGCTTCCTAAAAATTTAGGATCCGAAATTAATTCTGCTGGCAACGAAAGGTTTCCTTCTATTAGAAGTAATGGCGATTTATATTTTTCGTCGGATGGCCACGTAGGCATGGGCGGACTAGATATTTTTGTTGCTAAATCGAAAGGAAATGGAACATTTGAAGCTCCCGAAAACATGAAATATCCAATCAATTCTTCGAGAGATGATTTTGGAATTACGTTTAAAGGAATTGATGAATCTGGTCTTTTAACTTCCAACAGACTTGGTGGTAAAGGTGGCGACGATATCTACGAGTTTTCCATGCCTCCTTTAGAAATTTATGTTGACGGCTATGTGAGAGATATTGTTTCTAAAAACATTATTCCTTTTGCTATTGTTGAGCTAAGAGGTTCGGATGGATCTATTATTATAGATACTGTTGGAGCAGATGGTTATTACAAATTTCCGTTGAGCGAAAACACAAGCTACGACATTGAGGGAAGAAAAAAAGATTTCCTTTCAGATCATGCTCATGTAACTTCCATTGGTATTGTTCATTCTAGCACCATTCAATCAGATAAAGATTTGTCGTTAAACAACATTTTAATTCCGATTGATCTGCCTAACATTGATTATGCCTATACCAAATGGAACTTGAACCCCAAAGCAAAAGAGGCTTTGTTCGGATTAATTGAAACGTTGAATATGCATCCCGAAATAACAATTGAATTGAGATCGCATACCGATTACCGAGGCAGTATTGTAAACAATAAAGTGTTGTCGCAAAAGAGAGCGCTTAGTGTTGTCAAGTTTTTAATTGAACAAGGAATCGCACCAGACAGGCTAACTCCAAAGGGATATGGAGAAAGCTCGCCCAGAAGAATTACAGAGGAGTTGGCGGCAGTTACCCCATTTAACGAAAAGGATTTACTCACAGAAAAAATCTTGGGACCTCAATCTAAAAAGGGTGAAGCGACATGGGAATTGGGTATGCAAATGAACAGAAGAACGGAGTTTTTTATATTGAGGATGGATTATAAGCCGAGGTTGTGACCCCTCAGTCACCTTTAGGTTTGCCTGTGTATTAATAACTCATGTTACGCATCGTTAAGCCACTTTTGCTAAATTGGGTGTTAATAACTGTTGTACTTCGGTTGTTGCTTTTTTCATTGCCATAATATTTATGTAGCGTTTTAGGCAAAAATGATTTTTACCCTTCCTCAT
>JABSPQ010000177.1 GCA_013214205.1 Flavobacteriales bacterium
GTGTTCTTGCGAGTACTTATAATCGCTATTATTTGAAATTGACTTCGCATTCGCTTGGTAGTTAGAAGAGGTAGAACTAAAGATTTCTTCGATGTACGATACGGTTACTTCGATTCCTGTTGTGTCGTAATCTGTATTGGACCGTGCAGATTCAATAAGATGATCTTTTACTTTATCTCTTTCTGTTCGCATGCTTATATGGTTTTCTTTTATAAAAGCATAAACTTTTTCTAATTCCTCATTGTGTTCAATTCCTACCCATTCAAATTGTTCAGCTGTAAGTTTAGTTTGTAGTATCTCCTTGTCTTTTTTGCAAGCTTGGAATAATCCAGCCAATGTAATTGCGGTTATAAATATTAATATAATTTTTTTCATTTTTGATTATTTATTTGTAAAGAAATATCCTTTTTGTTTGGACTCGCTTTGATTAAAATATTAAAGAATTATTAGTCGTGTTTCCTATTAGGTAATTTGCTGCGAGAGTTGTTTTTTCTGTTTTGAAATTTCATTATAATTTGGGAGTTATTCCAGAAATGAAATTACATCTGTTAAAATTTGAAAGTGTATGCGCTCGGTTTTTGATTATGAAATTGAAAACATTGCAGGGTATATAAAAAGATATTTAAATGTATGTTTTTTGTTGTAAATAAAGACAAACAACTTCGTGGTGTTTGCAAATCATACAAGGTGAGATAGTTGCGAATTTGTTGATATTGATTGTAAATGTAATAAAATACGATGTTTGTGGGTTTGGTGTCGTTGTGTATTTGATTCAGGGAGTGATGAGTTTTGTTGATTTGAATTCATTCTTACTGGTATAATCTATTTAAAGTTAATTACTTAGTGCTTTCAGCTAGCTATGTATCACTATTTAGTATTGGTGTTTTACTTGCTGTATTGACCGTAAATAACATTTGCATTGAAATGAGAACTAATAGTAGGAAAAGGAGACATGTATTTATCAGTTAACGAATTAATGATTCTTTTAGGAAAATATTTGTCATCTGTATCGCATTACGAAAGTACACGAAGAGCCCACAAGCGCATGCACGACACCATAAAAGGAATTACAAACTAACTGTTAGGGTATATGCCACAATACGAGGACTTGGACTTGCCACTGGTCTTGCTACATTTGAGTGGAGAGTTAGTTAAGAGGATGTCACCATTATTAACTTTACAAAATGGAAAAACGAAGAACATTTAATTCAGCTTTCAAGGAGAAGGCAGTAGCACTGGCAGCAGCAAGAGGCATGTGTCTGCAATTGCAATAGAATTAGGGATAGAGGTAAATATGCTTTATCGTTGGCGAAAAGAGTTATCGCAGTACCAGTAATAGCTTTCCAGGACGAGGCAAGCCTAAACTTACAGATAGAGAAAGAGAACTGGCAGTTTTAAAATCAGAACTAGCAGATGTTCGTATGGAACGAGATATATTAAAAAAGGCAATCGGCTTCTTCTCCACGAGCGACAAGAAATCTTTACGTTCATGAAACTTCATTATCGTAGATTTCCTGTTGGGAAAATGTCCCAATTATTTAGCTTTCAGCGAAAGCGGTTATTATCGTTTTCACAATACAGAACCATCGGCTAGAACGGCCGAAAATATAAACTTACAGGCAATCAATAAGAAGCTTATTTAACAAGAGTAAGCATACTTATGGTTCTCCACGAATACATGCAGAATTACGAGACTAAGGGTATGTTATTTCGCGCCCACGGGTTGCAAGAATAATGAGTGCAACCGGCTTATATGCTAGAAAACCTAAGAAATACAAAGCAACAACAAACTCTAACCACAAATACCCCATTGCTGCAGATCTACTTTACGGTATGTTCACAACCTTCCGTAGCAATGAAGTTTGGGTATCGAACCTCACACTTTAAGAAGGGGGGCATTTTTTTTTTCTTAGATAACCAAAAATATAAGCTCCAATAGAAGCGCATATTAGAGGAAAGAAATAGTTTTCTTCCAATATGTACCACATAATTAGTGCAACCACTTGTCCCACCATCGCCATAACTAGAAATACTATTATTTTTGTCTTCATAAATGTTAAATTTAAAGTTTTCCTGCGGGCGTTTGTTGCCCGCAGGAAATTAATACTTATATCATTCTACCAGCCGAAATAGTTGGTAATTTCCATGAAAGCTGCCCCTGTTGAACCAGCTACACTTGCACCTAGTATTGCACCTCCATAAGCTACTTGACCCATTCCTGGCACAATGTTTACCGCCCAGGCTCCTGCAGCACCTGCAAGTGCACCTCCAACATCACCCTTTGCAATATTTAATGCTCGGTGTCCCATAGTGCTGCTTCTGTTAGGTTTACGATTCCCTCTGCCGCCGCCATGTTTTTTTGTAATATCGCCAAGAATAAGCCAATCTTCAAAATGGTAGGACCAGTAAGTATAGGAGTGTTGAGCTACTTGTGTTGCAGAGAATAATGAAATTAATTCCTGCTCTGTAAGTCTTTCATTTTGTTCTATTTCCTTCTCTAGTAAAACAATGCTTTGGAATAAAGTAGCGTGGCTGGTTTCCAACGTATCGTCAAATAAGTGAAATAGCTCTTCGATATACAAGTTGTGTTCTTGCGAGTACTTATAATCGCTATTATTTGAAATTGACTTCGCATTCGCTTGGTAGTTAGAAGAGGTAGAACTAAAGATTTCTTCGATGTACGATACGGTTACTTCGATTCCTGTTGTGTCGTAATCTGTATTGGA
>JABSPQ010000178.1 GCA_013214205.1 Flavobacteriales bacterium
CAAAACAAGCTTATGCAAAAGATTGAGAGTCAAAAAAGAGAAAATCAACTAAGTCCTAAAGAAAAAATAATTCATCTCTTTATTGATAACCATCCAGGAGCTCAATCTGGAATGATAGCAAGAAAACTTGGACTTGAACTACCAACAGTTAAGCGATTATTAACCGAAATGGTGACCGCAAAGTTCTTAACGAAACACGGTGTTGGAAAGGCGACAAATTACACTACCGAAACCATAGTTTCTATTCAATCTAATGTGATGATGAAGTTCACGAATGATAACTTTAAACATCATTATCAGCTACGACATAAAAATCAATTCATTGAAATTAAAAAGATAATTTTAACTCCTAAATTTAAATGGAAGAGACCTGATGACTGGAGCAAGAAGTTATTAATGGAAGGATTACAATTGATAATAAACTGCTATAGTTTAAATGGAAAATCTAGTACTCAACCATATTCAATAAATTCCTTCAACAATCCAATGTACTATGAACCAATATTTACTTTAAATACACCCATAAATATTCCAGTCAATATATGGGAGGGTCTGCCACACATAAATGAATACCCAATTAAAGTAGAATTTGAAATTAAATCAAATTTGGAAACATCTGAGTTTGACATCGAATTGGTATATGATGCATCTCTCGAATGAAAATCTAAAGTGATTTTCAATATAGATTGGAGATTCCAATGAAAGTGACCCCCTGATTCCGAGCCAAATTGACCCCCTATATGACAGGTCCATTTTCGAGTTAAATTTCAGCATTGAGGTTACACAAATTTAGTTGATTATTTTGACATTTCTTGTTGACTGATTTTTGATCTTGTTTTTCTCATAGATTCTCCTTTTAAGTTTAGTTGGTGTGAGTTGTGTACAATACGATCCATAATAGCATCTGCCAGTGTTTTTTCACCGATTACATCGTACCAGCTTTCTATAGGAAGTTGCGATGTAATAATCATAGAGCTTTTAGCATGCCTGTCTTCAACCATGTCCATTAATATAAGTCTAGCTTGATTATCCATGGGCTGAAGGCCAAAGTCGTCTAAGATTACTACATGTTGCCTTTCTACCTTCGCCATATCTTTGATATAGGAAGCATCTGCTTTAGCCATTTTCATTTTAGCGAACATCTTGGCTGTATTAAAATAAAGAACTCTATAACCTTCACTACAGGCATGATGGCCCAAGGCAGAAGCTAAAAAACTCTTACCTACTCCGGTACTTCCAGTGATTAGTATATTTTCTCCATTCTTAATAAAGGAACAGTCGGCTAGTCGCATCACCTTATTTTTGTCTAAGTTCCGATCCTGATCATAATTGATTTTTTCCAGCTCAGCATTGTAGCGAAAACGAGCATTTGTAATGTGCCGGTTGATCTTCCTTGTTTGACGGTCATCATGCTCGCTATCTACTAATAAGCAGACAAATTCATCTATGGTATACCCATCCATTCGACCTGTTTCTATTGCTGTTTTAAACGCATTATGCATACCATAAAACTTCATTGATCTCATTTTCTCTAATGTTACTTCATTCATCGTTTTTTGTATTAAGGGTTATATAATATTGCTTTCCTCTGATGTTATCATGCTCGGGTGCCTGAGGTTGATCTTGTTTTGGCTGCTCTACTTTATCCAGACCTTTTTCTAAGATGTTCTGTACTATTTTATAGTTACAGATACCATATTCTAATGCTCTTGTACAAGCATTGGTTAGTCGCTGGTTCCCAACCTTTTTGGCTAGCCCTAAAACACCAATACAGCTGCGATACGCCTGCTCGGGATATTTCTTTTTTTCAAGAATATTGGTAATTAATAGCTCTACATCAGGATGGATGTTTCTGGCCCATGAACGAAAGTACTCTGGGTTCCAGCTGGCAATAAATTTATGGCTTGACGCTAGATGATCTTCTATGGTGGTATAGTTGTATGGACTCTTAGTTCGTTTGTGCAGAGCTATTCTAGCGTAATTATAATAGATGCACACCTCTTTAGACGACCAGACAATTTTTACTTTTTTACCAATAAACCGGTACGGTACACTGTAATAGTGTTTGTCTTTTTGTATGCAGACATGACCTGTCTTCATTACAGTAGCCCAGGCAGCCTCTTTGATCTCATACTTGTGCATAGGTAACGGATTTAACTCTTGAGACTCTACATCATTAAACAACTCTCTTCGGCTAAATGGCCGCTTGTTAAGCTTTCGGTTGTTGAGCTGTTCCAGCTGATCATGGATAGCTTTGTTAAGAGCCTCTAAACTAAAAAACTGCTCATCTCGTAACGATGTGTATATAGCCGTATAGACTATCTTTACTGCTCCTTCTACCAGTGCTTTGTCTTTTGGTTTGTACACCCTTGCTGGAAGGATAGTCGTCCCATAGTGGTCTGCAAAGTCTTCAAAAGTTTCATTCAGAGTAGGCTCGTAACGATGACTTTTAGTTACTGCGCTTTTTAGGTTGTCAGGAACTATCGCAGAAGGAACTCCTTTATAATAATGCAAGGCATTCTCTACCGAGGATATAAAATCCTCTTTGCGCTGGGTCAGTGTCGCTTCAACATAGATGAGCTGGCTGGCTCCCAGTATACTGACAAAAACCTCTGTACTAATACACTCTCCGGTTTGTCTGTCGATTATCTGAAGCTTCTTGCCCGTATAATCAACATACAGCTTATCTCCTGCCTTATGCTGGATCCGCATGGATGGCTTTGTAATCCCTCTCCATTTATTATAATGAGCGCAAAACTGGCTCTTTGCGTACCCATCCGGATGCTTGGAGATATACTCCTTCCACATGATCAAACGCGTTACTCCAGGGCGCTTTAATTCCTTCTGTACACGTGGAAAGAAGGCATGCAACTGCTTAAGACGAACAGATTCTGGCTTTTCACAGCTCATTTGAAAACGCTGATACAACTCACTGTCAGACAGAGCCTGTATGTCCTGATAGCTTAACCGCGTCTCAACAAAGAGCCGTACATATTTCTTTACAGTGTTTTTGGAAAGGTTAAGGCAACTCGCAATATGCTTTTTACCATTTCCTTCTGCATAAAGCCTAATTACACTTCTTAGTTTATTCATTACTATTGGTTTATTTGCCATATCGATTGCGCTTTTTAGTTGAGCAAAAGATAGGTTTCAATAGCTGAAATAATAACTTGAAAATGGGGGGGCACTTTACTCCGGAATAAGGGGGTCAGTTTGCTCCGGAATTAAGGGGTCACTTTAAATCGGAATACAGGGGTCACTTTGTCTGGAATTTCCATTACGGATTGGTTTACATTTTTTTGCGAAAAACTAGTAAATGGAAGGAAATCGATGTGAACGAATATAAAACCAACACCAACGCAAACATCAGATAATGAGGCGGTTAGTGAAAGAAAGGGAATGAAAGTGAAAAGAA
>JABSPQ010000018.1 GCA_013214205.1 Flavobacteriales bacterium
AATAAACACATTCTAAATAATAACAAACCATCATACGAGGGCTTACCTGTTGCGCTTTTACCTTTCTTATAGTGTTGATCTATAATAGAACCTATTTTATTCCAATCTAATAGTGTATTCATTTGTGTAAAAAATGTAATCTTTATCTTTCTTGTTCTTAAATCACAAAAACTATCTGCCAAGGTCGGGGATTTCTCTAATCTCATACATTAAAAATCTGCACTAAGTTCATGATATACATATACTTAAATATGTTGTTTGCCCGGAATTATTGAAATATACTCCTTGCAACGGTCTTATAAGGCAGTTCGAGTGGGTATATTTCGACACCGAAGAATCGAGCATCAACGAAAAAGGAATTGAAGAATTAAAAAGGATGCAAGATTATTTAGTCGCGCATCCAGAACTAAAAATCAGAATAATGGCACATACAGATAGTGATGGAAAGCACCATTCAACATGTCGTTGTCTAAAAAAAGAGCCAAAATAATAGTTGATTTTCCTTGTATCATCGGGCTTATCCAAAGAACGAATAAACTCCACATATTATGGAGAAACCAAACCTATAATACCAAACAACGATGAAAAATCGAAGGCACTTAATCGGCGAACTGAGTATGCTTTATATTAAACAAATAAAACTTGTTGAAAGTAACGTACCGAAAAGAAACACCCCCCCAGCTTGTACAATCGATTGTATTTTATCGTACTTTTAAAACTTATTACAAACTTAAAAGAATTATGAGCGGCTATTTTTCAAAATTATTGGTGGTGTTAGCAGTATGCCTATTTGCATCATGCGGTGAACCTAAAAATGAAAAAATTGATTTATCGGACTACAATTCCTCTAGCTCAATAGAAATTGACACAGAGAAAAATGGTTTGCAAATTGAATGGCAATCGGGAGATGACACCCAATTCCGTATCGATTTTAATCTTTCGGGCATCGATCCTTTAATCAATACAATATCCTTTGCCACAGAAGGAAGCTCAACCTTCACTCCCCTAGCCGAAAAAATTCAACCTGATTTTCAAACAACCGTCGGCATTCGAGGTTCTAAATATGATTCTAACTGGCCTTGGATCTTTTTCGACAATCCCACCAAAAGAGAAAGCATTACATCTTCATCGGTTATCGATTTAACAAATGTTAAAGTAGAATCTTCCGAAGGCAGAGTTAGCATTACGTTTTCTAAAATAACCAGTGGAGCTTTTTACGGTGATTTGGTTTGTAATATATACACTGGGAGTCCATTAATTTATTGGGAAGCCGTTATGACAACCGATCAACCCAAAGTAGCTTACTTATACGATACAGAATTCCATACTAAAATTCCTAAGGTTGCTTATGAAGATTATAAGACTTCTAATTTGGATGTTGTTGTTCCCGCAGATACTTTGACCAACTACAAGGTGAAGTACAGAACGTTGATGGTAGATTACCCGAACGGAACGATGGCTATCTTCCCTCCTCCTCACGCTTATTTTTGGGCGGCAAATATGCCGGCTCCAAATATTGGTTATTTACGAGCAAGCAAAGAAAGTATAGGAACCCGTCAGGCTCGCAAACTCGATCATTCATATAATGCTTGGATTGATGCACCCGTTGGTAAGTATCAACGCATGGGCGTTTTTCAATTCCTTAGTCCTACAGATGCTAAAAGCACACTTGAAAAAATAAAACAATATACCCACGGCGATCAATTTAAAATACTAGATGGCTATAAAACATACACTACCCACTATCATCCTAGGATAACACGATATGAGTTGGAAGGAGACTTCCATTATCCAGAAGAATTCAAAAAAGTGATGAAAGGTATAAATGTTCAAATTGTCCACCTTGCCGAATTCCATTGTTGTGGCGACTGGAATGGAAGAGATCTTGGAGAAGCAAGACTGCTACAACTTAAAGGCATGTTCGATCTTACTCAAAAATATTCTGACAACGAATTTGCCTTTTTACCGGGCGAAGAAGCAAGTGTTAGCTGGGGCGGACATTGGACGTATATTTTCCCTAAACCTGTATATTTTATTAAAAGAAGAGAAAAGGGCAAACCGTTTAAGGAAACCGTGGAAGGTTTCGGAACCGTGTATCACTTAAGCGACGACGAAAGTGTTTACAATATGTTTAAAGAAGAAAAAGGTTTAGCCTTTACAGCTCATCCACGAATTAAGGGTTCTAAAAACTACCCTGATAAATATGCACACAAAGACTTTTTCCTGGACGACGACGTATTTGCAGGCGTTGAATGGAAGTCAGTACCAACCGATCTTTCTCAGCCTCGTTTGGGCGAACGTGTATTTCAGTTGCAAGACGAGATGAATCAGTGGGGAGTTAAGAAAAAGATGGTTGGTGCAGGAGATCTATTTTACTTAGACTCCACCTCTTCTATCTACAGCCAGATGAATATCAGCTACCTTAAACTAGATAAGGTTCCCGATCCTATAAATTACCCAGAGGTACTTGATGTGATTAAAAAAGGTGATTTATGGTTGACTACTGGCGAAGTGCTGCTACTTTCTCATTCAATAACAGAAAGCGAAGTTACCGCAGAAATTGAATGGACATTCCCGCTACAGTTTGCCGAAGTGATTTACAACGATGGAGATCAGATTAAAAGACATAACATCTCTCTAACAAAAACCAAAGAACACGGAAAACAAAAATTCACTTTTCCTGTAGATTTATCGAATGCTACATGGGCTCGTTTTGAAGTTTGGGATATTGCACGTAATGGCGCATGGACACAAACTACATGGCTTAAAGAACCTGTTAAACGCGCTATTGGAATCTCTGGCTTTACTTTAATTAATGCCGATACAGATTATCCTATCGATGGTTTTGAGCCTATGCAAGAAGGCTCGGTAATAAGTTATCAGGCCTTACCTACCAAAAACATCAACATCAGAATTAACCCGAGTCCTTACACAATAGATTCGCTTGAAGTAGATTTTGATGGTAATGTAACTTGGGATACGCAAGGTGTTTATCCATATTCGGTTTGGGATGAAGCAGATGGAGATTACGAAGCCTTCACTCCTGCTGCTGGCGAGCATACCTTAAAGGTAACGGCATATAGAAATGGCCAAAAAGGAATCCCGTTTACTATTAACTTTACACTTACCGAATAAGGATTGTTGACCGAAGATTAATTAATCTTCGGTTTTCCGAGGGCTGTTTTCCAATCATGTTGTTGCTCTAGAACAATGTAATGCTGTACTTGATTTCCATTGGCGTATAAGAGCATAAAAAACAATACTGCAATCAACAATTCACAACAAAACAAACCGTTATACGTATAATTTACATACATTTACACGTAAATAATAATCGACATGGATACAAAGCTCACTCTTAGTCTCAATAAGTTAGTTATTGAACAAGCAAAGACCTACGCAAAAACTAACAAGATTAGCCTTTCTAAACTTATAGAATCATACCTATCAAGTTTAACCAATAAGTATAAAAACGAAACAGAAATTACTCCTTTGGTAGAAAGCTTAAGCGGTGTTATTAGTATAAAATCGGATACGGATTTAAAAGAGGATTATACCGATTATTTACACGATAAACATAAATGAAAAGACTTTTAATCGACACGAATATTGTAATCGATTTACTAGCAAAAAGAGAAGCGTTTTACCCCGAAGCAGCAACCCTTTTTTCACTTGCAGATAACAATAAGATTTCCCTAGCCGTATCGTCATTAACATTTGCGAACACCAATTATATTCTTTCAAAATTAACATCTAAAAAAGAGGCAAGAATAATACTTAGGAAATTTAAAGTTTTGGTCGACACCCTCTCTCTAGATGATAAAACAACAGAATTGGCTCTTGCAGATGAAAGGTTTCCCTACTTTGAAGATGGGCTTCAATATTATTCTGCAATCGAAAATCAAATCGATATTATAATAACTCGAAACAAGAAGGATTTTAAAAATTCTAAACTACCAGTTATGACAGCTAAAGAGTATCTCGCTCAAAGAAAATCAAGCAGATAATACATGCTACTTATGTTATACGATCAAACAAATATTTATATACGCGAAACATGATAATCTGCGCTGCACAAACAAAACCAGTTAAGGGAGATTTCGAGAAAAACATTGAAAGTCACCTTACTTTAATAGAGCTGGCAGCGGAAAGCAATGTTGATCTAATTGTGTTCCCAGAGTTGTCTATTTCTGGATATGAGCCCACCCTAGCAAAAGACCTTGCCACAACTTCTGCAGATAAAAGGTTCGATATTTTCCAAACTAAAAGCGATGAGCACGATATGGTGATAGCCGTTGGTTGCTCCATAAGTAATAACGGAGGAGTAAGCATTGGTCTTGTAATATTTCAGCCTCAACAAACAAGAACTACTTATCTAAAAAAGCACCTTTTCCATACCGAAAAAGAATTCTTTACAAGCGGAGAAAGTGTGACTAATTTGAACATTAAAAACGTAAATATTGGTTTGGCAATCTGCTACGAAATTTCTGTTCCCGAACATCAAAAAATTGCTGCCGATAACGGTGCCGAAATTTACATTGCCAGCGTTGTAGAAACCGTTGAAGGAATAGATAAAGCCATAGACAAAATGTCGAACACGGCCAGCAAATATGCTATGGTTACTCTGTTGGCCGACTGTATTGGTGTTTCAGGCAAGTTTAATTGTGGCGGGAAGTCGTCTATATGGAACGAGCAAGGAGAATCGGTAGGACAACTTACAGATTCAGAAACAGGCGTTTTAATTTATGATACAGTGTCTAAAGACGTATTAACAAAGATTGATACCAATTAACCAAAACCGTTTTAAGGAAACCATCCTAATTTGGTGTAATAAATACAAACCTCCGAATTATGAAATCTAAAATCATTTTAACACTTCTTAGCATAGCCTTAAGCATCAACACATTTGCTTGCAGTTGCTATTATCAGTACGACTTTACACAAATGCTAAATACACTTATAACTGCGTTGCCGTATTTGACTCTATGTCGTACGACGGATATGCAGAGAATGGGCACTTTACATTGATCGACACCATTGGCGAGAGTTATTACGACATAGGCGATGCTTTATTTGTAGGGGGTGGCGATGGTGCAAACTGCGGGGCTTTTTTTGATCACTATACACAAGGCGACACTTTAGTATTAGCCCTGTACGATAATGCTGGTGAATACTTATGGATGATGGAAAGTGGATGTGGAGAGTTCTATCTGAAAATTACTAATGGAGAAAATAATGGCGTTTCTCTCGCACAAATAAAACAGAACATTTTAGATATAACGTCCGATATTAAAGAGGTAGAAACGACTACATCGCTAACAATCTTCCCCAACCCCACTTCGGATAAACTGACAATTGAGTCGGGCGCAGTAGTAATTACAGGAGTAAAATTAACCGATGCCACTGGCAGAATCCTTGATAACCAATCGGGAGTAAACACATCATTATTTGAACTTAATCTTAAAAATTACAGCAATGGATGCTATTATGTTTCGGTAACAACTAGCGAAGGAACATTTCAAAGGAAAGTGATAAAGCAGTAGTGATATACTTTGGGGGTTTCAAACTTCCTGTTCAGTCCCCATACCTCCGTAGTCGTCATCCTGACAACGCGCCATCTTTGATGGGGTGGAAGCAGGATCTTTCCTCGTGAATTCGCATAAGTCCCTATACTGTAGTGATCCTGCTTCTCAGATGTGCTACGCACACTGATTGTAAGAATGACGCCGCGTGTAAATTTTGAGATTGAGCAAGTATTTCAAAAAACATCGCAGCTATCCTTTTCAATTTATTCTTACAGAATCCTTAAGTTTACCTTGAGCAATCCGTAATTTAAATCATTACAAAACGCTTAAGTCTGCTAACCAAAAGTTAAAATGAAATTCTGTTACTACATCATCTGCATAGTACTCCTTGCCTCTTGTAGCACATCAACACCCGAATCTGAAACCGAAGAAACCAACCAAACCAAACGCCCCAACGTTGTTTTTATAATGGCCGATGATATGGGCTACGGCGATGTAAGCGCCTACAATTCCGAATCAAAAATACAAACGCCCAACATGGACAAAATTGCTGCCGAAGGTTTAATGTTTACCAATGCCCACTCCCCTTCGTCGGTTTGCACCCCATCGCGGTACGGTTTACTTACAGGCAGATATTGTTGGCGTACCAACTTAAAAAAAGGTGTGCTATCCAGCTTTTATGGAGATACCTCTTTAATAGAACCAGATAGAGCAACGCTTGCCACCCTTTTTAACAGCGCTGGATACGAAACTGCATGTATAGGCAAATGGCATATAGGCATGTCGTGGAACACAAAAGATGGCAGCCCTGCATTATATGAAGAAGAAGAAAATATTGATTTTACAAAAAACATTATTGGAGGCCCATTAGAACGTGGCTTCGATTATTTCTTCGGTACAGCCGGCTGTTCTACCAGCGATCCACCCTACTGCTTTATCGAAAACAACAAAACGTTATCAATCCCTACCATGATGGTTCCCGAAGTAATAGACACCATGCCAGGAGTTGTAAGCGGACTAATGGCATCCGATTGGTCGCAGGAAAATGTTGATGTAACGCTCACAGAAAAGGCAATTGCTTTTATTGATAAACACCAAGCAAGCAAAGCCGACGAACCTTTCTTTTTATACCTCGCACTTTCGTCACCACACATTCCATGGATGGTGCCCGATTTTATGAAAGATAAAACAGAAGAAGGCGCCAGAGGAGATTTGGTTGCACTAGCCGATTGGAGTGTTGGAGAGATTACAAAGAAGCTTAAAGAACTTGGCTTGGACAAGAACACGTTGGTAATTGTAACAAGCGATAATGGCCCTAAAAGAGGCTCAAATGGTCACAAGGCTTCGGGTAATTTTAAGGGACAAAAAGCAGATATTTGGGAAGGTGGCCATCGAGTTCCCTTTATTGCAAAATGGCCAGGCGTGATAAAATCAGGTACAAAAAGCGACGACATTTTTAGTCTTATAGATATGATGGCAAGCTTTGCAGACCTTATTGGAGTTGAATTAGCAGAGAATTCTGCCGAAGACAGCTACAACGTATTAACAACAATACTTGGCGGTAAGCAAACAGAAAACAGCATGCAGCCACGGGTATTTCATTCTGGCGGTGGCAAGTTTTCTCTTACACAAGGTGATTGGAAATTGATTCAAGGAACAAAAAAATCGGGTGCTGGCCGCGATAAAACAAGCGCTGATTCGCTTATGTTAATTGGGCAGTTGTACAACATTACCAACGATCCATACGAGGAGAACGACCTTTGGGATGACCAGCCTGAGAAGGTTGAAGAACTCACTGCTATCCTCGAAAAAATAAAAGTTCAGTAGTCGCAAACAATCTACTACATAGAAGCATGCTGATATTTACATCTAGAATTAATTACCTAATGTATTTAACTTAGTCCGATTAATAAATAAACCCTATCGGTTTATTGCAACGCCATCAATTTTACACCATGAAAAAGATCTTAGCTCATTTCCAGGAAAACGGGGTCAGTCTTTTATTTTCAGTACTAGTAGTTACTTGTAGTGTTTCGAGTGCTTTTACTTTAAATAGTTTCAGCAAAAAAAAGAAGAACCTCAAAATCGAACAGGTTTTTCTAGAATAAATAATGAATTTATAAACAACAAAAAGCAATTCGAGGAAGTAATTTCTCATCACAGATCGTGCTTCGTGGCAGCAGCAAAAGTAATTGATGAATTCCCAATTGATCCCAACATAACGAACCTCGACACTTTAACACAAAACATGTGGGACCTCACCTATCATTACACTTTTAATCCATCGCAAGGTACCATTAGAGCAATTATTAACTCATCCTCTTTACACCTCATCAGAAATCATGAGTTGCGAACAAAACTAATTGCCTGTCAAGATGTTTTCGTAGATTATGAAGAAGGTGAAAAAGATGCAACAGAAGATATGATGCATCATTTGTACCCTTACCTAAATGAATTTTTCCCTTTCGATATGAATTTGGAGGAACCGCGTTTCGATCAATCTATTCTTACAACGCTACAGTTTGAGAATATGATTTTACAACGACACGATAATTTAGCTACGATTTTAGAAAGCGATAACGAACTCGAAAAAATGACTCAAATGATCGATGACATTATCAGTCTTACCAAGAAAGAAACACAAGAATAGCTTTCAAAAATATTCGATATTACTTCACAATTAGCTTAGCACGCATCGAAACCGAGTGCCCTGGAAACGTACAAAGAATCCAATACTCACCCGGCTCTTCTGGCGAAACAAAATAAATAGTTTGCGAAGTTTCGGGCTGAAGAATCCCTGTATGGAACAACACCAAATCAGTATCGGGCACGTAATTCAATTCAGGTCCCTTTAGTCCAAGTTCTATAGCCATCGTACCCACTTTATCGGCATCTTCTTTTTTGCCCGACGATAGTATCACCAAATTATGAAGCATGTCGTCCACGTTATCAAAGGTAAGTTGAACCCAATATGCTGGTTTTACCTCCAACTCTTCAAAGTCGAATTTCATCCCGGGTACAGTACCAACTTTAAACTCGTAATCAGGTTTACCATTCCATTCCATCGGCATTCTGTTAACCAATTTCTTTTGTTTTTTCGTCTTTACATCACCAGACATCGTCATTGATGGCGACTTCAAAGTACCGCCAGGCACCTCATTCAAAGTGTAATATCCTTCTATATGCAAAAGCGATTCATTGGTTTTAGACTGAACTCCTTTGGCTTTTATTTGATGGATATAGCCTAGTCGCATTCCGTGCACCATCAGTTTTACCGACATGCCATCTTCTGCAACAGTTGCCATATGTATCATCGCTTCCTCTTCTTCTATAATAGGACTTCCGTATCGTTCTTGGTATTTATAGTTGAAAGAAACGATTTCGTAAGACGACGTTTTGCTTGCCAATTCTTTGTTTACAGGCTTGGTAAATTCAATTACAAAACCGTCGGCTTGTGCCTTTATGGTCTTCATTTCGAAAGGCGTTTTACCTGTCCACACCAAACGTTGTAAACCGTAATTCCCACCACCTGTAGACGCCCAGCCCCTACTCGTCATCCCAACAAACATGCTGTTGTCGTTACTCCATATCATTCTTAAAACACCCGAAGAAAACCCTTCAACAAACGGAAACGAAACACCTTGATATACACCGTTCACCTTTTCCAAAGCCACCCGCATAATCTTGCTGCTACCTTGATCGCCTATAAACATTTGCCCTTCAAAAGGTCCAAACTTTCCTTTTGTGTTGTCAAGTAAAATGTCGGAAGTAGAAACTCCCTGAATTCCGTGAGGAAACCAAATAGCAGGAATTTTAAACTCAGGGATATCTTTTGCATACTCAAACAAAGTCAATCCTGATTCTCCATCAATATCTTCTGGCTTTAATTTCAATGGCGATTGTGGATGATCTGTCCATTTTAACCCAGCTGGGTTGCCAGAAAAATCGCCAACCTCCAAATGAGTCATTCTACCAGAACCAACCCAGTCACCTTGATTTTCGGTATAGAAAATATCTTCGTCTTCGTTAAATCCAAACCCTGCTGGCGATCTTAATCCAGTTGCAATAGGTGTCATTTCTCCTTCTGGTGTAATCTTCAACATCCAACCTCTCCACAACGCCTTACTAACTCCGGCATTTTCCCAACCCAGATTTAAAGTAACTATCATGTCGCCGTTCTTCAAAATCTTTGGCCCGTAAGAGTAATCATGGTAGTTACCCGACAAAGGCCATGAGAAAATCGTTTTGAATAAATCGGCTTTGCCGTTTCCATCTGTATCCTCCAAACGAGTAAGCTCACCTCTTTGCGATAAATAGAAACCATTGTCCTTATAAGCCAATCCAAGTGCTTCGTGCAAACCTTTAGCATACAAACTGTACGTCGCGTTTTTAGTGTTTGGTTCATCGATAATCCACACCTCTCCTCTTCGTGTAGACACGCCCAATTTGTTATCGTCGGTAAGCGCCAATCCGCCAACTTCTAAAACAATATCCTCAGGAACTGGAACATCTACAATTTTATAATACTTCGCTTCTTCGGCTACAATATTGTTTGGCAATTGAGCGATAGCAAATTGAACCCCGCTAAAAAATAATGCCGACAGCGGTAAAAGTGTTTTTAATAAATTAGATTTTTTCATGTTTATCATCTTCTATTTTTTACCAAATAATGCTGTAATTTATTTCCGATTCCCCTACCGGTATTTTGATCAGGAGCTCATCCTTTCCTCCCGATTTTCTTAAAACTGCTTCGTTGGATCCTGTTTCCGAAAGTATGATGTAGTAGGCTTTGTCGTCGATTGCATAAGAGCCATCAGGCAACAATTCTATCACAGCGCCTCCTGCAACCTTGTGCCAAATTTCTTTCTTGATGCTAGCCGTTATCAATCTTTTAATACTTCTAACACCTTCGGTTGATTCGAATTCATTTGTAATCACCGAACCTTCAATACTAAATTGAAACTTAGGATTACCCTTCTCATCTATCGAATAACCAATCTGCTTGAAAGATTCACTTTTAGGAATACTATCTGGCCATACAGAATTATCATTATCCAAAGCTGCAAAATCGGGCCCACCATACGAAGCAACTACTGCACCTAATGGCTTACCAATTTGATCGTTTCCTCTCGAATGCCACATTGGAGCAACATCCACAAAGTCTCCGCCCCAAACTTGTAAGAGAGAAGAACTGCTTAAATCGAATGCGATACTTTTCTGCTCGGGCAAACCAATAAAGATGTTGTGCGTTTTTTTAGATCCTTTGTGATAAACAAATCCTCTTTGTAACACAACTTCATCTGCTACTTCCAGCTCAATTACAGGAGACTTTCTGCTCTTGCCTTTCGACAAAGAACTAGCAGCCGTTATCTCATGCTTTTCAATTTCTGGTCCTTCCGCAGAAACAGAAAACCCATTTTGATAAGCTCTGCTCTTACTATATACAACCGTAAATGGCACCTCACCCTTTGGCAAAGTTAATTCAGCATATTGCGGCATTCCAGCATTATAGTCACCATCCAAATTAAGCAGCGTATCCTTATATACAATAAACTGGCCTGCTCCCCAATTAATTTTCATTTCAAAAAGATAGTCACCAGCAGTTGACACTACCATCTTCCCTTTGTAAGTAATCATCTTAGCAGCACTTCCATTAAGCAGCAAAGAAGAAACTGAATCGGCAGTAAACGTACTGTCTACAGTTAATGTATCAATACTTGGTAACCATCTACTGTGGTTGTTCTCATATTGTTTGTACTCCGTTACCGCAACATCACTAAACTGTAGCTGATCGGAACCGTAAATTTTATATTCAATATTTTTTAAAGCAACTGGTCCATGATCTCCTTGAATCATTAAAGATGCCTTTCCTGTTTCATCGTTAAATGCGCTGGATGCCGTTGGACACGGAACTTCTAGATTTTCGTGAAGCAAAACTCCGTTTAACCAAACCTTTTCAAATAGGGCATTAGTTTTTTTATTTCCATCCGAATCGAAAGTTGGCGCTCTAAATACTACTCTTATATGTTGCCATAAACCTGGTGCTTTCGAAGCGTTGATTTTAGGTCCAGCCCCTGCGAATTCATCCACTTCTTTTTCAGGATCGTAACTTCTATAAATACCACCGATGTCATCATAATCAACTGTATCTTTTCCCCAGCTATCAAACAATTGAACCTCGTATCTGCTTTGAAAATAAAGACCAGAATTTGAACCAACTGGCATCATTACGTCTAGTTCCAACTCAATGTCGCCGTGTTCAAAAACTGTAAATAGATTATCTTTCGCTACCCTTTCGCTGGGTGTATTAAGCAAAATACCCGTTCCTGGCTCCGACACAAAAGTTTTTTCTTTTGCACGATCTGCATAAATGCTCCCTACTACACTCCAGTTTTTTGCTTCGGGTTTAAAAGCTTGTAAATCCTCCAACGCCATAGTTTGCATTGGTAACTGAGTTATTTGTTCGGCTTCTTGTACTTGCTCCACTTCCTTAGGCTCATCCGAACAGGAATATAATGCGCAGCAGAATAGAGGTATTAGGTAGTATTTATTAATGTTCATGCTAGTGTCGATTAGGTTGCAATTTAGTTAATTATGCCGTTAACCCTCATCCTGCTCCATCTGTAAACCTGTCAATTAAAAACTTGGCAAATCTGGCATAAACAGCTCCTATTCAACTGCTATTCATAGCTTAGAGCATATAGAAATGACACGAAATCATTTTATGGTCAAAATCGCCTTGAAAAGATTATGTCGGATGAATATTGAAGTGAGTTATCGTTCTTAATTATTTGCTGCCATTTAAATTATAACTTTACAAGTATCCTACATAAACAACTAATTATGAAAACGCTAAGTATTTCCTTTTTGACCATCGTTATATTGACGTGCTCAATGTCGCTACAAGCACAAACGTATGATTGTGGAACAGATGAAATGTTGTTAAGGGCAATTACCGAGGATAAAGAAAACGGACTGAAAATAAAAAAATCAATTGATCTGTTTAATACATCGATTAAGAAAAGTATCCTAAAAAGCATCCCGTCAGATAGTCTTATAATTATTCCCATAGTATTTCATGTTTTAGAATGGCCTGGAGTTCAAACGCCAAGTGATGCTCAATTAATTGCTGATTTGGCAAGCATAAATATTGATTTTCAAAAATTAAATGCAGACACCATTGATGTAAACCCTCCCTTTGATACAATTATTGGCAATCCTCAGATTGAATATAGACTTGCTCAAATTGACCCCGATGGAAATTGCACTACAGGAATAACAAGACATAGGGACATAAAAACGAATGGCAGTTGGCAAAACGATAAGGCCGAGCAATACAAAATAGATATCCAGAATAAGTGGGACAACATATGGGATCCTTCAATGTATTTTAACGTTTACATAGCAGGAACTGGCGATTACGCACATTCTACCCTCCCTGGTTGGGATTCGGCAACGCCAAAAAGATCGGGTGTACTTGGTTATGGTTGGACTAATTTCCAAAGAGGATTAATGACGCACGAGTTTGGTCATTGGCTTGCTGTTGGACACACACATAAAGGACTGGATTGCGACGGCGATGGAGATGATATTGATGACACACCCTGTTGTTTAAAAGGTAGTGGCTGTGATGAAAGTAAAAATACTTGTGATGATGGCGCTGGAGATCAACGAGACAACGTAAGAAATTATATGGCTTATGGTACTTGTAGACGAATGTTTACTAAAGGTCAAGCAGAAAGGATGCACAACACTTTGGCAGACACTACTGGTGGCAGAAGTAATTTAGGTACGATACCAAATCTAACTGCAACGGGCACGGTAGATCCTTATGTATATGGCAGCACAGCCTGTGCTCCCGTTTTAGAAATAAATCCTCTTATAAGTGGAATTTTATGTACAGGTTCTATGGCTTCCTTCGAGTACGATCACTACAACGCAGAAATAGACAGTGTGCTATGGGAGCTTCCTGGCGGAAGTCCTGCAACTTCAAAATTAAACGAACCTGTAACGAGTTATGCGTTGAGCGGAACTTATGACGTAATAATAACTGCATATGCAAATGGAATAAGTGGGTCTGCCACCCTATACAATGCTGTTGAAGTTGTGTCGTTAGATGGAGGGCTTCCTTATCCTTTCTCAGAAACATTTGAAAACGATCCTTTAGACAGTTTGTGGACTATATTTAACGATAATAACGACGAGTTTAACTGGAGGTTGTCAAAACAAGTTGCTTACACTGGCACTAATTCATTACAAATAAGAAATAATGAAAATGCACCTAATGATTCTTTTGACGATATAGTGAGCCCGCTATTTGATTTAAGTTCCAATACAGACTCAACCGTACTAACTTTTATGCTTGCCTACGCAAGTGATGGGACTAACAAAGATAAACTGGAAGTCTTATTCTCTAAAACTTGTGGAGAAACATGGAATAAATTCTATTCCAAATCAGGTGCTGCACTTGCAACTGCTGCTGATAATTCGGATAACTTTATACCGGCCTCCAGTAGCGAATGGCGACGAGAGAAAATTGTTCTTCCAACAGGTTATAATGTAGAGGATGTAAGGTTTAAATTTAGGTTTAGAAGCCAACTAGGTTCCCATTTGTATATCGACGATATAAATCATGATATAGTCGGTATTGAAGATAAGTTTAAAGAACAATCTGTTCGGATTTTCCCAAATCCTATCAATCAAGAATCAGTTATCGAATTTGATTCAGAAAAGAGTCAAAGTGCAAAAATTGAGATTGTTGGCATCCTTGGCCGTACCATTGCCAATGTACATGTTAAAACAAATAAAGGAATCCAAAAGATAAATATTGGAAGTCATATTAAAACAAAGGGAACTTACTTTATACGCTTAACTGTCGATAAGCATTTTATCGTTAAGAAGGCTGTGCTTTACTAGCGTCTCGTAGGGTTAGCGTACATATGAGAACATCACATTTAGGTAAGAAATAAATTGAGGCCTCAACTCACGATCTTCTCTTTTTCAGTGAATTAAAAAGACTAATTATTTTGAGGAGAGCCTGTGCACAACAATGAGGAAGTAATATTTAAAAGTTAGCTTTACTATAATGGATATAAACGAGTACCCGTTTATAAATGTTAACGGGCATGCCCATTATATTAATGTTGAACTAAAACGCTTTCAGCGTTGGCTCTTCCAGCCTTTTCTAATCCAATTTTCATGTAAAGGAGTTAAACAGATTTTAATGTTTGCTGAATTCTCGTTTAATTCAGGCCGCCCCTTCGCATCGAATTCAACAATACTCTTTCGGGTTTCGTTGCCCTTAGGGTCAAAATATTGGTCGAGGAGCATGTAGCCCTCATCGTTATAAGTAGTATTTCGTTTTGTAGTTACTCCCCTTTTATTGGTTGTGGTGGTATACATATTCAGCCCACTGTATCTCGGAAATTGAGGATAAACCCTCGTGTAATTTTGAAGTTTTTTCTGAGGCGCAATCTCGTCTGTTTTGGAAAAAACACGTTTGTTCTGGTTATACAAATTTTGAGCATCGCCATTGTACTTTTTCTTTTTCTGTGCAAATCCTGTAATGGTAAGCAGCGATAAGATTATTATTAACTCATGTTACGCAGTTATAAATGATAAATTTACATATGGATGTTGAAAACTTATTGCAGATTTATCAGGAGGGCTTAATGGCCAGTTCTTTTCAGGTAACGTGTACAGGGTTATCAGATATTACAGACAATGTA
>JABSPQ010000179.1 GCA_013214205.1 Flavobacteriales bacterium
CAAAAGTCCAGAACAGAAGTTATTGGAACTAGAACAAAAGGTAAAGCTCTTAGAAAAGCAAAAGGCGTTCTTAGAGAAACAGGTTGAAACTTCAGATAAGAAAACGATCATATTTGATATGATGATTGATATTGCCGAAAAGGAGTATAATATTCCAATAAGAAAAAACTCTTTACCCGAGCAGTCGACTTCTACAAAGAAGAATATCAAGAAAGCTTAACAGCTACCTGTAAACTGTTTGGGTAAATCGTCAGGTTTATTACCGGGTAATCAAATCGAGGTTAGCCAGCCAGAAGGAAGCCAGTATGGTTCTTAAAATGGTTCAAAATATTCGATTAGAGATGCCTAGAATTGGAACAAGAAAATTATATTATATATTGGAAGAAAAACTTAAAGTTTTAGGAATAGGTAGAAATAAACTCTTTTCTATTTTACGGGCAAATCATTTATTGATCATTCCCAAGAGGCAGTATCATATCACTACAGATTCTCATCATCGATTCAGAAAACATAAAAACAAGATTGAAACAATCAGTATTAATCGACCAGAACAAGTCTGGGTATCTGATATAACTTACATAGGCAATAGAACTAATCCAGTTTATCTAGCTCTTATTACAGATGCATACTCTAAGAAAATCGTAAGACACAAATTAAAGAATGGAAAACTATCGGTTGGTTTGGCAGCTGGCTTTTCGGGAAACCTAATCAATTACAACACCGAAGGACTCAATGCCATTGGGCAGCAAGCGAAAGTTATTGATGTAAGGCCTTTGGTGCACTACTTTGCCAATAATGGTTGGTTTGCTACAGGGCAAGTGGCTTATAATTACAAGTTCGATCCTGTGCCAACGGCAGCAAATGCTTCTATTAAATTAGATAAAGCAGCAGCCAAGTATTACTTCTATTATTGGTACGATTATCAATTGTCGTTTGGCGGCTTAGATTACCGAGGCATACCAGCACCAACAACTTTTAGAGAGTTGGGAGTAGATTGCACAAAGTTGGCGCAACTTATTACATGCCGCTATCCGATAAACTTAGCGGGTTTGTTTCGGCTTCTCAAGTGCTTGCTGGTAGAAACGTGGGAATGGGCACTGGAGTTAACTTGGGGGTAGTTTTTAAAGTAAAGTAGGCTTTACTTGTAGATCGCGTTTTTAGAACGTGGAGGAAAGAAACATGTTGAGCATGGCTATTTTATCGGCTTCGTTGTTGTAGCTAATTATTACCTCAAGCACATATCCTTTCATGTACTTGAGGTATACCATTTGACTAAACACCACTTTACCTTGGTCATCAATCAAATCTACATTAAGTCGGTTGAAAACATGCTTGCCAATCACGTCGGTAAAGGTTGTGAAATGGAGGTTTGAGATCTTCATATTCTTAAACCCAAGCTCTAAAGATTCTGCATAATACTTCTGCATTAACTCTTCGGTAACATCAAACGGATAATTAGAACTAGGTTCCATGTTGCTAATCATGCAATTCCAAATATCATCTTCGCCTTTGTACAAGCCAACTAAATGTTTAAAGTTATCGCGTACGTTTGGCGTAGTCATCTTATAAGTAGCCAACTGAGTCCATCTGTCTCGATGATCCTGCGGGATTGATTTCCATCCATCCTTCACAATCATTTTCCAATTCAGTTGCTCATTTTTATAAACACCATTTTCAAATTCAGCCAACTCATATCTATCCTCGCATGAATTTAGGAACACTATGCAAGCAAAAAAACAGAGAAAAAACTTTAGTCTATTCAAACCTGCTATCGGTTAACTGAATCTCGTACAACGGATTTTCTGAAGAAATGCCTATTGATAATTCACTGTTGGTAATTTCCTTTTCGGCTGGTCCATAAGCAGCGCTAAACGCCAAGTATAGCATAGCGGCAACTCCAAATCCTGATGCCAGAGTTATGTAAAATGATTTTATACTCAATCTCTTTGTTATTATTTTAAAACGGTAAGTTATTTATTAATAATTTCATTTTCAATATTTATATAGAAAAACACTCGTTTAGTGCCATTCAAAAACATACCTCGCATCTTCCTTTTGCTTGCCTTTATTGAAGGCTTTACTGTAATGGCGGTTGAAATACTGAGTGTAAAAATGATTTCTCCTTTTTACGGCAATTCACATTCTTTATGGACAGCAGTATTAGCCATTACTTTATTTGGTTTAGCCATCGGCTATTTTTTAGGAGGGCAGTTGGCCAAGGGCAAGGAAAATCCGAGTAAAATACTGTTACATCTCTTGTCTGTTTCTGGAATACTAATAGTGGGCATGTCGTATTTTGCTAACGACATTATGATCTGTTTTTTTAAAGATGGATTTTTAACCGCAATAATAATGACCCCAATATGCCTTGTGTTGCCTCCTTTAATCACATTGGGTTGTACGTCGCCAGTAATTATCAAAGCGTCGGAAATAGAAAGTAACTCTTCAGGAAAAACATCTGGCATTATATTTACCATATCCACACTCGGTGGCGTTTTGGGTGCATTTTTATTCGGTTTAATTATTATCCCAAATTGGGGAGTGGCCATTCCTAGTGTTCTTATTGGACTCGCATTATTTATATTGTCGTTTACCCTTTTCGTGAAAAAAGAAAAACCATTGCATTTGGGCATATTACTAATAGTAATGCTAACTGTTTTTTCGTTTACCAGCTTCAACATTGTTAAACAAAAGCATTTTGGAACGGAAAAAGTAGAATTTGTTTCAGAAGGGGTATTGGGGCAAATAAAAGTTACTACAACCAATGTAATTAATGGCAGAGACCAACGAGCTATGATGCTAAATAATGTGAGCCAAACCAGAACTTTTCTAAACGAAAATGACGCTGAATCATATTGGATTTACCCACATATAATATCTATTGGTTCCTTAGTGATTCCTTCAAATTCGGATGCTTTGGTATTGGGGTTTGGCGCTGGATCTAACGTGGATGAGTTGGTGAAGAGAGGTTTTAGGGTAGACGCTGTAGATTTGGATGATAGGTTGATTGATGTGGCCGAGGATTACTTTTACCACGATCAGAAAAACAGTAACTTCATTATTGATGATGCTCGTCATTTTATTAGAACCACCAATAAAAAATATGATTTAATAGTACTTGATGTTCTTAAGGGAGAGGTACAACCCAATTACATGCTTTCTATAGAGTGTTTTACCACTATTAAGGAAATTATGAACGATGATGCATTGCTCATCCTCAACTTTCAAGGATATGTTGATGGAGAACATGCAATTTCATTCCAATCTATTTATAAAACTTTATCTGCAGCAGGGTTTCACCTTAACCTGTTTGTAAGCACCGAAACTGGCATTAAGGACATCGTTTACTTTGCTAGCAAGCGTCCATTTAAATTCGACGAGATTAACTATAACGATTTTAACGATTGCTGTAAGCGTCAATTTCCAGAATCTCCTTTAAGTAAGTTACATACGAAACAATATGAATACAAAAATGCATATTTACTGCAAGACGATCGGCCTATTTTAGATCACATTAACCAGTCCCTAATATTTAATTGGAGGAAAGATATAATAGAACATGGAGTGTTCGAAGGAAATGGATACAAACAGGATGTTTTTCTGTAATTAGATTGTTTACTTCGACTTAGAAAAAAGTTGAATTGTAAAACATATCGAGCATAGCTGCTTTGTCATCTTCGTTGTTGTAGCTAATCATTACTTCTAATACTTGGTCGCCAATAATCTTTAAAAAGATAACCTGCCTGAATACAACTTTATCATTCTTGTCAATCAAATTAATATTGATACGGCCAAAAGTTAAATGGGCAACCATTTGTGTACCAGCATTAAAATCTACCATTTTAACATCAATAGAAGTCATTCCTTTTTTTATCCGGGCAGCATAATAGTTTATCAAATTGGCGTCGTTTACCTGCGGCGGTAAATTGCTTTTAGGTTCCATGTTACTAATCATACAGTTCCAAATATCATCTTGGCCTTTATAGAGGCCAAGCAGATGAACAAATCCGTCGTTTAGTTTGTTGGTATTTTGTTTGTTGCTGCCTTGTTTGGTCCATCTTTCTCTATGGGCATGTGGAATGATTTCCCAACCTTCCGAAACGTTCATTTTCCAACCCAAAGTTTCGTTTTCGTAAATACCATTTACAATTTCGGTTGGCTCAAAATTAGATTTGCAAGAACTGAAAATTACTGATAGAGAAATGATTACAATTGCGATGATTCGAATACTCATTAACTCACTCCGCTGTAAAAATTATATCGTATAGCGGATTTTCTGCAGAAATCCCTACCGCTAATTCCGACTTTGAGCTTTGATTATGAGCAGGATAGAGCACCGTGGTAAATGCCCAAAACACTACTGACCCTAGGCAAATTGCGCGGATTAGCTTTAAATAAAATGACTTAATGCTCATGAATATGATTCGATTTGAATGTTAAATTATTTATTAATAACTTCAATATCAAATAAATATCTGTTTAATTTTTAGTACATGGCATTAAAAAACATACCTCGCATATATATAATTGTAGCTTTCGTAGAGGGATTTGCCGTGATGGCGGTAGAAATGCTGAGTGTCAGGATTATATCTCCATTCTACGGATCTACCCACCTTTTATGGACCTCTGTTTTAGCGGTTACCTTATTGGGTTTGGCAATTGGTTACTTTTGGGGTGGTCAGCTTGCCAACGGGAAAGAACCGCCGTCTAAAATATTACTGCATACACTCGTTACCGCTTCCATATTAATAATGGGCATGTCGTACTACGCCGAAATAATAATGATTTATTTTTTCGATTATGGATTTTTAACCGCCATCATACTTAGTCCTTTGTGCATTGTTTTATTGCCTTTAATAATGCTTGGTTCAACCTCGCCAGTTATTATAAAAGCTTCAAAGTCCGCATTCGAATCGTCGGGAAAAATATCGGGTATAATATTTACCGTTTCCACTACAGGTGGTATTATAGCTGCTTTTTTATTAGGGCTTCTAATAATTCCCAACTGGGGTGTGGTTATGCCTGGTTTAATTGTTGGCGCAGCAATTTTTATTATGGCCTTTGCCTTTTTTTACAAAACAGAAAGCAAGGTGTATTTAGGCTTTGTTGTTACCGTTATGTTGCTTGTATCTATTATGGTTGTGCGCGATGCTACAAGCACTAAATATTATGGTGCCGAGCGAGTAGATTATGTTTCGGAGGGCGTACTCGGACAAATTAAAGTAGTTACTTCGGAAGTTATTAACGGTAGAGACAAGCGCAAGATGATGCTCAACAACATTGCGCAAACCTATTCTTATATCGATAACAACGAAATAGAATCCTTTTGGCATTATCCGCATGTAATTTCTATCAACTCTGCGGTAATACCCGAAAACTCGGAAGCTTTGGTGTTGGGTTTTGGAGCAGGATCGAATGTAGATGAATTGTTAGAACTCGGTTTTAAAGTTGATGCGGTCGATTTAGACGACAGGTTATTGAAAGTGGCCGAGGATTACTTTTACCACGATCCGAAGAGTTGCAATTACATTGTAGACGACGCCAGACATTACATAAGAACAACTCAAAAAAAATACGACCTAATTGTAATGGATGTGCTAAAAGGGGAAGTACAACCCAATTATATGATTTCGATTGAATCGTTCGCGAAAATGAAAGATGTACTGAGCAAAAACGGGCTTTTAATAATTAATTTTCAGGGACATACCGAAGGAGAACCGGGGTTGGCATATCAATCTATTTATAAAACTTTGGCAGCTGCCGAATTTAATATTAATTACTTTGTTGGTGGGAGTGCAGAGATGTCGGACATTGTATTTTTAGCAAGTAACAAGCCATTTGATTTTGCCAATATTCCACACAGTCGCCTGAATGACTGTTGCAAATTACATTTAAACCAACCATCTATAGGCACTTTGGTTACCGACCAATTCGATTACGAAAATGCCTATGTTTTAAAAGACGACCAACCAATCTTAGAGCACATTAATCAATCAATTATTTACGAATGGCGCAAAAACCTAATTCAAAAGCACATCGTAAATTATAACGGATCGAGGAAAAATATTTTTCTGTAACATACCTCCATACATATATTTTGAAATTGTAAGTTTGAAATTGAATCAAACAAACATCAATTAACACAACAGAAAATGTCACAAATTAGACTAGAGTTTAATAGTCTAGAAATCAAGAAAGTTAGAGAAAGATGGAAACTCTATTTTGTTATAGTTGCCGAACATCCCACTGTTTCAGCCCCTTAATTAATCAGACATAATTATATTAATAAATCTATAATTTTGAATGATGGAAAAGAGAAAATTCACCAAAGAAGAGAAACTTTCGATTATCAAAGAAGTTTCGGAACATGGGTTTAAATCAACTTTAGAAAAGCATAGCCTCTATGCGGCGAGTTATTATTCCTGGAAGAAAAAGTTGGATGATATGGGAGAGGAAGGCTTTACCCACTATCTGTTCTGATAATAATTTCTTTGTCTGGATATGCTTTACGTATTTTAATGATTATTCGTTTTAAAACACTACAATACCATTTGTTAGAATGACTGTTTCCTG
>JABSPQ010000180.1 GCA_013214205.1 Flavobacteriales bacterium
CTAACACCAAATTATTGAAAATACATATAGGGTAATCGGTTAATAATAATCTGATTAGCGCGTAGGCTGTTCAGTGCAACAAAGCGATAAAATTAGTGGGGTCCCTTGGACCCACGTAATTTTTGATCGCTAGATGTTGGCAAATCGTGTTATTCTTTTTCAAGTAACCTGCCATTGACATATGTTTCCTCTTTTATTAAATCACCTTTATCGTCGTAATATTTCCATAAATCATGTTTAAGAAAGTCAATATCTATTGTTATTCGAACATCGTATTCCCCGTCTTTCTCAACATAGGAAGTGTCTTGATGACATAAGGCCAATGGAGCAAATTGACCGACGCTTTTTTTCTCTCCATTGTCATAGTACTCCTTCCAAACACCAGCTTTGATAGATTTGAAATATTCTCCGCAGTTCTTATCTAAACCTCCTTTGGTATCTTTCTGATATTCTCCATGCTCTTTTAACTGACCATTTTCGTAATAATATTCCCATAACCCAACTCGTGCGTCGTTAATTATGCAGCCTTTAACTTGAAGATTCCCGTTATCAAAATAGCTTGAAAATTGGTTGTTGTCCTCACAGATTACTTCTTGCGAAATACAGTTCGTCGCTGCAAGAAACGTAATAAATAAAATTACTGTGAATGTTTTATTCATAATTCATGTTTGCCAATGTATTATCTGCCTAATGTTTTATTGTACTTGTCAATTGCGAAAAAGAGATCCTGCACCTCTTCTTTTTTTAATGATTTTCCAAGTGAATGAGAACTAATAGTGAAGGGGCAAGGGTAATCCAATTCTAATGAGCATCCAATCATTCCATGTCCAGTGTTTAAAAGGTTTTCAGGTATATTTAAGAACTTATACTTAAGTTCAGATTTTAGTTTACCATCGAGATACATTCTAATTGACTTTCCATTATTATCGAGATTTGCAATTACTATGTGAGGCTCTCCTATACTCCATTTGGAAATATCTATGGATACGGAAAGTTTTTGATAGTCCGTGGTTACAACTTCAAAATACAAACGCTCATTATCCATAACGACAAGGCGTGTTCTTGAATGAAATTGATTTTGAATTCCAGAGTCAAATAATACTTTCGGTATTCTTGGATCTCCTCGTCTAGGAAGTGCAAAACGAATCATTAAGTGAAACCCTTCTTTTTTTGTGTTTGATTTATTGTCAGCGCTTAAGTTGATCTTTCCGTATGTCATTGCTGGTGAATGGTCTGTTGCTTCAAATATTTTCTCCGCAACTTTCTCAAATCCAATATTGGAGTTGACCCCAAGAATATCCGCAAGAAGAGGGTATTCGTCACTCACTTCTTCAAAGGAAATATTATGATAGATAATTATTAGTTTAATTTTTCCAGTAACATGCAAACTGAAAATGGCTTTTAATTCTGCAATTGTCCAGTCCTTTTCAAAGAAATACTTGCTAAGAACGAGAATACAATTTTTTGATTCTTTTATTCCACTATTAATTTTTTCAAATAAACTGTCACCGAGCTTAATAGAATATTCATCGTAAAAAACTGTTGCACCATTTCTGATAAACTGGTTGGCTAGATCTCTAACGAACTCTTGTTTGTCCTCAGATGCATGACTTATGAAGTAATCCATATTATATATTGGCTAACGTTTGGCTATGCGTAGTGCGGGATTTGAAAAGTGAGGTTTTCAAATTTGCACGTAGCCAAGAGTTTATATTTTGTTTTTAATTTATTCATTTTAAATACCAAATTAAAGTATTGGCGGACTTCATTAAATGCACTGACTTATCGTTTAGGAGAAAACCCGCATTACGTATAGCCATTGTTATGTGCTTTTTTATTATCTCATCCAGCCTTCAATTTTTTCAATGAGTTTTCTTTCTTTTTCTTTATTGTTAGGTTTAAACCAAATTTCAAACCTCGCAGCATAAGGTTTACCCCAATCACCTTCATAAATTGTAAAATGACCATTTGACTCAAATTTCAATATTTTATCTGATTGATTATTAACTTTAATTGAACTTTGCTTAGGAAGTCTGTCTATCGAAAGCTGATACTCTTGTGTTATCTCAAAAGCTTTCAAATAAACGGTTCCATTTTCAATTTTATTTAACCATACGTCATATTCATAGAGTCCTGGTTGA
>JABSPQ010000181.1 GCA_013214205.1 Flavobacteriales bacterium
AGCCATAGATGACTAAATGACGGACACGGAGCAGTCTGTCAAGGAGGGGACCCTTTGGGGAGTAGCCTTGATAGAGTGTGAAGTGGGAGTTATGAAAGGGAAGGAAATGGGCTCTAAAAGAGAACAAGAGCCTTCACAAGAACACTATATGGCGAGACATGACTATTCAACACCAATTATAATCGCCAAGAATACTACTAACCCCTTGAAACGGGTTCTTAATCGCAAAAAACAAGAACGGATTTATAGTTTATTCTTTTTTTTCTAGTATGGACGCTTTAGCAGATTCCAAACGATAGCTAGACATATTCAGTTCAATAATGACGCTATGATGGACAAGTCGATCAATGGCGGCAGCAGTGGTCATGGGATCTTTAAAGATTTGTTCCCACTTAGAAAAAGGAAGGTTACTGGTCAACATAATGGAGCTTTTTTCATATCGATCAGCAAGCAAAGTAAATAAGACTTCCATTTCTTGCCGATTTTGTTGGACATACCCAATATCATCAATAATAATGGCTTCGTATTTGGCCAATCGTTTTAATTGTTTGGCCAATTCCAATTGTTTTTTTGCGACTAAAAGATCTTGGACAAGAAGAGCACACGTTGTAAATAACAGGCGATGACCTTTCATTACAAGTTCTTGAGCAATGGCACATAACAAATGAGATTTTCCAGTACCAGGAATGCCAAAAGCGAGTACATTTGTAGCCTGCTTCAAAAAATCACCGGTTAGTAATTGGTTAACTTGTTGGCGCAGCTTGAGAGGAAGTCGCTCCTGGATAAAATTATCCCATCGTTTTTCTAGTGGTAATCTAGAGGCTTTTAACAATCGTTGACGCTTTTTATTCCATCTCTGATCCGCTTCGAGGAGAATTAAATCATGCAAATACTCTTCATAGCTGACTCCATTTTTAATGGCTTGCGTGGCAGTTTCTTCATATGAGTGCCTAATAATTTGGAGCCGTAAATCAACAAGATTTTGATTTAAAGTGTTTTTAAAATTAGTGATTGTAGTTGTCATGACGCGACCATCAATAACTCGTCATAAACTTGGATATCGGGATCTGGAATATTAATGTGATGAACGGTTGGAAGGTCGTCTGCATGATTGACAAGGTCTTGGACAAAATCATACTCAATGGGAAGATTTTGATCCATTAGCCAGGTGATAGCCTGATCAACTTTTGTTTCACTAACTTGAGCGGCCAAGTGTAATAGTTTTAGGTACTCAGCACTACTTTTGCTAGGGTTGTTTTTACATAATGAATCATAGGCAACTCGAAATCGGCTGCTTGGGAACAGCTCATCACGATATCGATAATTAGCAAATGCGCCTGGTTTCCGAACTAAGCTATCAATGATATGCCGATAATTAATTTGAGACTTTCCTCGTCCAATTAGTCGTGAAAAGTCGTCTTGCTTTTTTTGACAAAACCAGACCTCGATGCGTTCAGCATAAATTTTGACATCCACTTTTTCACCAATTAATCGACTGTTTACTGAATAATTGTTTCGATCGACAGCAATCGTGCTTCCGGATCGAACCGACACTTTCAGTTCTCGGACAGTATTTAAGTGCGTTAAGGGGAGGGTTTGAAGGTGTTTCTTTTCTTCTTCAAATTTTATGTTTCGCCCTGAATTAAGTTGTGCCAATAATTGCGTTAAAAAATGACTGTAGTCTAACCGACTTTCGAAGGCACTTGATCCACGTAACATCAGGGCTTGTTTAAGGGCTCTTTTAAACCGATTATGGCTCTGTTCTACATCGCCATTCTCGTTCGGTTTTTGGACCTGTATTTTTCGGCCCTTTAAGGTGTAATGATCAAGCAAACTTTGATAGCGTTGTGTAAATACCTTCTTGCTTTCCGCTTTCTGTATTGCCAAGCTCATTTGGTCTGTTTGATGACTGACTGGAACGCCACCTAAAGTCCATAGACTTTCCTGAAACCCCTCACTAAATGATTCAAAACTTTCCGAAAAACAAATGGTGGCATGTTCCCAATTTGAATACGTCAGAACAAAATGATACACCATATGCTTAAAGAGCTCCCCTCCAATCGTTACCCCTACCTCATCCATATGGGTGAAATCCGATTGGCTCAATTCTCCGGGATGATGGTCTTGAGCAAACATCACTTCTTTACTTGGCCCTTCTGTAGCGCGCCAGTGCTTTAATCGCCGTTGCAAGGTTCGTAGTTGTCTGTCCTCATATTCCCCTGGATATTCTCTCTGCATATATGGCAACAGCGTTGTCGCCTCCAAACCAGAGTTGAGCTCTAACATCCCCTTTATTAGGGGCCATATCTCACTGAACTCATCACTATGTGTTTTCCACGTATGTGCCTCCTTCATTTCACTTGGAAGCCTCTTCTTTTTTAGGTATTTTCGCGCTGTTTTTTCACTCATACCTGCTTTATCCGCGCTTTCGCATAACGGCTTTCCTTCCTTCATTTTCACTAACCTCCGGTATTGTTGATCAGTTATCATAATATTTACCTCCATGGTAAATATCGTCTTTTTTACCGATCTCCTATTACCCGGTACTTTTAACTGTCGTTACCCGGTACTTTATACTGTCGTTGATCAGACGACCAACGAAAAATTGAAGAACTTGAAAAAGCGCTTGGTCGACTGGCGTTTGAAAATACCATTTTAAAAAAAACGGAAGAATTACTCAGTTAAAGCCCATTGAGAGAACCGGTATGGTAATGCTGCTGAAAAAGGAGA
>JABSPQ010000182.1 GCA_013214205.1 Flavobacteriales bacterium
AGAGGATGAGCTAATTACACAGCCGATACCTGTAAAATGGTATCACTACTTCGAAGAGCCGTATGAGTCGAGAGGTTCACGTACGGTTCTGTGAGAAGTTAGGGGTGAAATTCCCCTGGCTTACTCGACTACCCAACGTTTTACTTCTTCTTTCTATCTATATTTTTAGTTTTCTTTTCGGGTAAATAATTTTTCTCTGTAACTATTTTTTGTCCAGATTCTAACTCAAGAGCTTTTCTCGCATCTCCTGCAATTGCTCCACCTTTTTTAGCAACAGTCTTATTTTGTATAAATCCTTGAGCGTCTGTGTTTCTTGCAATTTCTGTTGTTGAAGCTTCTCCAAGCATTGAAAAAATCAATTCCAAGTCAGTCATATGGTCTCGGAGATTTTCTCTTTTCAATCCTTTTACTTTTCTGTATTCAGATGGAGTTAGTCCGAATGTTGCTTTGGATATTTCAGCGGTTAAAATGGCATAATCTCTATGCTCTTTAATTCCTCTATCTTTCCATTCGTCCGTCAATTCTTCTCGAATAGCAATGCTACGCATTCTCTTTTCAATCCAATCTTCAGGATAACCTTTTGATTTGTATATCTCTCTTGCTCGTTTTGATGCTAATTCAGGGTCTTCAATTTCTTGAAGTCTTTCGTAACCCACTTTTGCTAACCATCTTTTAAAGGGTTCTGCTTTAGGGGAAGGAACAGATTGAATAATCCGTAGTAATGTTTCAGTATCAGCAATTTCAGTTTCCCTCATTTTACCGTCTGATGCTAACATTTTGAACTGTCGACAATTTGTCGACAGTTCAACTCCATTAGCTTTTTCTCTTTTCTTTAAGCGATACCAGTAATCTCTTGGCTTAACACTTTCTGTTAGTACTTCAACAATATCAACTACAGAAAAATACCATTTCTGTTCTTTTTCATTATATGTAGTTCGTATTTTCTTGTCTTGAAATAGCTTAATATTACTCATATCACATATTTTATTCGAAGCAATAAAAGTACAGAGATTTATTCAAAATCAGTTTCTCTAACCTTTTTCTTATCTCTTCTATCTTCTACAGCTTTCCTTAATTGTTCTCTTAATTCTTTCCCTCCAGAAATTGCAGGAATTAAAACTACAGGATGAGTTCTGTCAGAAGTAGCCATTCTAATATTTGAAAGTCCTACAAGTCTGAGAAGAAAAGGTTGGTCAAGTTTAATGTCCTTTACTCGATAAAGTTCCAATTCATCTGTTGATTTTGAGAGAACACCTGTTGTTTCTGTTAATCTTTCATTGGTAATTTCAAATTTCCAAAATTTTGTTTTTAACCATTTCCAAAACACAAAAGGTATTGGGATTATTAAAATACAACTTACAAATGCTGCGAAATTCATCCATTGAGATGGGCTTCCTTGCCAAATAACTTTTTCTTCCATTTTTACTTTTTTTAGTTAATAATTATTTTTTCAATGTTGGCTACAACGCCAGTTCGTCTAATAACCTCCTATTTACTTAAAATATGGAGCGAATAGAAGCTATTTAAGCGTGGTTTAAATTTGGTTTGTAATTGTTAACGATACTAAAATTAGTTGTTATAACCGACAATATGAGTTTTATGGGTATCAATATTCGAGTTAGAAAATAGTCAAGCTCTTTGAAGTACTTCTTGAGCTCGTTTTGTCCGATTATCGAGAATAGTCTTCTTAAATTGTAG
>JABSPQ010000183.1 GCA_013214205.1 Flavobacteriales bacterium
AGAGGATGAGCTAATTACACAGCCGATACCTGTAAAATGGTATCACTACTTCGAAGAGCCGTATGAGTCGAGAGGTTCACGTACGGTTCTGTGAGAAGTTAGGGGTGAAATTCCCCTGGCTTACTCGACTACCCAACGTTTCCTTTTTTTAACTGGCTTAACTTTCAATACAAATTTTGCTATGCCGCCGCTTAAATAGACATGGTTCCACCAATAGCCGTTAAGGTGTTTAAATAGCATTCCTTTTCTAAGGTGGTAGGTTTTATAATGAATCATTATGCCTAAATACGAATTCATGCTGCTTAAAAATGTATTGAGGTCGTCTTTTGAAGGTTTACGGATTTCAATTATTTTGTTTTGCTGCTGAATGGCATTGTAAAAGTTGCCCTTGGTACGGTTGGAAATAAAGATTCGATTGGGTGAAATTACCGCTCCAATAAATTTTACGCCTTGTTTGTAATGTTGCAAATAAATCTTTTTGGGATGTAGGGTTAACTGTAAAGAGGAATCTAGAAAGTTTGAAAGTGTAGGTATTAACGATTTTAGATATTCCTTGTTTGGGTACACAATTACAAAATCATCTACATACCTACCGTAGTATTCGATTCCTAAAGTATGTTTGATGTGATGGTCTAAAGTATTCATATAAAAATTAGCAAAGATTTGACTGGTTAAATTACCGATGGGTAAACCACATTCTTTTGGAGTATGAAACAAACTTTTATTTTTAGGCAAGCCATTCCAATTACTATGTTTACCCTTTATGATGCAATTTGAGACGGGATTATTAAAAATTATTTGTTTGGCTAATTGCAAAATCATAGATTTATCTTCTTGATGATATTTCTCATTACAAAAGAGTTCGAGTTTTTGCCACAATATATTTTTATTGATGTGCATAAAAAAACCTTGTATATCGAGTTTTAGTACATAACAATCTTTGGTGTAGTTTTTAGAGCATTTACGAATAAATTTATCAACACGTTTAATACCAAAATGAGTGCCTTTGTTTATACGGCAGCCATAACTATCGTAAATAAATTCTTTTTCGAAAAGGTGATTGAGTTTATTAATGATATGGTGATGTACTATTCTATCTCGAAAATCGGCTGCGAAAATTTCTCGTTTTACGGGTTTATTTACAATAAATGCAATTGATCTGCCTATTTTATATGTGCCGCTATTAATTTCATTACACAGCTGTACCAGTTTGCTTTCATAATCTAGCTCAAAAGCTAAAGCATTGGTAGTACTACGTTTGTTTTTACGGCAAGAGTAATAAGCCTTAAATAGTTCTGTAAGTTGTATTGTTGGCTCTGGTTCAGGAATATTTGTTCGATCAAATAAAGAGAGTTGTTGCATTTAAATATTAAAATAAAAACTCCGTTAAGCGGGTTGCCTAACGGAGTTAAATTAGTTTCACTTAAGAAGCCCTAACTCCACGAACACTAAGCGTATTATTCTTATTGTTGTTGTTCGCGTTTCCATTGTTGAATTTGAAGTTGAACGCATTTGTTGTATTGTTCTCCGTGCTACTCCAATAGTTAGCTGTAATGCAAATGAGTTTTGATGTTTACCAAGCGTTTGGCAGCATACAATTTAACTATCCCAATAAAGAATTGAAACAGTCCATTTGCCCTTTTTAAATAAAAACTTGCTCGCCCATTACCACAGTAGCAATAACAGTTCTGGCTATACGGTATTGGCATTGCGCCAACCCGTAATTTGCTTGCCTATGCCGTCCATTAGTAAACTAATATGAGCTTGTTTTTTAATCGACAATATCTTCATGTCGGTACATAGGCGTATTTCTAATTTTAATAGTTCAAAATCGTCTAAAAACGTTTCTAAATATTCTATCTTGTTTTTTGACTTATTGGCTCTATAAATACTCCTAACCAAGTTTATACCATCTCGCTTTAAATCTTGCCCTAAAGTGTATTTGTACTCTTTTGGGAAATCCTTAGTATATTCAAAAATGAGTAAGATTAATTTGTACACATCTTTAAATACTGGTAAGTCGTAATATAATGCCATTTCTCAAAAAAAAAACCGACCGCTTCGCGGTAATAAATGGTTAAATAGATAAATAGTTAAAAAGCCCTAACTCCACGAACACTAAGCGGATTATTCTTATTGGTGAGGTTCGCGTATCCAAAGATGAATTCGAAGAGGAACGCATAGGTAGTATTGGTCTCCGTGCTACTCCAATAGTTAGCTGTATTTGAAAGTAAAGTAAAACTACCTGCATTTAAGGCCTCGTTGGTTGTAAAACGGCTATGCCATAATAAACTTAACTCATCAATACTTGGCAGGTACCAGGTAAATCCACCGTCTGATAGAGCGTTTACATAACTTGCTGCAGCACTACTGCTCATTAATGCTGTATTGTAAGCACCATCCCAGCTACGTGTTGCACTCGTTTCGGTACCAGTTGCTTGCCATACTGCCGTGCTTTCGGTTTTGTTTACTATAAGCCCGTGTTGTTGGCCATCGCTACCAATGTATAAATGGTAGATAATACCACCACCGTATTGTTCACCTAAATAGCGTGCGCCACTACTTGTTGCACTAATTATATATGGGTCGGCTACAGAGCCTGCACCACTTATTGAAACGTTTGCTCCCGCTGATGAAACTCCTCCAATTCCGTCTTCACCATCTTGTCCTGGTTCTCCTTGAATACCTTGCGCTCCAATTCCATTACCACTGCTTTTAGCGTAGAGTGCATAAGGCACACTCATTAACTGGCTAGTACCTTCAATGGTATAATCGCTACCACCTGCTAGATCAGTTTCAGTTTTAATAAAGTAAGGCCCATCGCTCCAATCTATAGTGCTAAATGGTCCAGAAACAACATCTCCACTGCCAATTTCTATACTTACCAAACCATTAACGTTGGTTGTAGTTGTATGTGTTTCCGTGTAAACGGATATTCCAGAACCTTTTAGAATACTTATTCGCATACTTATTCCTTGGCTTGTTACCAGTTTACTGTCTGTATCTCTTATTACAGCTTGGTAGCTCATTTTGTCTGGACTTTGCGCCCAAACGGATGCGCTGATTAGTAAGCTTAATACTAGTGTAAGTGTTTTTTTCATCGTTCTAAAAAATTATTGTTTGATGGAGTTAATTGTTTCTAATTATTTTAAATGTTTTAAGATTTTTCGTGTTGTCACTTATCTTTAATAAGTAGGTGGCCGATGATAAGTTGCGCAGGTCGATTTGCGTATTTTGATCTCGCAATTGATCTTGCAGGATTAGTTTTCCGCTCAAATTATAGAGTTGATAATTCAAATCACTTAGCTCAGTATCTTTTACCGAAAGGGTTAAAAAGTCGGTAGTAGGGTTTGGGTAAACCGATAACTGCAAATTAATATTGGTAACCTCTATGCCAGTAGTTATTGATATTTCGTAAGGCTGTTGAACTCCCATAGCTACCGATCCGTTTGTTTCATAATTGGTTGTATAGGTTATTTGCCCGATGGTGTAACTAACAGATGATCCATCAATCCCTGTTGCATCACCACCTGCTGCGGGTATTGTTTCTTGGGCCTGAAGTGCTCCGATGCTTAAAAGAAGAAAAGCAACGCATATTTTTGTTTTTTTGTTTTTCATATCAGCTTTAATAATGTGATTTTTTGAGCGTATAAAATTGGTAGACTTAAAGCGCTAAAAGTTGAATTAAACGACTAAGGGTATATTGGGAAGTGCCGATAACTATTTTGGTGGGATAGGTAACTTTTCTTGTCGGTAAAACGACTTGTTTTATCGGTGAATGACGGGTTGGAAATGTTAAAGGGGAGGGGAGAACTGGAAGGTATTGTTGGGTACCGCCATGCTCGTATGTTTGAACTAGATTAATTATTTACTTTAAAGATAATAAACAAAATCACAGCAGAAGAGAAAGGGAGCGCTTAGCTAGGCACGTTGATAAATGATGCCGTATTTTAGATTTACCACTCTTCTTTTTTTTTCTTAGAACTTGAACTAGTACCTAAGTCCGTATTAAACGAGACTGCATTAAAAGCGAGCCAAAGTGAAGAAGAAAGAAGGTGATTATAAAATTAAATTTATGAAAACAGAAGTATTGAATAGAGCCTTAGGAAT
>JABSPQ010000184.1 GCA_013214205.1 Flavobacteriales bacterium
CGTAGTTTCCTTTTATAGTTCCTTTCCTTTTTATACAGAATAGTTAATTCTTCTTCGCTCTCTTTTATAAATATATTAGCTCTTTTTCCCATACTATAAATATACGAAATATATAGGCAGCTTTGAATTTAAACTGGTATTAAAGCAATTATAACTTTATAACCTTAATCACTTTACTAATTTGTTCTGATTCATTTTTTAGTATATATGTGCCTTTGAGAGAGTTCAAATTAAGTTGATATACAGAAGAATTGATGTTTTCGTCTATAAACAAAACCTGTCCCTGTGTATTTAGCAATTGAACCTTAACGTTTTTTAATCCAGCTAGGTCAATGTTTACATTTTCTTGAGTAGGGTTAGTAAAAACTACAACATTATTTAAGAGCGCTATAGTCTCAATACTTGCAATATTTATAGATACACAAGCAGATGTATCCACGCATCCAAAAGCATTTGTTATTTCAACCGCGTAGTTTCCCTTGCCAATCGCAGAAAAAGATTGGCCTTCTTCTCCCGATAGTTCAGAATAACTGTTGTCACAATCCAACCAACGGTAAGTGGCATCGCTTGCATTAGAAGTCATGGTCATGTTTAAAACAGTAACGCTGGTGTCTACATCTTCAACTGTTAAATTGATAGTTATTATTTCCACACAACCGGCTGCATTAGGAATGGTATCTTTATAAATACCTGAAATCATATAAGTTTCATCACCAGAAGGAACTGTGTATGTACTACAAGTTGAAACCGTGATTGTACTTTTGGTATTGCAGTATTCGTATATAGCCGCGTAACCCGTACCTCCGTAAAATCCGCGTCCTCCAATTGCTATTCTACTGCCGTCATCTGAGGTACTGACGCCTATTCCTCAGAAATCATCTTGACCACCTATGAGTGTTTGACCACGTTGAATCCAACCAGACGAATCCGCTTCAAAGCATTTAACATAACCGTCACCACCATACGCCCATGCTGCACCAACAGTCATTACAGAACCGTCTTCGCTAAGGTCAATTGCGTACCCCAAATTATTACCAGCATCACCTAAAATCGTTGAGCCAAATTGCGTCCATACTCCTGAAATATATTTATAACTACGTACTGCTCCCGCGGTAGAACCGTTAATAGTGTTTCCCATTGCGCCAATAGCAACAAGTAATGCATCTCCACTTAAACTTATTCCGGTACCTGCTCTCTCTCCTTCCATTTCTCCTTGAATAGAGTTCCCTACCTGCGTCCAAACATCTGAATCAAAATTAAAAACACGTACATTACCTGCACTCACTCCATTTCCATCATTACCCTGAGCACCTGCGGCAAAAGTTAGTCCGTCGGAACTTAAACTCAAAGATGATCCAAAATAATCCTTTTCAGCCTCTCCTTCGATATCTTCGCCTTGTTGAACCCATTGGTCATCAATAACTTTATACACCTGCACCAAACCAGCACTTGTTCCTATTGTACCATCGCTTCTAGTACTTATGGCTATAATTGAACCGTCTGCACTTAAAGAAATATGCTCTCCAAACAAATCACTATCGGCTACTCCATCAATGTCACCGCCTACCTGCACCCAAACATCAGAAATCAACTCATATACCCGTACACTTCCACGGAGATATCCTTCATCTACACCACCATTGTTACTAGGCGAACTTACAGCTACAATATTTCCGGCATCATTAATACCCGTCGAAGCCATATACCAATCATCTAGCTCTTCTTCAAAAATGGTGTCCCTTAAAAGCGTCCACACCGAATCAATATCAACGTAAACATTAGCATAGCCTCCTTTAACTGTTCCAACCAATGCTACTGTTCCATCAGCGTTGATACTTACTGTTTGACCAAAACTTAAGTGAAACCCTACACCTTCAATGTTTTCTCCTACCTGATTCAATTGCCCATAAGATGCTATAGAAATTAATCCAATAGCGAAAAGCAGAAACGTTTTTTTCATATTTATTTTTTTTAGGCTGCGTATGTAATAATATGTTAGAGATTTAGTGCTTATAACTATTAGTCTTTATAAATAGTTTTAAACTAGGATACAGCTGTATAAGTCAATATTTTGAAGGAAGATGTACAAGTACGGTTCCATGGAAACTAACCTTGAAATTTTTGTATCGGTAACAAGAGGCGCAAAGCTCTCTATCAGTCTTTTCTTCTTTTCAAGTTCGTGGTTAATGCGAATAGCAGTAAACAAAGAGCGCAAGTATTAGAAGCTTATCTGAAAAGTGGTGAAGAAATAAAAAGGAAAAAACCCTTTACCTTGTTTAACAAGTCAATTGTTTGGATTAAAAGAAACATTGGAATTTACGGAATCACTTTTTTAGCCCCCTTATTATTGTCAATCCCCGTTGGTTCAATTGTTTGCGCCAAGTTTTACGGAAAGCAAAAACAAACATTCCCTCTCATGATGATCTTCTCTGCAATCTATAGTTTCTTAATGTGTTTGTGGATGTATGGCTCTTTGTGAGTGGTGGGGTGAAAAACTGAATTGGCTTGGGTTGAATACTGATTGCTAGAGTAACCTCTCTCTAATACAAACGCATCGTCATCTTTCTCGTCAAACTCAACTTCTTGAGTGCAGATGCAGGATATTTCTCTATTTATTTTTCATCGATTCTATTAGAATCTCTCTATTCGAGATAGCGTCTGGATACATTGGCCATAAAGAAATCGCTTTATCGTATTTCTCCAAAGCCTCTTCATTCCTCCCGTACTTCACCAAGTATACCGCGTAATTATACCACAATCTTGCCTCAATCGGAGATTGTTCAATCGCTTTTTCATGATAATAAAATGCGTTTTCTGAATCCCCTTTCAATTCATAAAATTCAGAAAGGTTGTCATAATAATCACCAGTTGGTTTAATCTCAACTGCTTTTTTTAAATCTAAAATTGCCTCATCCATCCGTCTGAGAAAAAGCAAACTAAATGCTCTTGACTTAAGAACATAGTGAAGACTTGGATCAAGTTTCAATGCTCTGTTATAATCCAATATCGAATTTTCAAACTCCTTATTATGAAATCGGGCTAATCCACGCATTCGAAATTGCTCGGTCATATTTTCCACATTCTCAATATGAAAAATTAATTCTTCAAAACTGTAATCTGCCATCTCTAAGGAGAATCTTAAAGAATCACAAATCATAAGTTGATTTGATTGAATTCCCTTCGGGAGAAAATGGAGTGGAGATTCGGGGTCTAAAATTTTCTTCATGACTTTAAAACATTTCAATTCTCAACAAGGACAATCTTGATAAGGAATACTCCACTGATATACATTAAGCCAATCCTCCCCTACTTTTTTAAGTAAAGTGGTTTTGCCATACCAATCCGTTAATAGAAATTCGGGGTAATCATCCCCATCAATATCATTTGCAAAAACAGTCTGATAATAATCGTTACCCATAAAGAGCAAAACAGGTTTAGCCTGCTTGTTTAGTTTCCAAATTGAAAACATCTCAGCATAAAAAGGATCACCACAACCATTGCCAGCAACATTGTTCACCGCAGCAAACCCGACTTCTTGGCCTACTTCAAAATAAGAAAACGAACCACGGCAATACTCATCCTTCCACCACATGTCATCACCCCGTTTGGCAGTTTCTTCATATGCTTTCTGAACTTCTTTATAGTCAGCTGTATTACTACAAACATCGCCAACACGGTTTGCTAACACAGCGTTCTCAACAGAATCAGATAAAATACTATACGGCTTAGGCATTAGTTTATCCGCGGGAGTCGCATAAAACAATTCATCATCATCATCATCATCCCTATTTTCTATTTCAAACTCGGCAACCAGAAAATGCTCAGCAGAATTCCATATGTCGTTAGCCTTTTCTTCTTCCGTCATAGAAATTTCTTCGTAAAATCCGTCCCATGCCTGCACCCTACCAAAATGCGGAATAAACTCCGCTAATATTTTAATCGATTTAATTTTTGCATTGTACACTTGGTTGGTTCCACAAATATTAAACTGATTACCGATCAAACCGGCATAAGCCAACGGAAGTGAATCCATTTCTAAATCCTTAATTACATAATAAACCCCAGCCCTTGCTGCTTCAACACTTGGCTTGCCTATACCCCAACTGGTATCTGGCACCAATGGAAGAATGATGTATTTGTTGTCTGCAATAAATGCAAAATCAAAAAAAGAGGTGTCGAGTGGCACTGCTTGCACTTCCTCTTGTACTTCATCTTCTATTTGTGGGATTGAATCTGATAACGAAATACCATCAAGTTTTGTAGGGTTTATGTTTGAATCAGTCGAAGCCTTTTCGTTGGCACCACCACAAGCGAGTATAAATAAGCTGAAAGTAATTATAGAAAGTCGCTTGATTAAATATTCCATTTGTGTCGATTATATATTCCTGTAAAAACACAAGCAATGTGCTTGCCAAACATACCAAAATACTAGCAGAACATTTAGTATAAATTCCAACACCGCTTCCCATACGTATAAAACAAAGATGAGAACTTTGATAACCATATGTTTGATTGCTGCTTTTTCATCGCCTACCATCGTTGCAGGACAATCAGTTTCGAAAACGAAAATCAATAAATTTATTGGCACATGGAAACCCGTAGACCGCGGAATTCCTTTCTCTGCATCATTGGAAATAAGAAGAGACAATACGTATTCATATTGGTATGGTGCGTGCATGAGTGGAGGTAATTCAAAAGGCACATGGACATACAGAGATGGAGAAATAATTTTAAATAGTCAGGATTGCGATAAATGCATGCACCTCTCCAACTTTGCATCGGATTGCATTTCGAGAGATTCTGCAAGGAATTACAAAAGAAGAGTAACACAGAACAATTGTATTCCTAAAGGTTCATTTCAATATTTACATTTTGAAAACGAAACCTTCGGCATTATAAATAAAACTTTGATTCATGAACCTTCCAAAGAAAAACTATGTCCCAAATTTCAACTCAAATTTATACGGAAGAGGATACTCACCATTGCCCAACGTTAAATTAGCAATGTTTCCATTAGACGAATTTAAGCCCCTTCATGTCAACCGTAGCTATAGCAAAGGTAGATTTGTAAGTCATGCGTATCTCCCTTTGAATAGAGGGCTCAAAGCTCCGATACTTCACATTGGCGTCAAATTAAGAAAGAACTAAAGCGCACTTAGACTATTTACAAATCTCAGATTTGTAGTTAATGCCGGAGGTTTCGGCCTTCAAATAAATTCTATTTAAATCAAAGTGAATACCTAGTAAGACCGGATAGCTTCGAGCACGCGAGAAGATCATCCGGCCGCACTTGGTGTTCATGAAGAGAGAAATAGGATTTATTTGTAAGTCTTGATTTTTTGCTTACTTTTTCATCAAATAAAAAGTAAGTGGCCGCCTGCCAGTAGGGCAATGCATGAGATTGAGAAGAAACTGAACTTGAAGCCAATGCGATACTTCGGGAGTTTGGGGTGAGTCAAAAACAGGATACCACAGCATACCCTACAATACTAGATTTAAGTACATTTAACCTTCAACAAACAATACCAAAAGCATGAAAACCAAAGCATATTTCGCAACCGCCTTTATGGTTTGCATTACATCCCTCCTAGCATCAGCACAAGATGAACCCATAAAAATGAAGCCGCATATGACCGAGGTTTACGAAGAGTTGGATGTTGTTACACCGGGCAAAAAATTGGGCGATGCACCTTCCGATGCCATCATACTATTCGATGGTAAAAACCTAGATCAATGGGTTAACAAACATGACAACACCAAACCTGCAGGATGGAAAATTATCGACAACGATTACATGGAAGTAGTTCCTGGTTCAGGATCAATTCAAACTAAAATGAAATTTGGAGATTGCCAGCTCCACCTAGAGTTTAGCGCACCCGACAAAGTTGAAGGCGATGGACAAGGCCGTGGAAACAGTGGCGTATTTTTTCAGAACAGATATGAAGTTCAAATCTTAGATTCGTATCAAAACGAAACGTATAGTAATGGGCAAGCAGGCAGCATTTACAAAGACGCAGTTCCGTTGGTAAACGCAATGAGAACACCGTTAGAATGGAATACCTACGACATTATTTACAGAGCACCTCGCTTTAAATCAAATGGCGATTTAGATGCGCCTGCAACAATAACCGTGTTGCACAACGGAGTGTTAATTCAGAACAACGTTACAATTGGAGGAATTACCTCTTATGTTGGCATTCACAAATACTCCGACTCTCATGGAGATGATGCGATCTTTTTACAAGACCACGACAACCCAACACAGTTTAGAAATATTTGGATTAGAAAACTTTAAACTAACACGTGCATTTTGAATGCATAACAAGGTTAAGTCTCATAAAAAAAAGCAACCCAATCAGGTTGCTTTTTTCATTATCAATCGCCCGATTAGAGCATTCCGTTTATGATACTGGTTTTGTTTTCTTTACCCATAAAAGCAAAATAACAAACAGTACAATTAGGATTGCTGGGAAAGTAACCATCGTTGCTAAAGTAGCCTGACCAGCAGCTAATTCTAACTCATTGCCAGCTAAACCACTTGCTTCAGCTACATCTCTATCAGAATCTATCCAGCCTCCAATTATAGGTTGAAATATTGAAGTAGAGAACATACCAACCGCCCCAATAATAGACATTCCTAGAGCACCACTCTTTGGTATTTTGTCGGCAATAAAACCAATCATGTTTGGCCAAAAATAGGCAACACCCAATGCAAAAAACACTGCCGCAACATACGACATACTTCCCGTTTGCGTGCTAAAAAGAAACACACCGATAGTAGCTAATACCGCTGATCCTAATAATACACCAGTTTGATCAAACTTCTTTACAACATCACCTCCAAAATACCTAGCTACCGCCATTAACCCTGCAGTTAATGCTAAAATTATCATTGGTTCCGCGCCGCTTTTAGATAATATCATTCCTACCCATTGCTGAGGTCCGAATTCCGTAATAGCAGTTAAAGCCATACAAGCCATCATAAAAACAAACATCGGCGTTAACATCGCTTTAAAGTTTCCTGAAATAGAAGCACCTTCTTCTGTTTTCGCTTTTGGCCATTCTTGTCCGAAAAACAAATAAGCATAAATCAATGTAGGAATCATAATTACCCAAATCTGAGTTTCCCAACCAATCTCAGCATCTGTCATAAACTTGGATATCAATGCACCAATTACAATTCCACCAGGGAACCACATATGGAATCGGTTCATCATTTTACTCATCATACTGCCTTGGTATTTATCAGCAATCATTGGATTACAGGCTGCTTCCGTACATCCATTTCCTAACCCAATAAGTAATGTTGAAATAAGCAGGCCAGTATAACTCCCGGCAAAAACAGTCAATATAATTCCGGCTGCATGAGCAACAAATGCGAATTGCATTATTATTTTACCTCCAACAGTGTTATAAATCAAACCACCAATAACCATAGAAATTGGGAATCCTAAAAACCACATCGAATTAATGAAACCAAGTTCTTCAGCCGTTAAGCTAAGATCTGTTCCTAATTGAGCTAAAATCCCTGCTCTAATACTGAACGATAAAGCGGTTGTAATTAAGGCAAAACAGCTCCCATAAAAAAGGGCGTTTTTTTGTATATTTTCCATTTGGTTAGTTTTAATTATCTAATTGGCAATGCTTGTACATTGTATAAAAGCTAAACTTTTTCATGCAACAAAAGCTCTGGTTGTCCGTGTTAATCAAGCGAAAAACTCTATTGTAACACTTAAAAATATCGCTTTGAAGAGCCCAAAACTAACAGAAAAATTTAACAATATGAATTTATAATTCAGTTCTGTCGTTTTTACTTCTTGCTGAAATAAATAATTTTATGTGTAAATAAATGAGTCATTCAAAGAACAAATTAAGCACCTTGATACAGTATAGTACAGGACGGTTTAAAGTAGATTTATTCCAACTTTTAGGATAAATTAGTACTGTATTAATCTCTCCCTTGGGCCGATTAATTTTACATTGAACAAACAACTAACTAAACGAAGAACTCAGTGAGTAAAAAAGTAAAACTTGGAATGATTGGCGGAGGAAGTAATTCTTTCATCGGCATCTTACACCGAAATGCAGCCGCATCAACAGAATTGTATCAATTGGTTGGAGGTGTATTCAGTTCAGACTTTAAAGGAGCACAACAATTTGGTAGAAACCTTGGTTTAGATAAATCTAGACTTTACAAAGATGTTGACGCATTTATTAAAGGAGAAAATGCCCTTCCCGAAGGAGATCGAATTGAGGCAGTATCCATACTTACACCAAATAATATTCATTTTGAAGCGGTAAGTAAATTGATAAAAGCAGGTTTCAACATCATTTGCGAAAAACCAATTACAATCGATTCAAAAGAAGCTGTTGCGTTAGAGAAACTTTCTAAAAAGCACGATACTGTATTCGGTGTTACCCACACTTACACGGGCTATCCGATGGTTAGGGAAATGAAAGCTTTGATTGCCCAAGGTGTTTTAGGCGACATTCAAAGAGTTGATGTACAATACTATCAAGGTTGGATTAACCCTATTATTCACAATGCAAACCTGCGTAAAACCATTTGGAGATTAGATCCTAAAGTTGCAGGAATTAGCAGCTGTATGGGCGATATTGGTGTACACGCATTCAACATGGTTGAATACACTACTGGCCTTAAAGTAAAAAAGGTGTTAGCCGATTTAAACACGTTGTACAAAGACAACAAGTTGGATATTGACGGTACGGTTCTGCTTCGATTAGAAAATAACATTCGTGGCGTTATCAGATCTAGCCAAATTGCAACAGGTGAAGAAAATACATTGACCGTAGCTATTTACGGAAGAAAAGGAAGTTTAAAATGGGAGCAAGAAAACCCAAACTACCTTCAATTCTTAAGACAAGGAGAGCCCGCACAAACGCTTAAACCTGTTTACGACTACAATTCTAAACTAGCTGGCATAAGTTCTAACCTGCAAGCTCCTGGTCACCCAGAAGGTATTACCGAAGCCATGGGCAACATTTACGCAGGTGTAGCCAAAGCTATTAGAGGCCATAAAGTTTTACCTGGCGAATACCCTACAATTAATGAAGGTGTGCGTGGAATGAAATTTATTGAAGCTACCGTTAAGTCGAACAAGGCGAAACAAACTTGGGAAAAAATTTAAGATACAACTATGATTAAAGGACCTGGAATATTTTTAGCTCAGTTTGCTGGCGACGAAGCACCGTTTAATAGTTTAGAATCTATTTGCAAGTGGGCAGCCGATTTAGGCTACAAAGGAATTCAAATCCCAACTTGGGATGGACGACTATTTGATTTAGAGAAAGCTGGTACAAGCAAAGATTACTGCGACGAAATTCAAGCGATTGTAAGCGGAGCCGGATTAGAAATTGAAGGTTTGTCTACACATTTGCAAGGTCAGTTGGTGGCTGTGCACCCCGCATACGACGCTCAATTTGATGGTTTTGCTCCGCCAGAAGTTCATGGCAAAGGAAAAGAAAGAACAGAATGGGCAGTTAATCAATTAATGCTTGCAGCCAATGCCAGCAGCTTTTTAGGATTAAAAAACATGGCAACATTTTCGGGTGCGCTGTTATGGCAAACCGTTTACCCTTGGCCACAAAGACCTTCAGGATTAGTAGAAACGGGTTTTAAAGAATTAGCCAAAAGATGGACACCTATCTTAAATTACTTTGAGAAAAAAGGTGTTGACGTATGCTACGAATTGCATCCTGGAGAAGACTTGCACGATGGAGTTACCTTCGAAAGATTACTAGAAGCAACCAACAATCACAACGCTTGTAAAATCTTGTACGATCCAAGTCACTTTGTGCTTCAGCAAATGGATTACTTAAAATTCATCGATTTCTACCACGACAAAATCGGGATGTTCCATGTAAAGGATGCTGAATTCAATCCATCTGGTAAATCGGGTGTGTATGGAGGATACCAAGAATGGAAAGAACGTCCAGGCAGATTTAGATCGTTAGGCGACGGACAAACAGATTTTAAAGGAATTTTCAGCAAGCTAACTCAATACGGGTTTGATGGCTGGGCTGTAATGGAATGGGAATGCTGCTTAAAATCATCTGAGCAAGGAGCCAAAGAAGGTGCGCCATATATTGAAAGTCTTTTGATAGATGTTGCCACAACTTCCTTCGACGATTTTGCAAAAGGTGCAGCAGACGAAGAATCGAATAGAAAAATATTAGGATTGTAAATGACATTGCCAGCGCAAATAATTTCACCATTGTCAGTTCAAATTATTTTTGACTTTGTCAGTTCAAGTGATTCCTTATTTGTCAGTTCGAGTGATTTTTTCCTTCAAAAAATTGTATCGAGAACACAAATGCTAACTACCCTACTATACTTCTCGATAATAAATTATTACCAGAATTTCACTCGAAGTGACATTCGTTTTTAATATTAAATAAGATCAGAATACAAAGTGTAATGAAAATGAAATTAAACTCAATTGGTATTTTATTAGCAGCTTCAATTGCCATGCTGGGAGTAGCATGTAATTCAACTGGAGAAAAAGCAGAAAACAATAATAGAAAAGATCCTGTTAAAGAAGAATGGATTCAATTGTTCAACGGCAAAGATTTGGGAGGCTGGGTTACCAAAATTCAAGGGCAAGAACTTGGAAGCGATACTGCAGGCCTTTGCTTTGTTGAAGATGGTCAACTTAAAGTGCATTACACCGATTCCTTCAATGGCAAATTCGGGCACTTCTACTACAACGAAAAATTCTCTCATTACAGATTAAGAGCTACTTATAAGTTTGCTAAAGGCCAAGCTCCAGGCGGAGCAGCATGGGCGTATAGAAACAACGGTTTAATGCTTCATTGCCAAGATCCAGCAACTATTGGACTCGATCAAAACTTCCCAATAAGTATAGAATATCAACTTTTAGGTTCTGAAGGAGACGAACAACGTTTCACAGCAAACCTTTGTACACCGGGCACAAACGTAGTTATAGACGACACGATGAGAACTTCTCATTGCATAAAGTCTACTTCTAAATCGTACGACGGATTACAATGGGCTACTGCAGAAGCATTGGTTTTGGGTGACTCCTTAATTCAGCACATAATGGACGGCGAAGTGGTAATGGAATACACCAAACCAACTATTGATGGCGGCGCGGTACAAGGACATTTGCCCGAAATGAAAGTAGATGGCACACCGTTAACAGAAGGTTTTATTGCAATCCAAGCAGAGTCGCATTCTACGTATTTCAAAACCATCGAATTGCTAAACCTTTGTGGCTGCATGGATAAGAAGGCAATGAATTATAAAGAATACTTTGTAAAAGCCAACAACAAGCTTTGTAAATATGAGTGAACAAACAACATTTGACGCCATCGTAATTGGCTCAGGAATTTCGGGAGGATGGGCCGCCAAGGAATTATGTGAAAGTGGATTAAAAACCTTGGTGCTAGAAAGAGGCCGAATGGTGGAGCATGTAAAAGACTACCCTACTGCCATGATGGATCCGTGGGATTTTGAACATGGAGGATACATTTCGGAGGAAGAAAAAGCAACGCAATTGGTACAAAGAAGAACAGGCCAAGCTAGAGATGTTGCAGCTAAACACTTTTTTGTAAACGACATCGACCATCCGTACAATGAAGATAAAAAGTTCAATTGGATGCGTGGTTACCACGTTGGTGGTAGGTCGCTAACATGGGGCCGACAAACTTACCGTTGGAGCGATATAGATTTTGAAGCCAACAAAAACGATGGGCATGGTGTAGATTGGCCTATTAGATACAAAGACATTGATCCATGGTATTCTCTAGTAGAAAAATACATTGGCGTACAAGGTTCAAAGGAAGATCTTCCTCAATTACCAGACGGAGAATTTACAGAGCCCTTCCCAATGAATTGCGTTGAGGAACATTGTAAAGAAAAATTAGAAGAAGCCTATCCCGACCGAAATTTAATTAATTGCCGCTCCGCACATGTTACTGGCGAAAATGCTCCTGAGGGAAGAAGTCAGTGCCAGCTAAGAAGTAGATGCAGAAGAGGCTGTCCTTATGGTGGCTACTTTTCAAGTAACTCCTCTACCCTACCAGCTGCCGAAAAAACGGGCAATTTTACCCTCCGTATGTTTTCAATTGTTCATTCAATTATTTACGACGATGAAACAGGAATGGCAAAAGGCGTAAAAGTTATTGATCAAGAAACTAAAGAAGAACTTACCTTTTATTCAAAAGTTATTTTCTGCAATGCATCTACTGTTGGATCAACTGCGATATTACTTAATTCGAAATCGGAAAGATTTCCAAACGGAATGGGCAATGATAGCGGAGAGCTAGGTCACAACATGATGGACCATACCATTTTGGGCGGAGCCAACACAAGAATAGATGGCTTTGAAGACAAATACACAAGAGGCAAAAAACCCGGACACTTATACCTGCCTAAGTTTAAAAACATTGGGGGTTCCGAAAAAGGAAAAAACTTCGTAAGAGGATATGGCTACCAAGGTGGTGCAAGCAGACGCGCTGTTCCGAGAGAATACGCTTCCAATGCAATTGGTGGAGAATACAAAGATGGCATGATGAAATTTGGAGACTGGCGTTTCGGAATTACTTGCTTCGGAGAGATTCTACCAGATCATCGCAACAAAATGTATTTAGATTACGATAAAAAAGATGGCTGGGGATTGCCTACCGTTACATTCGATTGTGAGTTAAGAGAGAACGAAATAAACATGGCCAACGATGGCAGAGAGGAAGCTAGAAAAATGTGTAATGCAATTACAGGCAGAGACGATGCAAAAACTAGCGACAACACTAATAAATATGCATTTGGACATGGAATCCACGAAATGGGAACAGCCAGAATGGGACGCGATCCGAAGACATCTGTACTTAACGGAAACAATCAAATTCACGCTGTGCCCAACGTATACGTTACAGATGGCGCATGCATGACATCTGCTGCATGTGTTAATCCATCCATCACATACATGGCACTTACCGCCAGAGCAGCGAGCCACGCAATTTCAGAATTAAAAAAAGGAACTTTTAGCTGATATTAATATGAACAGAAGAGAAGCACTTAAATCGATTACCGCATTAGTTGGATACTCTCTAACGATCTCCGCAACAACTGGATTTTTAAGTTCGTGTGGAGAAAAGCGTGCAGTAGTTCCGGAATGGAAATCTGTATTTTTAAGCCAAGCAGATGCCAAAGCAATTGAAGAGATGACCGAAGTTATCTTTCCTAAAACGGCTACACCTGGCGCTAAAGATGCTCAGGTAATCAAATACATAGACGATCTTTTCAAATTCATCTATAAGAAAGAAGAGACAGATAAATTCCTAGAAGGACTTAAAAGAGTCTCCCTAAAAGCTGCCGATAAATATGGCAAGCCTGTTGGAGGGTTAACGTCAGAACAATACACGGAATTAGTAAGCAGCTATTTTAACATTCCAGAAGAGGAGTTTTCTGAAAAGCGAAGAGCAGCGAATAAAGAAGAAGTTCCAACAGATGAAATAGCGAAAGACGAATACTACGAATATTATTATTTCACTACACTTAAATCTCTTACCATAAGTGGTTATTTCACTTCCGAATTAGTAGGAGAAGAAGTATTAGATTACAACCCAGTACCAGGAGTATACGAAACCTGTTTAGAAGAAACACCCGAAACACGAATAGCATCAGTTTAAAATGAAAAGAAAAGATTTTTTAAATATTGCTGGCTTAGCCTCAATAGGAATAGCCACAACAGGATTATATGCATGTAGTAACGGCACAGCAAGCGAACCAACTACAGAAGAAGTAATTGAAAAAGCGAAAGCTCTTTTCTTTAAAATCTCATTGGCACAATGGTCGTTTCATACAGCAATTAAAGCTGGCGAAATGGATCATTTAGATTTTGCTGCAACGGCGAGTAGATTAGGTATTGGTGGTGTAGAATACGTTAGTGGTTTCTTTAAAGACAAAGCTAAAGACATGGATTATCTCAATCAGATGACCCAAAGAGCTACCGACAGCGATGTTAAGCAATTACTAATTATGATTGATGGCGAAGGCGGCCTTGGTTCTTTAGATGCCGACAAACTAACTTCTGCAGTAGAGAATCATTACAAATGGGTTGATGCAGCTGTTCATATAGGCTGTCATTCCATTAGAGTAAACGCACACGGTGTTGGCGAAGCGGCAGATGTTTCTAAAGCTGCAATTGAAGGATTAGGAAGATTATCCGAGTATGCTGCCAAAGCAAACCTCAATGTAATTGTAGAAAATCATGGTGGACATTCTTCTAACGGAGATTGGATGAGCAATGTGCTTGCACAAGTTAATTTGCCAAACTGTGGTTCCCTACCCGATTTCGGAAACTTTTGTATCGAGAAAAAAAGAGTAGATGGAAAAAGAATTTGCTTGGAAGATTATGATCGTTACAAAGGAACCAAGCAATTGATGCCATTTGCAAAAGCAGTAAGTGCTAAATCGAGAAACTTTGATGCCGATGGAAACGAGGTTGAAACAGACTATTTAAAAATGATGAAAATTGTTAAAGACGCTGGCTATACCGAGTACGTTGGAATTGAGTACGAAGGAAAAGAATTGAGCGAGGAAGATGGCGTAATTGCTACCAAAAAGTTATTGGAAAAAGTTGGCGCACAATTAAGCTAAACCTTCAACCAAATGAAAAAATGGATTCTATTTGCATTAGTAGCATCCCTTTGCTGGGGCTGTAATTCGCAGAAGAAAATCAATTTATTGGTTTTCACCAAAACCAATGGCTTTAGGCATTCCTCTATCGAACCTGCAATTGAATCATTTAAAAAGCTTGGAATTGAAAACAATTTCAATACTTCTTTTACCGAAGATTCATTAGATTTTAATGCCGAGATCCTTAAGAATTTTCAGGTGGTTGTTTTTCTAAACACTACAGGAAACATACTAAATGGCGAGCAACAAAAAGCATTTGAATCGTATATCGAATCTGGTGGTGGCTATGTAGGCATCCACGCTGGTTGCGACACCGAATTCAATTGGCCGTGGTATGGCAAACTGGTTGGGCGTTATTTTGCAGGACATCCCAAACAACAGGAAGCGGGTTTAGAAACGATTGATAAAAACCATCCTTCAACAGAAACACTTCCTACCAAATTCAATCGTTTTGATGAGTGGTACAACTTCATCGACAAGCTTCCCGCAGATGTTAATGTACTTGTAAACCTCAATGAAAGCACTTACGAAGGCGGAACCGACAATGGCCCCCATCCTATTTCGTGGCACCACAATGTTGGCGAAGGCCGTTCGTTCTTCACCGCTATGGGACATACAGAAGAGTCTTATCAAGAAGAACTATTTCTATCCCACATCCTAGGTGGAATTCTTTGGGCTGGTAAAGTGAAATAGTTTCCCCCTTCTTTTCGTTCATATAAATGTTGTCAATTTTCTTGATTGCTAACAAGGATGACTGTTATATTTACTCATTCCTCCTTCAAGAAAAAAAATAGCGGGATCAATTCAATAAATTATAGCAGAGAGCAATAGCGAGATATATGATAATATTGTTGAAGACCTAGGTGTATCGCTGAGTTTCAATTACACATACGAGCAAAAAACCAATGAGAAAAATGCCAATGTCATCGCATTTTCCTTTTCTGGTAAGCTAGAGCACCCAACATTTCCTAATACAATTATATACTCCAAAGTTGAAGCAACCTTTTTTTAGGCGACAGAAAAATGCCTGATGTATATACCCTTCCTAATGTTGCCTTTCAAAATGAAAAAATCAAATATCGAAATTGGGGAACTGTATATGGTAATGAGTTTGAATTGACCAAAGAAAAAAACGAAATTAACAAGTCGTTAGTTTTTATTATTGATGCTTCCGATCCTTTAAGTCTTGACTTCTATGGTTCTTGCCAAGATATTGACATCTATTACAAGAAGTCTACAGAAAGAGACATCAAGAAGTTATGCAAACACTTGAACATCGAAATTCCAGAAGCGCCCACAGCTCCTACCAATCCAGAACCACCAACATCTGTTGCTAAAGAAGCTCCCGTAAAAGAAGGGAAAGCATCTCCCCTAAAAGAAGAATTGGTAACCTCAAAGGAAGAAGATGACTTTTCAATTTCAGGCAATAACCAGAATAATTCAGATGAAATCTTATCAAATCGATCTGGCCGAATCTCAAACCAATTCGAGTAAAACGGGATATAATATCCAGTTACGTAAGAATTACAAGGCAATGCTCAATTCATTCTTGATTGGCCTATGAAAAATTCAGCCACCCGCCCGAACCTAGCGTTCGGTACGAGCGGGTAAAACAAGGGTTGATTTTTTTTGCGTTTGCCCGCCCCTTGGCGGATATAGTAAGCATTCCATAAGTTGAGTTTTTCTTGAAAAGAAAAAGGAACGGCTTGGTTTGCGTGGAAAAATTAAAGCCGTAGTTTTATCTGAATTATTCATAAGTCTTGAATTTTTTGCTTACTTTTTTTTCAAGAAAAAAAGTAAGTGCCCGTCCGGTACTAGGACAATAGCAGCTAATTTATCAGGAAAGAGCAGGACAGCAAACCCAAATCAACACACTATTTTTGTTTTATAAATTATTCTGAATAAAGCCCATGAACACCAATATAAAAAAAATTGCAGTACTAACATCTGGAGGTGATGCACCCGGAATGAACGCAGGTATTAGAGCCGTTGTTAGAACAGCCATATACGAATGCATGCAAGTTTATGGTGTATACAGAGGCTACCAAGGACTTATCGAGGGCGACATGGTAGAGCTAAAATCCAAGAGTGTCGGCAACATTATTCAACGTGGTGGCACCATCTTAAAAAGCGCCCGAAGTGAGGAATTCAGAACAGAAGAAGGCAGAGCCAAAGCACATGAACATCTTAAAGCAAAAGGTATTGATGCATTGGTGGTATTGGGTGGTGACGGTACATTTACTGGCGCCGAAGTTTTCAGCAAAGAATACAACATACCTGTAATCGGTGTTCCGTGCACAATAGACAAAGACCTTTCGGGAACAGACCACACCATTGGCTACGACACCGCTATGAATACCGTTATAGAAGCTGTAGACAAAATTAGAGATACTGCCATATCGCACAACCGTCTTTTCTTTATAGAAGTAATGGGCCGAGATGCTGGTTACCTAGCTCTTAGAAGTGGTATCGGTGTTGGTGCGGAAGCCATATTAATTCCAGAATCCCCTACTTACATCGACAGACTTATTGAGAAATTAGAAAAAGGGCGAAGAAGTAATAAATCAAGTGGAATAATTATAGTTGCAGAAGGCAACGAAGAAGGTGGCGCTTACAAAATATCGAAACTTGTAAAAGAGCGTTTCGATCATTACGAAATGAAAGTATCTGTACTTGGTCATATGCAAAGAGGCGGTTCGCCTTCTGCAAACGACAGATTGCTTGCAAGTCAATTAGGATACAATGCAGTACTAGGATTAAAAGATGGCCTTTCGGGCGTAATGGTTGGTAAAATTCACAAAGACATCAAATTCAGCCCCTTCAAAGAAGTGATAGACCACGATGCTACCATCAACGAAGCTTTTCTTAAAATGGTAGACGTTTTATCTATCTAGAATTTAAATATTCGCAATTACAAATAAATACAATCACACCCACACCCCTTTCCAGTAAAGGATTTTGCAATCAATACAGCACAGAACAGGACAGATAGCCCGTTATAGCGAAGTATATTTGCATCGTAATATTTCACCAATCAAACTTTAACCACAACGATTTCTTTCGTTGTTTTCAACAGAGTTAGATTCCAATTTTAAATAGAATATGAGAAAGATAAATGTAGCTATTAACGGATTTGGCAGAATTGGACGAGTTGCTCTAAGGTTAATGATGGATCAACCAAACATCCAAGTAGTAGCAATTAACGACCTAACCGATGCAGCCACTTTAAAGCACCTCTTTAAATACGATAGCGTACATGGAGTATATAAAGGATCGATAGCAGTTAAAGATTCATACCTCCAAATTGAAGATCAAAAAATTCAAATTCTTTCAGAACGCGATCCAGAAAACCTCCCTTGGAAAGAACTAGACATCGATTTAGTCATTGAATCAACTGGGATCTTTATTACAAGAGAAGGTGCTAAAAAACACATTAAGGCAGGTGCCAAAAAGGTGCTAATCTCCGCTCCTGCTAAAGGTGACGGCATTAAAACAATTGTTTTAGGAGTTAATGACGATACGTTAAATGGCGACGACATAGTTTCGAATGCATCTTGCACCACAAACTGTATTGCACCAATGATTAAGGTATTGCAAGACAAAATTGGTATTGAGCAAGGTTATATCACCACCGTTCATGCATACACATCCGATCAAAACATTCAGGATGCACCACACAGTGATTTAAGAAGAGCTAGATCGGGAGCAGTTTCTATTATCCCCACCACCACAGGTGCAGCAGCAGCAGTTGGTTTGGTACTACCCGAATTAAATGGAAAACTAGACGGTATGGCAATGCGAGTTCCAGTGCCAGATGGTTCTATTACAGATTGTTCTTTAATACTAAAAGAAGAAGTAACTGCAGATCAAATTAATACTTGGATGAAAGAAGCTTCAGAAACTTCTTTAAAAGGCATTATGGAATATACCGACGAACCAATTGTGTCTGCGGACATTGTAGGTAACAAACACAGTTGTATATTCGATTCGCAATTAACCAAAACCCATGGGAAAATGGTTAAATTAATCGGCTGGTACGACAACGAAGTGGGATATGCATCTCGTTTAGTTGACATGGTTGGTCGGCTATGTGAAAACTAATACCAACAAGTAAACCGTAGATGGAAGATAAAAAAAAAGCATATTGGAAAGAAAACCTGCGCTTTTTGGGAATTCTTCTGTCTATCTGGTTCGCTGTATCATTTGGAGCGGGCATTCTATTTAAAGACGTCCTCGATCAATTTCATTTCGGTGGTTTCAAATTAGGTTTCTGGTTCGCGCAGCAAGGTTCTATATATGTTTTTGTGATTTTGATTTTTGTCTACATAAGAGGCATGAACAAACTCGATAAAAAATACGGCTATGACGAATAGTCTATTTATAACCAAAACAACAAAACTGTGAGCGTTCAAGAATGGAGTTGGATTTTGGTTGGAGTTACCTTCGCATTGTACTTCGGTATTGCAATATGGGCAAGAGCTGGAACAACTAAAGAATTCTACGTTGCTGGTGGAGATGTTTCTACCGTGGCAAATGCAATGGCCACAGGCGCCGATTGGATGAGTGCTGCATCATTTATTTCGATGGCCGGCATCATCTCCTTTATTGGCTACGACGGCTCTATGTATTTAATGGGCTGGACAGGTGGTTATGTTTTACTAGCCCTACTCCTAGCCCCTTATCTTCGCAAATTTGGCAAGTTTACCGTGCCCGATTTTATTGGCGATAGATATTATTCTAACACAGCTCGAACAGTTGCCATATTTTGTGCCCTAATAATCTCCTTTACCTATGTTGCAGGTCAAATGCGAGGCGTTGGAATCGTATTTTCTCAATTTTTACAAGTAGATATTGAAGTAGGTGTAATTATTGGGATGACAGTCGTAATGTTCTTCGCGTTCCTGGGCGGAATGAAAGGCATCACCTACACACAAGTTGCTCAATATTGTGTTTTGATTTTTGCATTTATGGTGCCTGCAATCTTCATTTCAATTCAAATGACAGGCAGTCCTATTCCACAAATTGGCATGGGAAGCAAGCTCGAAAATGGAAAATATTTGCTTCAACATCTAGATGATCTCCACACCAAATTAGGTTTTAAAGAATATACCCAAGGCACAAAGTCTACATGGGATATGTTTGCCATAACGCTTGCCCTTATGGTTGGCACGGCAGGATTGCCTCATGTAATCGTTCGTTTCTTCACTGTAGAGAAAGTTAAAGACGCTCGTAAATCAGCAGGGTTGGCACTTTTATTCATTGCGTTTCTATACACTACTGCACCAGCGGTTGCTGTTTTCTCTAGGGTAAATCTGATTGAAACGGTGCAAGACAATTCGTACTCAGACATTCCTCAATGGTTCAAAAACTGGGAAGACAGAGGTTTGATTGCATGGGCAGATAAAAATGAAGATGGCAAGATTCAGTATTCCAATTCAAAAGCTGTAGATGGAAAACCTGATTTTACGAATGAACGGGGCGTAAATGGAGAAAGGTTAGTTTCTAATGCTGTCGATAGTAAGAATGAATTGTACATAGATCGCGACATTATTGTTTTGGCGAATCCAGAGATTGCCAACTTGCCCAATTGGGTTATTGCATTGGTAGCAGCAGGAGGATTGGCAGCTGCCTTGTCTACAGCAGCAGGATTACTTTTGGTAATATCCACATCCATTTCGCACGATTTAATTAAGAAGCAACTCAAGCCAAACATCTCCGACAAACAAGAATTGATGTATGCAAGAGTCAGCATTTTTGTAGCTGTAATTATTGCTGGACTCTTTGGTATTTATCCACCAGGTTTTGTAGCTGCTGTTGTAGCTCTGGCGTTTGGCTTGGCGGCAGCGTCCTTCTTCCCTGCTATTGTGTTTGGGATCTTCGACAAAAGAATGAATAAGGAAGGAGCAATTTCTGGAATGGTAATAGGAATCACCCTCATGTTGTTTTACATGATCCGTTACAAAACAGGCTTAATAGAAATTATGGATCCGTTACCTCAAAGCGAATGGTGGTTTGGTACATCACCAGAAGGTTTCGGTACCATCGCTATGACAGTTAACATTGTAGTATCTCTGGTTGTATCCCGTCTCACTCCACCGCCACCACAAGATGTTATAGACATTGTAGAAAACATTAGAATTCCGATAGACATTACTACTAAATAAAACACAATATGTTTGAGATAATAAAACCATTGTCAGTTCGAGTGCCGCTTCTTCAGCGGTGTATCCAGAACACAATGGCTTTATGCCACAAAAAAATGCTTCTCGATACTATCCGCCTTATGGCGAATCACTCGAAGTGACATTTTTAATATAAAACAAGCATACCAAACCCAACCAAACTATGCAGAGCTCAATTAAAATAAAATCTCTTTTAGTTTTAGTAACATGCACTTCACTCCTACTAACTAATTGTAGTACATCTACAGAACCTAGTACGAGCATCTCCTCCAACACCGAATTAGAAAAAGGATTTCTAAACCCTGCTTCCGAAAACGGTGCATTGTGTTTATGGCCTTGGATGAATGGCTATGTTGACACAGCCAAACTGGTGTTTGAATTAGAGGAAATGAAAGCCAAAGGAATGCGAGGCGCTTTAATTTGGGATGTTGGCTCACTAGCCGATCCTGATAAAATAATCCCAACGGGGCCAGCTTTCTTGGGCAAAGAGTCATTAACATATTTTAAAGTTGCCATGGACAAAGGCTCTGATTTAGGACTCGATATTGGGTTGTTTATGTCGAGCAGTTGGAACGCTGGAGGCCCGTGGATAGACTCCGCAAATGGATCTATGGAACTAATTACATCTTCTCAAATTATAGAAGGAGCTGGAAAGAAAAAGATTATAATTCAAAAACCAGAAACAGAGTTAGGATACGACGACTTCGATAATCCAATTTCGGTTACCAGATACGCTTTGGTTTCGTCTTTGGCAATTCCGTATTCAGAATCAAAACAAATAGATAATCCTAGCAAAGCCATAATATTAGACCAGTTTACCGCTGAGAATAAAGTAATAGAATGGGAAGTGCCAGAGGGAAAATGGGAAGTGATTTCATTCTTTATGAGCAGTACTGGTCAAAATTTAAGATGCCCCAGTCCTAATTCCAACGGACTTATGATAGACCACCTGAGTGCAATTGCCACCAAACAACATTTTGATAGTGTACTTACCAAATTGGCAACAATTACAACCCCTGAAAATCACCTTAAATTTTTAATGTTAGACAGCTACGAGGTTTGGACTATGACAGATTGGTCGCCTTTATTAGTGAGCGAATTCAAAGAAAGATATGGCTACGATCCATTGCCATATCTACCATTACTAAAAGGGTATAAATCAACTGACACAACTATTGACGAACGATTCCGTGGTGATTATAGCCGATTAGTAAGTGACCTAATGATCGAAAATCACTTTGCACAATCGGTAACGATAGCCGACCAACACAATATTGAAATGGTAACAGAAGCTGGTCATGGTGGCTACCCTCGAGTTGACCCATTAAAAGCATTAGGAAACTCACACATTCCTATGGGCGAATTTTGGAACAGAATGCAATTTTGGGTAACCAAAGAAGCGGCAAGTGCTGCTCACATCTATAACAAAAAACTGGTAGCTTCTGAATCCCTAACAGGATGGAATCATTGGCAACATGGCCCTGCAGATTTTAAACAACTAATAGACAGAGCATTTTGCGAAGGGTTAAACCAGCTTGTATTTCATGTATTTGAGCACAATCCAGAAATTGCTGGCAAACCAGGATTTGTATATCATGCAGGAGAACATGTTAATGTAAATGCAACTTGGTGGTCGAGAGCCGAGCCTTTTATGGACTACATAGCTAGGAGTTCTTACCTTTTAAGACAAGGCCTTTTTGTTGGCGACGCATGTCTGTATTATGGCGACCAAGCCCCTAACCTAGTACCACCCAAAAAGATTGATCCCAATATAAAAGAAACCCATGGAGAAGGCCTATGCTTACATTGTGGAGCACCAAAACCTGTTGACGTTGGCGATTTACCCGGCTACGATTACGATTACATGAACGCCGATATCATTACTACCACATTGGGAGTTAAGGATGGTAAATTGGTACTTCCATCAGGAATTGAATACAAGGTGATGTTGATTCCGAAGAGAGTTGATATTTCGTTAGACGTAATTAGAAGTCTTGAGAAACTAGTAAACGATGGCGCAATAGTTATTGGAACAAAGCCTGAAAGAACAACTTCGCTAAAAGACTACCCTGCTTGCGATGATGAGGTGAAAGCCATTGCCGATAAATTATGGGGCGATGCTGATGGCAAAACGATTTTCTCTAACAATTACGGAAAAGGAAAAGTTTACTGCGGCAAAACGGTTCAGGAGGTGTTAACAGAAATAAATGTGGGAAAAGACTTTTCTGTTACAGGGATTGACAATCCTCACGATCATGTTGATTATATCCACAGAAGAACTGAAACAGAAGACATCTATTTTGTCACCAACAGCACGCATCAAGAACAAAACGTAACATGTACATTCAGAATTAAGAACAGAGTTCCCGAATTATGGGACGCTGTAACTGGACTAATTCAAAGAGATGTTGCATTCAAAAAAACAAAAAACGGTATCAGTATAGAGCTTATTCTAGAGCCTCTTTCTTCAAGGTTTGTAATCTTTAGAGATCAATCAACAGGAATAAATGATGCTGATTTGGCGATTGATTTACAATATGGTACAACCAAATTAAAGTCTACTGTAATAGACATTACAAAAGATTGGAGAGTAACTTTCGATACAGAAATGGGTGGTCCAGAGTCGTACCAAATGGAAATTTTAACCAGTTGGTCGGAAGCTGAAGAGATCAAATATTATTCTGGCGACGCAACATATAGCAAAGTCTTTACAATTGAAACAGGTGCACTTAAAGACGGAACTAAAGTATCGGTATCCTTTGAAGACATTCAGGAAATTGCGAACGTTACCATAAATGGTAACGATTGTGGAATTGTTTGGGCTCCACCCTATCGATTAAACATAACCGACTTTGTAAAAGAAGGAGCTAATGAAATAATAGTTCAAGTGGCCAACACATGGAACAACAGAATCGTTGGCGATTTAAGCAATCCTGACGAAACGCCATACACCAACACCAATGCAAAGGTTAAATTCAAAGCAGACGGTCCACTCCTACAATCTGGCCTAATAGGCAAAGCAGAAATTCTATTGAGTAAATAAATGCTTTTGCCACGTCCGTCGGTTCGTGGCACAACCGAATCCAGAATAAAATTCCGATTTCCAATCCATCCCACCCCCTTTCAGAACAGGACACTACAGGACAAGACAGATAGATACTTTCAGTAATTTAAAGCATCTTAACATAAAATAACATCATGAAATTTCATTCAAAAACATTATTACAATTCGTAATAGCCGTTTTAATTGTAACCCTTACAACCTCTTTACAAGCACAAAGCGAGCACTTTTGCAAAAATCAAGAACACTTAGAAAGGTTAAGCAAAGAAAACCCTACAGAATATAAAGCGCTTCTTAAACGGATAACAGATCACGACAGAGAAAGCGAAAGAATTGATTTACAGAAAGCCGTAACCGATACAACCTACATTGTACCTGTTGTATTCCACATCATTCACAACAACGGGCCCGAAAAAATATCTCAAGCCCAAATACTAGATGCAATGAGAATTTTGAATGAAGATTTTAATAAATTAAATGCAGATACCGCAGAAGTTCTTGACATATTCAAACCCATAATTTCCGACGTTAGATATGAATTTAGATTGGCACAAATAGACCCTAATGGCAATTGCACAAACGGCATCAATTATTACGAAAGTAGCGAACACTATAAAGGAGGAAACGATGCCGCAATGAAATGGGTACAAGATCAATGGACACCCAATCATTGGAAAGGTAGATTCTATTTAAATATTTACGCCAATACAGGTATTGGTGGAGGCTGGAGTTATGGACCAACCAAGCTGGATAAGTATTCGGGAGTAATGGTGCAAACAGATTTTATTGGTTTAGTAGGCACAGGTGTTGGTGGTTACAACGAAAGGACAATAACACATGAAGTTGGCCATTGGTTTAACTTAGGTCACACGTGGGGCGGAGGTGGCGATCCTGCTGTAACTGGTAATTGCAATAAAGACGACGGTGTAGCCGACACCCCTAACTGCGGGGGAACTTTTAGTTGCGCTGAAAGAAACTCGTGCGATGACGGTGTAGATGACTTACCAGACAACAATCAAAACTATATGGACTATGCCTGTGGAGTAATGTTTACTGAGGGACAAAAAACAAAAATGATCAACTCTATGCTTACAATAAGTCACAGAGATTTGTTTGATTCTACCAACCTTGCAAATACAGGCACAATAGATCCATATGTATATGGTTCCGTTACTTGCTATCAACCAACGGTTGAAATCTCCATACCTTATGAAGATCTATTTATTTGTACTGGCGATTCAGTTACTTATTCTTATTTTACTGAAGGAGCCGTGGCAGATAGTGTTAAATGGGAGTTTCCTAATGGAAGTCCAGCAACTTCAACCAACGATTTCCCACAAATTACTTATTCTACTGGCGGAAAGCACAGTGCTTACCTTACCATATATGCTGGTGAATATACTGCTTCAGATTCTTCGGAAGTTAGCACAATACAACTTGGTGACGGTGAAGTTTACCCTTATTCAAACAATTTTGAAGACGAAGTAGACTTCGACGACAACTTTTACATTTCTAATCTAAATGGTGATGCAAGCGGTTGGGAATATTATAATGGTGCCAGTTTCAGTGGTTCCAATTGTATTAGCATGAACAACGACAATAATATAGCAGGTAGAGAGGATGAACTATTTGGCCCCTTATTAGATTTATCTAGCATGGAAGGTAATGCTGCTATTTTATCTTTCCAATTGGCTTACGCTATGAAAACTGGCAAAACCGACAGGCTAGAAGTTTACTTCACTAAAAATTGTGGAGAAAAATGGAATAAATTCTACACAAAATCTGGCGGAGAAATAGCCACAACGTCAAATAGTACTGGTTCATTTGTTCCAACAAAAGCATCTGAATGGAGGCAAGAATTGATTGAACTACCTGTACCCTACTCTACAGTTGATGTTTTATTCAAATTTGTTTTCACATCCGATCAAGGCAACTCTTTATATATAGACGACATCAACTCTTATTCTTCAAGCATTAATAAAAACGATGAGATTAACAGATCATTGAGCATCTTCCCAAACCCTGTAAATCCCAATTCAACCATTTCATTCGACTTGCCTAACAGCGAAGAAGTAACAGTAGAAATCTACAACCTACTTGGCGATAAAGTGGCTAGTACATCGTACGGTAAGTTGGCGAAAGGAAGTCATCAGTTAAACTTAGAAATGGGAGCTAAAAGCCAAAGTGGAATCTACTTTGTTAAAGTGAAGTTTAACAACGAGGTAATTACTCGAAAAGTGGTTAAGCAATAGAAAAAAACATGGTGAAAGTTAGTTCCAACAAAGCTAACAACAGCCATTTTCAAGAATACGATTCTTAGCTGTTTTAGTCTACTGATAAAGGGTACAGCCGTTATTTTGGCCGCATTTTTTTGTAACTTTAGAATATCAACACATTAATGCATCAAACTTTCAAGACCATGTATCGTCCTAATTCCACCTTCAGAATATTATTGGCTACCCTATTATTGGCCTTTGCAACTTCGGTTTCAGCTCAAAACGAGCATTTCTGCACCAGTGTAGAAAAACTAGAATTGCTTAAAAAGATTGATCCTGCCAAGTACAAATCAATAAGAGATCAAGCAACAAAGCACCAAGCAGAGGCCAAACATTTAGAATTACAGAAAATAGCGAAGCCAGATACAATCTACGTTATTCCAATCGTGTTTCACATCATTCACAACGGAGGCGAAGAAAAAATTTCGGAAGCTCAAGTATTAGATGCCATGAGAATTTTAAATGAAGACTTTAACGCCTTAAGCCCCGATACGGTTGATGTTGACCCTTTATTCTGGTATCTATATGCAAACATTGGTTTCGAATTTAGATTAGCGCAAATAGATCCTGATGGCAATTGCACCAACGGAATTATATACTACCAACATCCTACACATTACACAGGTGGTAGCGATGCGACATGGTCGTGGGTGCAAAACCAACTAAACAATACATGGAAATACGATCAATATTTAAATATCTATACCAACGTGGGGTCAAGTAACTTTACTTGGGGGCCTACAACCGATGTTTGGTCGGGTGTGATGATAGAACACAATAATGTTGGATCCATTGGTACTGGTGTGGGAAATGGATTGTGGGAAAGAACCCTTACCCACGAAATTGGGCACTGGTTTAACCTTACGCATACATGGGGGCCAAAGGCAATTGGTGAAGGCACACCCTGTAATCAGGATGATGGTGTTGAAGACACGCCAAACTGTAAAGGGACATATGGTTGTAGTTCTACTCTAAATAGTTGCGACGACGGCCCTGGTGATCTAAAAGACATGATGCAAAACTACATGGACTATGGATGCTCGATTATGTTTACCGAAGGGCAAAAAGCAAGAATGCTTGCCTCTTTAATGACCAACAAACAAAAAAACTTATTTACTCAATCTAATCTCGAAAAAACAGGAACGGCAGCTCCTTATGTTTATGGAGAAAATACATGTCAAGATCCTACCCTTGAATTAAATGTAGTAGATGAAATAGACGTTATCTGTGTAGGCCAAGAAATTATGTTTAATTACGAAACGTGGGGCGGAGTTATAGATAGCGTTTCATGGGATTTTACGAACGGAACTCCATCTACGTCAACTATGGAAAACCCATCTGTTTCTTTTACAGTTGGAGGAATTCAAACTTCAACACTAACTATTTATTCAGGCGAATTTGAAGCCAGTGAGAGTATTGATATTACCGTTGGTGAATTAGGCGATGGGATCTCCTACCCATTCACCACAACCTTTGATGATGAAGCTCAATACAATGAATACTTTACTGTAACAAATACAAATAACGACTCGAAACTTTGGGAGAGAGCTACAACCGTTGGCTTTAGCGATACTACTTGTATGAGGTTGCTAAACAACTCTAGTACCAACGGAAACGAAGATGTACTTTGGGGCCCCCTATTAGACTTAAGCGGTCACACATCTACAAATCCATTTACGTTTAAATTGGCCTACTCATACACCAATAGTAAAAACGATAAATTAGAAATCTTCTTTTCGAAAACATGCGGAGATACTTGGAACAAATTCTACAACAAAAAGGGTTCTCAGCTCCAAACCATGTCGGGTGTAACGCCTAATTCTATGGACGATTGGCGAGAAGATTCTTTTACTATTCCTACAGGGTATAATGTTGCCGACGTTCAATTTAAATTTGTATTTACCTCGGCAGGTGGCAGCCACATTTGGATTGACGACTTCAACAATACATTGGCAAGCGTTGCAAATGTAAATGTGATTGGGAGATCGTTAAACATTTTTCCTAATCCAATTAGTTCTAATTCTGTAGTTTCTTTTAACCTTCCAAATGAAGAAGAAGAAGTAACAATAGACATCTACAATTTGCTTGGAGATAAAGTGTCGAGTGCTGCTTACGGCCAACTGGCAAAAGGAAGTCATCAATTAACATTGGAATTAAACAACAACAATTTAAATGGAATCTACTTTATTAAAGTAAGATTCGGCAGCGAGGTTGTTACCCGTAAAGTAATTAAACAGTAAGCTTCCACTCTATTAGTCTAATCAAAGCAAGCTGCAATCGGCTTTGCGAAACGATAAAAACATTAAACGTCAATCTCTTTATTAGGCAAAAGCTTTAAAAAATGATTGGCGTTTTTCTATTGTGCAACTCTCTGCATAATTTGCCCCTACTTAAAAAGTTTACACAACATTAATTTGAACTAGGGGTAAATCAAAAATCAATTGTTAATCTTAAAAACAGACTTACCTCCTTATAAAATAGAAGCGTAAAAAGATGAATTTAAGAAGGGTTTGAAATAAATAATGATGTAAGTGTAACTTTTTGATGCCTTTATACATCTAACTAGTAAATAAAGAAAAACTTGAGAGGTTACCTTTTAAGTTTATCGACATTAAAATATAATTAAAATATTTAATAAAAAAATGTTTCAAAAATCACTTTTAAACGTCTTTATTTCAAATGCCTCTCTTTCTCCGCTTGGAAGTAGAAGCAGAAGCAAAAAAATTAAGTTTAAAATGAATACCGACATAGCCAATATCTTTATCCGAAAGGAATGTTTAGTAATAAAGGTATTGTGAAATATCTGGAGACCTGTCTCATAAGCCAGCAGGTCTCCGGATATTTCTATAACAACAAGCAATAGAATTGATAATTGTTGGCTAACAAACCAGATTTTATCCTACAAAATTTCATAATTTTAATACATCAAAAAAATATCAGCAAACATGAAAACTAAAAACAGACTAAAGGCATATTCTATTACAGCAGCGGCTCTTGCCCTAAGCGGATCTGCAAGTGCGGATGTAATATATACAGATTTAAACCCCGATTCTGTTCTGCAAGATAGTGGGAGTTTTAGTTTAGACTTAGACAACAATGGGGTAAGCGATTTTGAATTTAACCTAATGATGAGTAGTAACATTTTCAATGGCACAATCTCTTCGCGACCAAGTTTAGGCTACATAAATTATGTTGGCTCTCAAAAATTCATGACAGGCTATCCTAATGATTACAATAGGTTTGAGGCCATTACTAGCGCTGGTACTTATTCTACTTATTGGTACCTACCAGTTGACAAACCAGCTGGGAATGTTATTTCAGAAAGCCTTAGATGGGTGGGGAAAAGCGATATATTTAGAGGCTCTTCCTCTTACAGAACAGCATATTTTGGATACCAATATTTCCAATCCTTCGACTTCGAAGGAACCTCGAATAACCCAGGAGGATCATCCGTAGGAAGCTATGATGGAGGAGAATTCGCAAATGGATATGATAGGTACTTTAGTTTGCAACTTGTTGTAAATTCAGATACAATGTATGGTTGGGTACTATTAAATCTATCAGCCGACATTTCTACTTTTACTGTTAAAGAATATGCATATAGCGATGTTCCTAATGAACCCATAAAAGCAGGCCAAGTAAATACAACTGGCATTGAATCTAGAGATGATAATAAAGCATCTATATATGGTTTCAACAGACAGATTCATATTTCGGGTACCAAAGGCACAGCAACCATCTACAACATGACAGGCCAAAGAGTACACCGATCCCAATTATCGGGCAAGGAAACCATTACACTTAACAGCGGTGTTTACTTGGTTAAAGTAGCCAATGGAAAAAACAGCACTACCAAAAAAGTAATCCTTAATTAGTCATCTAAACCCATAGTAACGTCATCCTGACAATCAGTGTGCGCAGCACAAATGAGAAGCAGGATCACTACAACTAAAAATAGATAAGCCTATAACTATCTTCTCTGCCTACCCATCTTTACATGTCAGATAAAAAGATCAACACGCATGGTAAACATCCGATAAAAGGACAATAACAATACGCTGGTTTTGTTTATTGCAACTTCGTACCTTGTGACTCCAAAATCAACTAACGCTTCAGCAAAATGGAATCAGCAGATCACAAAATAATAAACGGACACAAGCACGTTTCTTTTCACTCAGAAACAATCTCAGAAACTGAATTGATCGCTAAAAGCGAATCCTTTTATAAATGGCAAGATGAAAGAAGATCGGTAAGAGATTTTTCCGACAAGCACGTCCCAAAAGAAGTAATAGAGAACCTCATTAAAAGTGCGTCCACTGCCCCATCGGGAGCACACAAACAACCGTGGACATTTTGCGCGGTTTCTAATGCAGAGATAAAAGCGCAAATAAGAAAAGAAGCTGAAATAGAAGAAAAGGAAAGCTACGAAAGTAGAATGAGTAAGAGTTGGAAAAAAGATTTAGAAGCCTTGGGAACCGACATGAACAAACCGTTTTTAGAAACCGCTCCATGGCTTATCATCGCATTTAAAAAAGCCTACGACTTCGGCGAAAACGATGAAAAAATGAACAACTATTATGTTACTGAATCTGTTGGAATAGCCTGTGGAATGTTAATTACAGCTATTCAGAATGCTGGGTTAGTTACATTAACACATACGCCTAGCCCAATGAAGTTTCTTGCTAATATTCTAGACAGACCTAGCAACGAAAGAGCCTATTTGTTACTTCCTGTAGGATATCCAGAAACCCCAACCTTCGTTCCCGATTTAAAAAGAAAAGAATTGGATGAAGTAGCTAAATTTTATGAATAACTAATTCATTCACAAACATCTATTTAAAGCCTCTATTTCAAGCGTCCGCTTGGAATACAGCTAACAAAGCGTCCGCTTGGAATATACCCAACAAATAAAGACAGAACAGGACACAAAAATTCAATAAAATAGCGTAATTCGAACCCGCAACTACCGCAGTTCTGTTTTATGAAAGAAATAATTTCCCTTGCCCCTGGCCGTACATGTCTCTTCGGCGATCATCAAGATTACATGCACTTGCCCATAATAGCCTGTGCCATAAACCGACAGATTACATTAAAAGCTGTAGAAAACAATTCCGAAGCATTTCACATTTCCATGCCCGATGTAGAGCAAGAAAGAACCATCTCCATAAATACATGGAGTAAAGATTTCGAAGCAAAAGGAGATTACTTTATCGCGGCACTTAAAGTGCTAAAAAAACATGGTTGCGTTGCTACCAAAGGATACAATATCAGTATTTCGGGTAATATCCCTATCAATTCGGGCCTATCAAGTTCGTCGGCATTACTAGTTTCTTGGGTTAACTTTTTAGCCAACACCTTTGGTTGTAACCAAGAAATTACGCGAAGATTCATTTCAGAAATCACCTATGAAGCAGAAGTTATGGAACAAGAATCGTCTGGCGGCAGAATGGATCAATACGCTATTGGCGTTGGCAAAATCATCTATTTAGAAACAGATAACAATTGTCATTTCGAAATCATCAATCACCAATTGGCAGGTTTAATTGTTGGCGATTCAGGAATCCCTAAAGACACACACGGCGTATTAAAACACCTTAAAGACAATTCGTTATTAGCAATTGAAAAAGTACAAGCATCGGCTCCCGATTTTATTTTGAAGGAAGCTAGAATAAAAGACATCAAAAACTACTTACCTCTCCTGCCCGATCATTTACAATCTTATTTTATTGCTGCTATATCCAATCACGATATTACCCAAAGAGCTTTAATCGAATTCCAAAAACAAGAATTAGATTATAAAAAAATTGGAGACTTAATAAACCAACATCATCAAATTTTAAAGGACGTATTAGAAATCACTGTTCCTCGAATTGATGACATGATAGATGCAGCATTGCAAGCTGGCGCGTATGGTGCTAAAATAGTAGGATCGGGAAAAGGCGGAAGCATTATTGCATTTGCTCCTAAAGAAAAAGAAGAAGCGGTAATAGCCGCCATCAAAAATGCGAAAGCAGCAAATGCATATGCTGTTAACGTAGACAACGGCGCTAGAATTATTTCGAATTAAAAGAGAAAAATCATTTGTGTAAATTTGATTTAAATCGACATTTGCATTAATAAAACAACTGCCTACTTAAAATTCCCAATTTTATTCGACGAGACTAAACTGCTCCATGACTTAGCGTTAATTGTAAACGATAAGTGGATTCCGCATTTTAATGAAATGGGCTATAATGGAGAATGGAAAGCCATTCCACTGTATGCAAAAGACGGAAAAGAATCCAATATATTCGCTCATTTGTCGGACTGGAGATGTCGGACAATGAAACCGCATTGAAAACAGCTTTAATGAAAGATTGCCACTATTTTAGAGAGGTTATTGAATCGTTCAAATTCCCATTTCAAACTGTACGCCTACTAAGACTTGGAATTGGAGCAGAAATAAAGCCACACCAAGATCACGAGTTAGGCTACAAAGAAGGCGTTTTCCGATTGCACATCCCCATTTCCACCAGCGATGGCGTGCAGTTTATTTTAGACAATACATTATTAAAAATGCTACCAGGCCAATGCTGGTATACCAATGTTAACTACGAGCATTCTGTTTCTAATATGGGAAAAACAGATCGGGTTCATTTGGTAATTGATGGCATTAGGAACGAATGGTCCGACAAAATGTTTTTCGAAATGGCTCCCGTGGAAAGCTTTCAATCCATCCCCTTTAAAGAAAGCACTTCGGTCGACATAATAAGACAAACCATCGAGGGATTAGAACTTAGCGACTTTCCTGCGAATAAAGAATTGAAACAAGATTTGGCCAAAGCCACAGCAGAAAGCACTACACTATCAAGCGGTAAGCCAGCTTAAAGGCCTTAATTTAAAGCAGCTCCCCTTTCTTCAAGGGGATGCTTATGTTGTACTGAAATAGGTTGACAGATTTATATGTTATTTCTGTTCTAGGTTTACAATGATAGTTTATTCCTGTAATAAGTTTACAGGTTGTTTATAATAGGCTGAATTCAAGTAATAAATGTAACTTTTGGGTTAAATAATAATTGATCCATTACAAATGTAGGTGTTTCATATCCAAACTGGACTTGCTACATTTGAGTGGAGAGTTAGTTAAGAGAATGTCACCATTATTAACTTTACAAAATGGAAAAACGAAGAACATTTGATTCAGCTTTCAAAGAGAAGGCAGTAGCACTAGCAGAAGCAAGAGGTAATGTGCCTGCAATAGCAATAGAATTAGGGATAGAGGTAAATATGCTTTATCGTTGGAGAAAAGAGTTATCGCAGTACGAACACAA
>JABSPQ010000185.1 GCA_013214205.1 Flavobacteriales bacterium
GGCTGGAAACGTGGTATAACAGAAAAAGAAGGCACTCACACTTGGGCAATAAATCAATAGAACAATTTAATCTCAATAATCATCAATTTAATCAGGCGGCATAGCTTAACTTAAACTCCATTATTTTGTTGCAATTCCAATAACAGGTACAAGCCAATTGATGAGTGTACCATACGCATTACATGCTAAAACGGCAGAAAACGTAATAAATGATGAGGTAAATGATGCGGATGCAGACCCAACCAATGAAATTGAATTACCAACTTCGGGAAATGCTGGAGACATGAATTATTGGAATGGCTCTGCTTGGGTTGCTATAGCAGCTACAGCTAATGAAGGAGCCACACTGCAAATGATAGGTGGCGTACCTACATGGACAGGAGGAACACCTCCAATTGCAAAAGTTGGAGACTTCGCACATGGCGGCATTGTATTTTGGGTAAATGGAAACGGTGGTGGTTTGGTATGTGCTATACATGACCAAAGCTATGGAGTACCATGGTACAATGGGGAATACACTGCTACTGGGGCCACAGCTACGGCAATAGGAACAGGCCAGGCAAATACAACGGCAATTATTGCCAATCAAGGTGCAATAGAAACTAATTATGCCGCAGGTGTCGCAAAAGCTTATGAAGGTGGCGGATATACAGATTGGTTTTTACCATCTAAAGATGAGTTGAATGAAATGTATTTAAATAGAGTAATAATAGGTGTAACAGCAGTATCAAATGGCGGTGGTGGTTTTGCTTATCTCAATTTTTGGAGTTCTGCGGAGTACGGTATCACCATGGGGTGGGAGCAGAATTTCTCTAATGGTTCCCAGAACGGGAACATTAAGTTTTACATGGGTCGTGTGCGTGCTGTTCGGGCTTTTTAACAACTTAGTGAAACGAATCACGATTAGCTTGAAAAATCATGCAAGGACTTTAAGTACTTGCCTGTCGATCGACAAGTTAGTTTGGGGTTATTGTATGTCAAAATTTCGGAAGATTTTTAGGAAATTCGTAATTTCTGCTTGAGGTAATATATTTGAATTGTCAATACTCATCATAAGTATTTCTGCCATAGGCTAATAACAAAATCTTTAATTTGCTGGCATCGTGAAAATTAGATGCATCTAAATAAATAGTTGTTTCATTTCTTTTTTTGGCTGCGTAAATCACCTAGTTTTAACCACTTTGGAGCGCTAGGAGCCAGAAGTATATGCTAAACGCCAATTTTATTCCATTTGCATAGTTTAATTTGTAGTTTGTTCTAAAGGATATTGTTGGGTTTGTTTTTTAATATTGGCACAGCAGGAGATGGTGGTATTTAGAAAACCAGTAATGTGAGTTTGTCACATAATAATAGAAACAAATAATTAGATCTCCTTATAGTTGGGGTAACTCAAAAACAGAAAGTTTTGCTCTCTGCTGATAGCATAGGAAGAAGAATATCTAATAAACGACGTGTTTTTTCGTCACAAAAAATAAGTAATACATGAATAGTAAATTATTTGGAGAGGTGGTACTGGTTTTTGCAATAGCCGGAATTTTAATAGGTACAATGGCTTGGATCAATCAGCCGAAAATAGGGTACATCAGATCTCAGGAATTGGTGTATGGATACATTGGCATGAAAGAAGCACATAATAAATTCAACGAAAAAGCGCAAAACTGGGAGGCGAATATCAAAAACTTACAAGAGGATTATCAAAAGGAGTTAGCCTTGTATAATCAGGATTTTTTAGGGATGAGTGATGTTGAAAAGCAAGAGCGTGGTTCGAAGATGCAAGCCATGCAAAACAACTTTGTGCAATACTCCGAAGCGATAGATAAGAAAGCCAAAGAAGAGGATGATAAAATTACAGAAGGTGTTTTAAATCAGATTAATAGTTTTGTAGAAGACTATGGCGATAGAAATAACTACGATGTGATTCTTGGAACCTCAGCCGCTGGCAGTTTAATGTATGGCAAAGAAGGAATTGATATTACTAATGAAATATTAGATGAATTGAACATGAATTACCAAGGAGGAGAATGAAATCGGTATATTATTTAATGATTGCAATGGCAATTTTACTTTTGTCCTGTAATCAGAGCTCAATTAATAATTATGAAGCGTACGTGCAATGGCTGCATAATCCCGAAAACAACCTTTCTAAAACTCGTTATGTAAACGGACTAGAAATTAAGGTGAGGTATTCGCCTGTTGAGTTTTTAGCCTATAGAGAATTGCAAGATGAAGTGGGCTATTCGCAGCAGACAATAGATAGTGTTGTTAATTTGTACAAAGGGAGCTTAACCTTTGTAATGGAAATTGGTCCCGACGAGCGTAAGGATGTTGGAGGAGACATAATGTATAGAGGGGTTGGTAGTTATGCGGATTACACCAAACGAGTATATGCAATGAATTTTGATATAGAGCAATATGTTTCGATTAAGACACAAGAGGGTAGTGTGAGTCCGGTTTTGTCTAATATGGAAAATGTATATGGATTAACAAAAAGTAGAAGTATCGTGTTTGTGTTTGCTCAAAAGCAAAATGGAAAAGACTTACTGAATCAAGAATCGTTAGATTTTGTTTACGACGACGATTTGTTTGGTTTAGGAATAAATCATTTTAAATTCAAGTCATCCGATATTAATGCGATTCCAATAATTGACTTTTGGAAAGTAAAATAAGTTTCAACCAAACATCTTCAAATTAAGCCTGTTTTTCCCTGATTTATCAATTTATGTACACTGAAAAATTGGGGCGTAAAAGGGAACGAAATACTTTGTGAAAGATGAACAAAGTGGTATGTAATGAGGTGATTATGTTACACATTTCTTTTTTATACTTATCTGTTACTTTTTTTTATGAACATTTGTTTAAAAAGTATCCGGGTGAAATATGCTTGTTGTCAAGTCGTTATGATTACGTCTGCTAATCCGTTATATTATCTAGGTAATAACGGTTAATAACTATTGCGTATTACTTTGGCAGTCTATTTAGGTATTTACATAGCTTAGCTTTCACGGGTTTAAATATCTAGGATTTAAATTGCATTTGCACGAGCAATTAATCTTGAAAAAATACTTTAAGAATAGCGATGATTATCGTAAGATAATCAGGATGTTAATGGTTTTAAAATAGCCAATCTGTGAAGAAATAGTAGGAAGCGAGTGCTTATTGTTTACTTGCAATCTATCGAAGGAAATATAAATAAAAGTATGGCTACCTATGTAGCTGTATAATTAATAGAGAAAGAAATTGAGATTAAAAATCAAGTATCGTATCTATCATAAAGTAGCCATAATGTTATTGGCAATAATGATTTTTGAAGCAGTTGCACCAACAGCTGCCTTGGCTTTAACTAGCGGCCCAACACAACCCGACTTTGCCAGTTTTGAACCCGTTGCAACTACCCATATGGTAAATGAGTTTACGGGAGATTTTACCTATAATTTGCCGGTTATTAATATCCCGGGTACAGAAGGCGGTGGCTATGCGCTTTCATTATCCTACCACAGTGGTGCGTCGCCCGAGGAGGAAGCTTCATGGGTAGGAGCTGGCTGGACATTGAACCCTGGTGCGATAAACAGATCAAAAAGAGGATACCCTGATGACTGGGATGGAGAGCAGGTTACCACATACAACAAAGTACCAGCCAACTGGACTGCATCAGCGAATATTGGAACAGGTGTTGAGCTCTTTTCGCTTGGCGGAGACCCAAATAAGGAAGTGGCCAGTTTATCTGCTTCATTGGGGAAAACAGTTACATACAACAATTATAGAGGTTTGTCGAGCTACATAAGTGTAGGAGTAGGTTTAAACCTTGGAGGCGGTATGGCCAGTTTGGGATTTAATATTACCGATGGCACAGGAAGCTTTAGCGCTGCGGTTAACCCTGCTGCAATTCTTGCAGCTGCCATATCGAGTAAAAAGAAGAAGCAAAATAATGAAGAATTAAAATCTTTAGTGACAGAAAAAGAGGTGCTTACCACTCAGTCAGCATCCGTTGCAGAAGGTTGCGATGATGATAAAAGGCAAGTAGCAAGCCAAATTACCGCTGTAGATAACAAAATGGCAGCAGTAGCAAAATCCAATAAAAGGATTAGCAATACTCGACGTATGACAGGAAGATCCGCTATTAGTCTGATGGGAAGTAATTACGGTGTTGCATCTCATGGCCATATTCAATGGCCAACAACACAAGCAGGCTATACAGGATTCTCTATATCAACTGGTGTTGGTATGGTTCCTACACCTTTTTGTGCTCCCGTGGGAGCCAATTTTTCGGCTTCTGGTACTTTTAAAGTTCAACGAAGCGACAGTGTTTTAACAAAAAACGCATACGGTTATATGTACTCAGCCCATGCGGGTGCTAGTTCTGCAACTAACGTAATGGACTATGGGGCAGAGAAAGAGCATGTTTATGATAAATGGGACAAGTTCACTGCTATTCCTGTTGCTAATTCCGACAATTTTATTTTAAGTGGAGAAGGTTTAGGCGGTGGTTTTAAAATGTACCACAAAGAAATCGGTCATTTCCGACCAAATAGAACGTATAGTTCTACCACCATGGTTTCTCTTGGGGTTAGTTTAGAAGCTGGTTTCGATTTTGGTGGCGGCGGAAATATAATGGTTGGTTCACATTCGCTTGAAGTAGACGGATGGTCTAACGGTTCTTCTTTTTTAGATCCTGATAATACGGAAGAAGACGAACCTGTATTTTTTCGTTTCAACAACGACTTAGGAGGTAATGTAATTTATGACAACGACAATCCTTTTGGTGATGAAAGAGCTGTGATCACAAAAACAGGAGTAAGCGTAAGCGGAATCGGCCATAAATTATCTGAAAGATCGGGAAGAAGTAGTTATATCGGTTACAACACAAATGCCGAAATGGAAAAGGAATCGGGTGGATCAGGAAGTACATTTCAACCTCGAAGATATACTAGAAATGCCAATGTTGATGGCCTTGTTAAACGTGATAATTTAGAAAACCAATTTGGAGAATTTGGAATAACCAACGAAGACGGTACAAGGTATGTTTACGGACTGCCAGTATATTCTAGAAACGAAGTGAGCTTGTCGGTAGATGTTGGGAATGAAACCACGCCACCAGATAAATACATTATTTACAGAGACGTAACCGACGAGACCAGTAAGAATGCACTTACAATGAAAGTAGGGCAGAAGTCTCCTGAGCCATATGCCAACACTTGGTTGTTAACCGAAATATTAGGAGAAGGATACATTGATAGAACTTTAAACGGGCCATCGGAAGATGACTTTGGTGGTTACACACAATTTAAATACGCCAGACAATACGGTCATTACGATAAAAAGGATACAGACTCAGACGACTGGTACAAATGGAGAATGCCATACACAGGCTTGTTTTTCGACGAAAGAGAAAGAACCAAAGGCAAAGACAATTTAGGGTCGTACACAACAGGAGAAAAAGAAATCTATTCTCTTGATGTTGTAGAAACAAAAACACACCGTGCCGTATTTATAACAGAAGATAGAAACGACGGGTTTGATGCAAAGCATGAGGAAATAGATGCAAGTACTGATGAATATGCAATGGGCGACAATCCTTTGCAAAAGTTAACCTCCATTGAACTCTATAAAAAAGGACATGGTGATAATGATGATGAATTAGTTAAAACGGTTCACTTCGAATATTACCCATACAATTCAAATCCTTCGATCAACAAGCAATTAATGGTAGGCTTGCCAAATGCAACCAACAACGAAGGCAAACTAACCCTTAAAAGAGTTTGGTTTGAATACAAAGACATTAAAAACCACAAAATAAGTCCTTACGAATTCGAATACCAATATCCTGAAAATAATGTATACCCTGCGCCATACGGAGATTTAGATAATTATGGGAATGGAAAAATAGAAAATCCAGGTTACGATAGCAGAAATGTAGATTCATGGGGTAATTATCAACACGATGGAATTAGCAGGCACGCAGATCAACAATCGTGGGTTAATCAGAACCCCAATAGTGCTTTTGATCCTGCTGCATGGCAGTTAAAGGTGATTAAACTACCATCAGGTGGAGAGATTCATGTGCAATACGAGCAAGATGATTATTGCTATGTGCAAGATAAAAATGCACATGCCATGATTAATTTATTAGGTACTATAACACATAGTAATGATGCGAAAGAAGATAAATATTACCTCGATTTGGATGCTTTGGGGGTTTATAACGACGATCAAAGGTCAGAATTAGTTAACCTCATTAAATCTCAATACTTAAACAGACAAGACCAACGAATTTATTTTAAGTTTTATTATAGGCTTGTAGGAAGTGCAGCAGATCCTGATTTTAATCAGTGCGATGCCGAATATGTTACAGGATATGCCCTTGTTACCGATGTTGGAATTGATGATGCATATGATGGTAACGACCAAATATTCCTGAAATTAGGTGGTGGTAAACATGCCTTACCTCAGCAGGTTTGTAGAGAATACGTTGATAAATTTAAAGGTGGTAGCATAGGTGTTACAGGTAATTGCGTTTCCGCTACGGCAAATGAAATGGACAAAGCATCTAAATCGGGTGCTAGGAAAATAGTTGGTTTAATAGCCGATTTAATTATAGTTGATGATCCTGCAGACTATTGTTTAAAGAAAAGTGACTCCAGGTCTTACTTCAAAATTCCAATTGTTCAAGATAAAAAAGGTGGTGGTTTAAGAGTAAAGCGATTGCTAATGTTCGATCCAGGTATTGTTACAGGCGAAGAGAAATTATTTGGTAACGAATACATCTACCAAGACTACGACAACAGTGTAACCGATGTTTACGGAGATGCCATGTTAAGAAGTAGCGGTGTAGCTACCAACGAACCTAGTTCTGCCAGAGAAGAAAATGCACTAGTTGGCTTTTTGCCTAAGGAAGCCAAAACGTTTTGGCAAAAGATTGTTTCGGGCATAGATAAAGAACAATTTGAAGGGCCAATTGGCGAATCATTTTTGCCAGCGCCTTCAATAGGCTATTCCAAAGTAATTATAAAAAGTATCCATGAGGGTAAAACCAATACGGGCCTGTCTGTAAAAGAATATTACACAGCACGCACCCACCCATTTAAAGCATCCAACACGCAAATTGACGATGAGTTAGCTGAGTTTTTACCATTACCGTTAGGCATTGCCAACTACTTTAAAAATAAGCAGTGGTTGGCCCAGTCGTATTTGTTTACTGCCAACGACATGCATGGTAAAATAAAATCAGAAAAAGCATACGCTGGTGTTGTTACCTCTACTAAAAGCATAAGCGATTACAAAAGTTTGGTGTTAACCGCATCTCAAGACTTTACTTACTTAACGGATTCGCTACCAATGTATCAAGGCATAGGGAACCCTACAAAACTGCAATTGGCAGGTGTTGAAACAGAATTGGCTTTCATGTCTCAAGAAGTGTTAGACGATTTTTTCAGTATCGACACAGAAATTGATGTAACAGGAGCAGTATGTCCTCCTTTAGTTATGGCATACATTTCTGCAATACCTGTATTTACCACCAACTTTACGCATTTACGAACGCATGCAACCAGTAAATTGGTAAGCTTAACATCGGTATTAAGCGAAACGGTTTCGTACGCAGATGGAATCTATCACAGAACTCAAAATTTGGCCTACAATCCCAATACGGGGCAGCCTGTTGTTACCAGAGTAACGGATTCGCACCATTTACTAGACATTAATGGTGACGAACACAATGGGCAGTACGTTACTTTCTCTGTGCCAGCATCAGACCATTATCCTCAATTCGACCAAATGGCGAAATCGGAAAGGTTGGTGATATACGATGGTGCCGATGGGATAGACATTACAGTAGTGGAAGATGCTACCAAATATTACTTAGAGTTCTCTTTAAACGGAACTCCTGCCGTAACAAGCGTATGCGACGCAATGGCGCAATTAAATGCTGGCGACTGGGTTGAAATTAACAGCGCAATGGCTCACATTGGCCCAACAGAAGGCAATAGAATTAGGTTGCTACCAAGTAAATACACCAGCAACTTGGCTGCTTCCAGCGGGAGTGATAACGACATAGAAATAATTAGAACCATTAGAAACAACAAATTAATGGCGGCGTCTAGTGGGTTTACAACTTATGGCGATACCACATACAACGAAACGGCAAGCCCCGAAATGGCTCAACGAAAGGCTTTTGCGCAGTTGTTAACCGATGCGTTAGGTACAGGAAGCCCAACTACTGTAAACAAAACCACCATAGATGCATTGGGGTCAGGTGCTGGCTTAGGGCCGTTGCAATTTCGTAATACAGAAATGGGTAACTGTGGTGAAATCCAAAAAAATATCATTGTCAGCCAAAGCAATACGCAAGGAAATGAATACGTAACCTTAGAATTAGGAGGGGACGGGTCAACTTATATTCCAGTTATGGATCATCCTATTGTACAAGACTTAAATGACTTTATGGACGATTATTGGGGTAAAGATGTGCTTTTCGAGCAAGGCTTTGTATCTGAAATAGGTCATAACATTGCTCGTATTGATGGCGTGGCGATTAACCGATTATATTCTTACGAAAGAACATACGATAACTCTTATTCAAGAGGGGATGATATGAGGCAAGCAATTTTAGAAAATGAATACCTAAACATAAATGGCTCTTTGGTTCCTGAAAAATTAAGCAACTATCTTGACATAGATGATAACATAAAGGCAATAAAGATAAACGCCGATGCCACTGTGCAGTCTTTTTATGCAGAAGCTTCTTTATTCCCAATGACTATTCCTGAAGGTTGTACTGAATTGGAATTTGATGTTGACGTTTCAGGGATTTCTCCTGACAATTTTAATTTTATGAGATTGGAATCAATATGTTTAGATCTTGATCATTCATACGATAGAGATTTGGAGATTAGCTTCTCGCCTCCTGGTAGCAGTGTAAAACAGGATTTAGTTTCTATGTTAAAATTTACAAGTACGCAAAGTTCAGGAGAAATCTGCTTTAATTCTGATGGGAATGATGTCAATACAGGAAACCAGCCTTTCATTCCGCATATTGAAACATCTGGGCAAGGTTATCATGATGTTTCTTTGTATAACCTATTTAATACGGTAACCGAAGCTGTTAACCCTGTACCTAATATTATCTCTGTAAACGGAACTTGGAAAGTACAAGTGTCAGATTGCTTTAACTTTGGAACAGGAGTTATTAACGGTGTGTCAATGTCTTTTGTGGATGAATCAAGTGATGCATTAAAGCAATCTTCAATTAGGTTTGTTCCTAATAATGGAGATGAAGACTTATTTATTGAATTGGATTGCCTACAGCCTAATGGTGATGCAACAATTGTATCCACATGCGGTTCTAACTTTGATGCTATTAGCTTGGAGGTTCAAGTTAAATCACATCCTCAGCCACAGTTGGTACCAAGAATAGGTTCTTCAAACGGATCATATCAGGCAATTCCAATTGTTTATGAGAAAAGTGTACCGCAATGTGGGACTGAAATTCCTGCAGACCCAGGTGGAGTACAAGAATTACAAGAAATTTTAACATCAAATATTACTGGAAATATTGGTAAATTTTCGCAAAATTCATCTGGTTGCTTAACTTTTGAAGTTTTGAATAATGAACATCCTCTTCAAGCTATGTCACACGAGGTTTTTGGTATTTGCCTGTATACAGACGACTCTTCTCCGATTTGCACCTTCACCCAAACAGGCCCAGTAGGTCGTTTTGATATTGACCCAAACAACGGGCAGCTGGTATACTTTAGAGGCGACAACGATTGCTCGCCTTACGAAGTAAGCTGTATTAAATTCTGCAACAATTTGTACGAAAAGGAAACAGTTACTGGCGTGGTTAGTTCTACAGCCCTAAGCTTCGACGACAATTGGACTTACGATGTAACACAATATCCTGCCGATGACGATTTTGCATACGAAGGCAACGATTATGAAACAGGTGCTAAGGGGCATTTCCGACAAAAAAACAAATACACCTATGTGTCGGATTATACCACAGGAACCAAAAATTACGATAAAGGTACCTACGAGCTGTCTATATTTAATTTGAGTCAACAAACCAACCAAGCCAACGAAGCACGTGGTTGGAAAAAAACCAGCACTGTATTGGCCTATTCGCCAAACGGACAAGCCCTAGAGGAAGAGAACATCTTAGGTATAAAAAGCGCAGCTAAATTTGGGTATAGTAAAACCGTACCGTATTTAATTGCTCAAAATGCCGCACAAAAATCTGTATTCTTCGAAAGTTTCGAAGATCCTCAAGACGATCCAAACAACAATTCAGACAATCAATTTGAAGATGGAATGGAAATTTATGGGGCACATGCTGGCATCAATACCCAAAATGCACATACGGGTTCTAAATGTTTAGAACTCTTTTTCGACGGTGATGGCAACGGCCTTGGTTTAGGTGAGCAAATATTAGATCAAAACGGGTTTGAAGCCGGCATATCTATTAAAATGTGGGTAAAATCACAAAGCTTAATCAACTCTTCCGATCCAACAAATAGTTTGGAAGACAATTTAACCTTGCAGGTTCAACCTAAACTCGGAGGCAGTAAATCAGTTAAATTCAAAAAGCTTGCTGGTTCTGGCGAATGGAATTTATTTGAAGCCAAGTTATCCAACACCGATTTAATAGAAGGCTTTGGTATGGTGGCCGACGATGGTGGTTACTTCAGTGTATCTCGCTTGGGCAACCAAGGAGCTAAATACACACTGCGCATCCAAATGGAAGACGTGCCTAAATTTTCTGTATACATAGACGACATCAGGGTACAGCCAATAGATGCTCAGATGATTACCTACGTGTACGATCCGGCAACCTTAAGACTGCTAGCCAGTTTCGACGATCAGCACTTCGCCTTAAAATACCAATACAATGCCGAAGGTAAATTGGTGAGAAAGCTAGTGGAAACCGAAAGGGGAGTTAAAACCATTACCGAAACACAATACAACACGCCAAAAGTAGCCAGGTAATTATGATGAATAGTTTAAACAGCCAGGGTTCCATTTATAAAAACATGGAATCCCAAAATGTCACTTCCTGTCATCTAAAAACTTCGGGATTAGATCAAAGTGCACTTTTAGATAATAATATTAGCCATGCTCAATGTAGTTTGCTTCAAAAATCATTCAAATCAACAATGGTTATCTTCAATAAAACACATTTAAATAGCAAACTAGCTGCTGTGTTTGTGGTGCTAATGCTATCTGCAACATCCTTAATAGCACAAGGAAATGAAGGTTGTTTAGAAAAAGTAATAGCGGCCAATGCCCAAATTAAAGACAAACTAGCGTCTTTAAAATCAACCGCATTACTTTTAGATTTTACCGTTAGAACTGTAACCAATACGCAGAATAAAAAGATAGAATCATCCGTACGTTCTAAGGTGTACCACAGTACCAATTCATCGCACATGATATCCGATGACGTTGCTGTATATCAAGACCAAGAAGTTTCTATTGTAATTGGCAAAACTGAAAAAACCTTACTCATCACCCAAAGGGGAAACAAGGCCAATAAAGACAAAATGGTGGCAAACTCTATGGCCGTTGCAGATTCGCTATTCAGCTATTGCAAAGTTACCAGTTGCAAAGAAGTAACCATTAAAAACAAGCCAGCATTAGAAATTACTTTGGTGCCAAACGCAACTGGTAAAAGAGTTGTTAATGCCAAGCAAATGATTTACACCATAGATAAAGCTTCTAACTTATTAAGGAATGTGAAAATTATTTTCGATCAAACCTATGGGGTTGTAGAGATGGAAATAACCTACCACAACATTGATTACAACTATCCGATCAACAAAATAAAACCAGCCATTAGCTACGTTTTTGCTGTCAATGGCCAACTATTAGAAAAGTACAATTCGTACAGAATTAAAGATTTAAGACAACTTACAAGCAAGTAATAATGACAATGAAATTAAATCAATTAACCCGGTTAAGTAAGTTTATTCTTTTAACCATTCTATTGAGTGCTGGAGCGCTACAAAGCGAAGCGGCTTTAAAAATATACAATTCTGTAGACGCTACATCATACATAGCTGGCGAGAAGTACGAATTTATTATCAACGACGATTGCGGCAAGGTTAATTGGTTTAAGCCAGCTTATTCAACAGTAGTTTACGAAAGTAACAAGCGATTAATTGTAATTTTTGATTGCGATAGAGTTGGTCAAGCAGTGCTTGTTTCTGCAACCGTAAAAAACTGTCCTATACATAATAAGTATTGGAATCAATACTTAACCTACTGGGGAGAAATTATAGACCTAGATTTAACCTTGGGAGCAGTTACTGGCCCAACGGAAGTTTGTAAAAACACCGAAATAGAATATACTGTATCGGGTATCACCAATGCAGATTCTTATGTTTGGGAAATAATACCTGGCACAAAAGCACCTGCCGAACTTTCATATAACTCTACAAAAAACACGGCAACAGTATCGTTTGAAGATGATACATACTATGCAGTAAATGGAGTAACAGATGTAGTCGTTTCAGTAATGGCAAAAAACAACACCTGTAATTTTGTGGGAACTCCTGTAACTATGAATGTAACTGTAAATGGAACACCTCCATTAAATACCACACTTACATTAACCAACAATCCTACACCTGGTATTTATTGTCCAGCCATAAATGATGTTCCTCAATACGAGTATACCTCCGCATGGGGAGCAACTGATGACCCTCCTTTAGAACTTACATGGGAAGTTCCATTTAGGGTAAAAACGGTTCCCGCAGATATAACAGGTAATGTAAATCCAATACTAGTAGAATTCGATCAGTTTGAAGGCGTAATTAAAGTAACGCCAGTATATGCTTGTGGTATTGGTGAAGTGTTAGAAATTGCCGCCCCAGTTATTCCAACCGCACTACAACCCGACTTTATTAAAGGCCCCGCAGCCATTTGTACAGACGCTGGTACAGTTACTTATGCCATAGACGACGCCGTAGGAGCCCGTACTTATCAATGGAAAGTAGGTGGAACTTTAACCTTATATACCGGCCCTTCTGTATCATTTAATGCAGCTAGCTATGGTAGTGGCGAATTACTTATTGAAGTTGCAGGGGTAAACCAATGTGGCACGGGAGATTTTAGAACAAAAACAATAAATATTTACCCTTCAGAAGCCACCGCATTAACCAAAAGTGTAACGCTCGACGAAGATGGAATAAACGATGCCATTAATCTATCACAAAAAGAACTTTTGGGCATAAATGGTTGTGCCGATTTAACATCTAATAAATGTATGAGCAAAGAACTAAGCTCATCGTCTGTTAACGTTCGTCTCGATTTAGGCGACGATTATTTGCTTGCTGCTACACCGTTTGTAACAGATGTTACCGTACAGGTAATAGGCTATTCTACCAGAGCTGCTACAGCGGGGTTTGAAGTAATTGACGTTACCCGTAAACTATCTATTAACCAATATGCACCAGAGCAACTGTTAAGCATAAACATTATAAACGACTACGAACAGTTATTGCTATTTGAAGTAACCGTGTTGGAGTTTAACAACAACCTTGTTGACAATGGCGCACGTTTAACCATGTTTTTAGAAGATGACTACAAAGTGGATGTCAGATCGGAAACGTCGTTAATATCTGCTAGTTCATCTAGCCCTAATTCAGGACAACACACATATACTTTTAATTGGACATTAAGTTGTGGTGATGTGCCCAACTACGAGTTTCAATTATTAAGATTGTTCGACGAATCCAGCACCCCTACAAGTACATCGTTAACGGTGGCATCTGTAGATTGGACAAAAGCAATGACCATTGAAACAGGAAGCAGCGACCCAAGCATTACGCTATCTATTGTGGAAGGAACAGGGAGTTACATTTGGAGAGTACGACCAATTGGTAACTTTTTTGATGGGGGCATAGCCAACGATAAAAACTGGGGAGTATATTCTGCCACACCAGGGTTCGGGCAGAATGATGAAGTTACTGCTAAACCTAACGATGCTTCTTTCTCTTTTGATTACGTACAGTTTGATGAAGACATTAATTGGATATACTCCAGAACATTTTCTGAAGGCAGCAAACAAGACAACGTAAAAACGAGAATAGCCGAACACATCACTTATGCCACTTCGTTACAACAAGTAGTGCAAAGTCAGGCTAAATTACAGGAAGAAGACGCAATAATTGTTGCTCAAACAGTTATGGACTACAGCGGCCGTCCTGCTATACAATCCATGGCAGTGCCAATTAATGGCAAAGGCTTCGCATATATCGACCAACTAATGGTAGGTGCTTCAGGCAATTATTCCGCCGCCGATTTTGACAAAGACGATAATTTCGATTTAGGAGGTACAGGTCTGTATAATAATGCCAATCCTGTACAAACAGGTTCGGGAGAATATTTAGATTACTATTCCGAAGACGGTTCGGAACCAAACGTGCCAAGCGCAGAGGCATATCCATTTACACAAAGTTTCTTTTACAGCGATGGATCAAGCAGGGTACAAATGCAAGGTGGCATAGGTGCAACGCATGCAATTGGTGGCAAGGTGGTTAAAACGTACTATTCTAGCGTATTAGATCAAGAATTAATTAGGGTGTTTGGAGACGAAGCCTCAAACGGAAACGGAGCTGTTAACAAGGTAATTACCATAGATGTAAACAACATTGCTTCCGTTGCTTATATGGACAAAGATGGTAGAACATTGGCCACTTGTTTGGCAGATGCAGGCGGTTCTAATTCTATGGAACGACTTGAATGGGAGACCGAAGCATTTGTGCAAGTGCTCGATAACAAAACCGAATTTAGTGAGGGCACTCGAATCATTCAAAAGTTTGCTTTAATTAAATCTACATTTATAAAGTTTGGCTACTTACTTACGCCAGATAAAATTTCTGCCGATTGCGAAGATAGTCAGTGTGCTTTGGCTGATAAAATACCTTTTTGTAAAGATTGTGATTATACGGTAGACATCATTATTAAAGACGTTAACCAACCCGACGTAGTAATTTACCAAGCTAAAATAGAGCAATTGGGAGACGAATGTGCTGGAACAATTGCTACACCAACAAGAACTGCAGTTGCCCCCGAGAGCGCACCAAATGCAGATGGTACCATGTATGAAATAGAATTAGCCCCGGGTACCTACACCATCGAAAGAATTTTATATACCAACAACATCAACAAAACTTCCGCTTACAAAGAAAACTACGCCACCACCCACATCAAACAATTGAATGATGAGTACAATGCTTTGTTCCAGTGCAGGTTAGCGGGTATTCTTGCCTTTTTAGATGTTGATTTTACCAGCTCCGACGACGCCGTAGATTTTTTGCAAGATTTTGAAAATGCAGATTACGAAGGGTTGTACGCATACCTGTTAGAAGAGGCTGATTTAGAAGCAGCCGATATTAACAATATCTACGATGGTTACATTACTCATGATTTAATAAATGGAGGCTACAACGTAGCCCTTGGTTGTGATGAGGAAATTCACATTAGATCAAAAAAACTGGAACCACGAATTTGTACCAACCCTGGTATAGGAGCAGCCAACGAGTTTATTAAATACGCCATGGATAGCATTAAGTGGTACGAACCAGCATACAACGAAACAAAAGTATTTGGACCATGGTATGAAGCCGGTACCTATCACATAGAAACCATGCTCAACAACATGTTAGGAGAAACGGACCCGTACGACTACAAATGCGACGAACTGTGGAATGCATGGATAAAAACCGTAGCAGCTTATGTACCAACCTTACAAGCTATAGAAGGAGTAGACTTTCAGAATTACGAGCCAGATTGGGGTGATTTGGGATCATCTTCAGTAGACTTTGAACAATTCGGCCCACTTACAATAGAGCACAGCTTTGTTGATGCCTTTTTAGATGAGGTAGGCCGCAAAACAACCGATTATTCCAATACAAAAGAAGATGGTGGCGGTGAACTAGGCTACCTTACTCGCGCATACAGAACGATGCAATACGACGTCGCTAACCCAATTTGCAAGTGCGAAGAATTAATGCAACTCTCTGATGTTTCCTTAGGATGTCGTGTCGATGACCTAACAGCTTCAAACTCAATTGGCTTTTACCCAGGAGGATCTACACCTTGGTCCAATTTTATTACCAAAACAGAAATAACTTCTGCTATTGAACAGGACTTGTTAGATGGAATAGATCCAGAACCAATAATTAATTTAGACGATTGGGAAGTATTTAGAAGTTGCACCAAATACCTTTTGCCAAGTGTTGAGAGCATTGATCCAATTATGGATGTAGAAGAAAACTGTGGTTTTGTGTGCGAGGCTAAATCGGCAAGTTTCGAAATGAGAAGTAGAAAATTACTGCACGATAACAGTTATGTGATCTACGACGACGAATTCTTTTTTGATAAACAAGATGCCTACGGCGATTGGATAGCAGGGATTATAGCAATAGATGCAGGTTATTTTGATGTGGAAGATGAATATAGAATAACTGAAATGGAATTACAATGCATGGTTAATGCGTTAATAGACAATTGTAAAAATGGCTGCACTATTGTAGCGGGAGACGAATATGCAAGTGCAAAAAATATTGCGCAAATAATTACGTCGGGGTACAAATTAACCTTAGCCAACAGTGGCATGTGCGAATCGGGCGAAAGCCTTCTCGAAAACAGTTTCATCTCGTCGGATGTTCCTTATTTGGTTTGGGAAAGTTATTATACAGGATCAACCGTAAACAGCAATAGTCAATTGTCTGCCGACGTAATTGAAACAAGTGATGGTAACTTGCTCATCGCAGCCAGTACTTCATCTTACTACGCGTGCGATCCGGCAACAGATGAATGCGTACAGTCTGATAGAAAGGACTATGAATTAGAAAATGCAAGTTGGCTATTAAATGTAGAACCTAATGGCTTAAAGGGAACAACTGGTTGGGATAAAGTATTGCCAGGTTTGGGAGCTGGGTCAAAAGATCAAAGAGTATTAGAGAAATCAAGCGGTAATTACATAGTTGGAGCAACCGAATACAACACATATGCTTATCTATACAACACATGGAGCGATGCCAATGTTGTAGTACATCAAGTGACTGATCATGTAAATTATGATTTGGAAAACGCAATAGGCCCAACAATTTCTTCTGCCAAACAAGTATATAGCATTGACGAAGATATTACCATTTATTTTGCGAATGTAGATACCGACACACCGAACGAATGGGCTTGGATCGGAATATATCATGAGGGCGAAGTTGATGATGAAGAATATATTGATGATCCTGTGGATATGTTTGCATACATGATAGAAATTAACCCAAACGGAGACGCCTGTACCGCAGTAGACGCGAGCAGTTGTACGGCAATTTTTTCTTCATTGGGATTAGCAAGCGGTAATTATGAAGCGAGGTTGTTTCGTGACGGCGCTTACGGAAACAAATTAATGACCATCGGCTTCTCCATAAACAATAATGGAATTTATATTGGTGGTTTTAATGAAGATGATTTGGTTGAAATAGTTGAAACATCTGATGGTGGATTTATGATTGGAATGCGCTCCAATTCCGATAGAATGAAGACAAACCCACTTGATCCATTATCTACAAATCTCGCAGCAAGTGATGTATCCACCAATAACGGAACGTACGATTATTGGTTGGTAAAGTTAAATGACCAATATGTTGTACAATGGGCTCACAATTATGGAACAACCAATGAAGATTACATGTTTGGTTTAATCCAAATTAACGATGATGTGACCACAAGCAATGTTGATGAAGAAGGTTATTTGATGGTAGGTACACAGTATGATGCAGTTTTAAATCAATATGATTCATACATCGTTAGGGTAGATAAGGATGGCATTCAACTTTACGACAAGTTGTATGGAAGTCCAGATAGTGATGAAATAGGAATGGACGCTTTACAACTAAGTACAGGTAATTTTGTTGTTTCGGGATATACCGATTTAAATGTACTTGCTGGAGATGCAAGGGGTGACATTACAGATGTATATAAAAATACAACAGGGGCAGGTCCTTATGGTGAAACGGATTTTTGGGTGTATAAATTCGAAGAAACGATAGAAGATCTAATAGATCCTCTGCTTGATAAAGTTGATGCACCTGATTTTTTAGATTGGAATAGAATTATTGGAGGAAACAATGATGATGGAAACACGGATGTTATAGAACATATTAATGGCATGCGTGCTAAAGTTACTTTTCCATACGGGAGACCAACCTTGCTTAAAACAAATGATGATAATATTCTTATTGGAGGGTATTCGTTTTCGGAAGCAAATTCAAATACGATAAAGAAAACTAATGGAACCGATGGTTTATCAGCAGATGTATGGCTGATTAATTTGGACCAGGAAGGTGAAGTGAATTGGGAAGGTAGCTATGGTGACCAAGTTAGATCGTCTGAAATTATACAATTACAAGACGACTCGTACTTTATAGCTGGTACAAGTTGCGATGTAAAGGGATTTCCTGATTTATGGGTGGCTAATGTTATTGTAGGGATCATTCCCTGTGGATTCCCCGAGATGTGCTTCAAATGGGTACCTTCAGATTTTGACGATAATGATGAAATTAAAACGTTAACTGCCGAACAAGTACAAGGCAAAAACATTTTAAACTCCATCATTACCCAATTAGAGAACATAATTGAATTGAAAATTGAGGAATTCGATGAAGAGTATAAAGAAGTTTGCGCCGAACCAGCGGAAACATTTACCTTAGAAATTCCTTTAGATTACTACCATTACACGCTTTACTACTACGATAGGTCGGGCAACCTTATTAAAACAGTGCCACCAGCGGGCGTTAGCTTTTACGAAGATGCCGACCAACTTGTAAAAGTTACAGCAAGAGATCAAGCCAACTATCACAGTTTTGTTACCGAATACGGGTACAACAGCGTTAAGCAATAAAAGAGCCAATCTACTCCCGATGGTGGCACTTCTAATTTTGTGTACAACGACATCGGACAATTGCGTTTCTCTCAGAATGCACAACAAGAAGTTGATGCTACTTATTCGTATACTAAATACGACGAATTGGGCAGAATTGTAGAGGTAGGTTTAAGCTCACACCAAATAGCGGCCGTATTTGGACCATCGCCAGATGTTTCCATAGGCAACTCTAAAGACTTCCCCAACAGTGTGGTCGATGGTCAACCGCTGGCCGAAACGCAAAAAACAATTACCACATACACAACAGCAGAAACTAATTTAACCTATGTAGATGGCAGCGAACAACGCTTTTTACAAAACAGAGTGAGTAAAATAATGGCCGATGAAGATGGCGATATAACCACCACCGCCGATCAAAACCAAACTTACTTTAGTTACGATCCCCATGGCAATGTAGAGTGGATGATTCAAGACATTGCTGGCTTGGGTAAAAAACACATAGGCTATCAATACGATTTAATTAGTGGCAACGTGTTGGTGGTAAGTTACAACGCTGGTAAGTCAGATCAGTTTTACCACAGATATACTTACGATTCCGACAACCGAATTGTGAATGCAGAAACATCTGTAGATGACAAAATATGGGACAGAGATGCACATTATTCATATTACGCACATGGCCCGCTTAAAAGGGTTGAAATAGGGGAAGATAACATTCAAGGAATTGATTATGTGTACACGCTTCAAGGGTGGCTTAAGGGAATCAATCACCCTAGTTTAATACCAAGCAACGATCCTGGATTAGATGATGCAACCGTTTTTGCAGAAGATGCTTTTGCAATGACGCTTGGGTACTTTAGTGGTGATTTTATAAATTCAAATTCGCCTTATGATGCAATTGCTAGTAATTTCTTAGAACCGGCAGAAGATCTGGTCAACGATAGTATTTACATTCCGGGTGCCAACTTATACAATGGCAACATTGCTACTTGGACAGCCCAGACCATGGCAACAGGAAATGGAACTTATGAGCAACTAACAGCCAATGCATATACGTACGACGACATCAATAGAATTGTAACTAGCAATTTCGATTATTACTCGACTGGTTGGAGTAACAATACTAATAACGAATACAATTCGGCCTACACCTACGATGGTAATGGCAATATAACAGCTCTATCGCGGAATGGGCAAGGTGTTTCGCCAGCTGAAGTTTTAATGGACAACATGGCCTATAACTACATTAGCGAAACCAATAAATTAGATTATGTTAATGAGGACAATACAATTGATAGCCATGCATATACTACGGATATTGATGATGGGCAAGTTGCAGGTAATTATGAGTACGATGCCATAGGGAACTTAATTGCTGACGAACAGGAAGGCATTGCCGAAATTTCGTGGACAGCCTATGGTAAAGTTTCTGAAATTATGCCTGCCTACTTGGGTACTGGTTTAAACAAAGCTTACATCCAATTTGCATACGATGCAACAGGAAACCGGGTAAGTAAAACCGTTTACCCATCTGTATTTAATGCATCAAATAATTTCGACGCCCTTGCAACTTTAAGCAACATACCAACCATTACCTACTATGTGCGCGATGCAAGCGGCAACGTAATGAGTGTGTACAGTAAAGATGAAGCCAGCGGTATTGTGGAAACCAAACTTATCGAACAGCCAATTTATGGCAGCGATAGGTTGGGGACCAGAATGGCATACAAAGAAACCGCCACCACAACCACACCGGTAACCGCATGTACACCGTCTTTAGCGCCTAAAATACGCAAAACAGAATCTGATTGCTGGGGCATAGCGTTTAGAGAATATAACGGTTTTATTAATGTTATGGGAGGTATGTGGCAGGAAATCGACATCAACAAGCTTTATAAAGGAGAAATTCGTTTTGATGGAGCATTTTCTTTAACAGTTGATACAATTCCATTTGCTAATAAATCTCTTAACGAAGTTGTTGTAGGTAGTGCAGAGGATGAAGATGGTAACTGCTTGTACAACACCTATAACTTTAGTAATGCCGATGTGTTAATAGGTATGGGTAAACCATCCCCCTATATGGAAGTTGTTGCTAGTAATGGCAATATTATTACTGGGAGTTTCGAAAAACCAAGTATAAAATCGAGCTCAATAAGCATGAAAGACCCAACCAATGCTGATGCCGATAACTACATCTTCTTTAACCTAAACAAAGACATGGGTTCGGCTCCATTTATAAACGATGTAAATACTACTTCTAATACCATTACCAATCAAGTAAAGTGTGTGGACAATACTGGGCAGCCGAATAACTATTTTAATGCCTTGGCATTAATCGATGACGATACCGATCTCAGTTGGCTATTTACTGCCAAGGAATTTAAGGACGGTATGAATTCATCGGTTCAAATAGTTGGTTTCCCCATAACATCCAATGGAGTGGATGAAGCAAAAGTATTAGCTGAATTCCCTACTAAATTAAAAAAACGCAATTCGCTAGAGATTCAGATTAGCCCAGATGGGAGATATTTAGCAGTATCCAATCAAGCTGAAGAGGTTGGGCCTGGTGGTAAACCCAAATTTCCACAAATAGTAATGTACAAACTGAACTCTGCGTGTGGGGAATTAACCAATCCTGTTATTTATAAAATAATGGAATTGGAAGATAGAAATTACGAAATTGTCTCTTTCGATTTTTCTCCTAACGGCGAGTACATTTATTACTACTCTTTAGGGAAAGGGCAAAATAGAGTATTGGTAAAAAGAATTCGTTTATCTGATAGCCAGGTGGTTGAAATAACCGTTCCCGAAGCAATAATAAAGATTAAAGGCACGGTTCGTAGAGCCAAAGATGGTAGTATTTATATAAATCCAGGTGTAGGCCAAATATTAAGTAAAATAGAGAGTCCCAATACAGGGTCTGAGATTGTTACTTCGATAGACCTTACAACAGTTATAGGCACCACCTATAACCTAACTAGCGGACTTCCTCTACAAGCACATAGGGTTCGATCTCTCCCAATGCTAATAACGGACTCTATAGATGTTTTTAGTAGAAGGATAGACCAGAAATCTTACGAGCTAAAAGATCATTTAGGGAATGTAAGAGCCGTGGTAAGTGATAGGAAAAAATGGCACAGCGGTATTTCTTCCAGTACTGTTGTTGAAAGTAACGATTTTAATAACGATACAGATTCAGCAGGTTGGAAATTATCAGGTAACGCTACGTTCCATCTTCAGCACCAAGGATCCTTAGAGACCAATGTTAAACCCGACAATGGACTGTTTAATGGATATTCCTACAAAGTATATACAGGTATCTCAGCTAATACTAATTATCAGTTCAGTGTGTTTGTAGAACAATTCAAAAATGGTGCTGTATTCGACATCATCGTGTCGGATGATAATGGAGAAATCGCCAGAAAAACCATAAGCGATGATGCCACGAATGAAATATTGGCATTCCAAACCAGCGGAGGTGCTACCCAAATTATTGTTAAATTACAACCCATCTCTACAACAGGTGATAAGGAAGCTAAATTTAAAATGGGCAATACAACACTTACTCAAGTAAATATCGGTTCGGGCGTTGAATCTTATACTGCCGATTTGAAAAGTGCTAGTAACTATTATCCATTCGGTATGCCACAACCAGGTAGAACTATGACGGGTGATTATAGGTACGGCTTTAACGGAATGGAGAAAGATGACGAAATAAAAGGCAGTGGAAATAGCTACGATTTTGGTGCGAGGATCTATGATCCAAGACTAATGAGGTGGTTAAGTTTAGATCCGTTGGCTTCTGCCTATCCTAGTATTAGTGATTATGCTAGCTTTGGGAATAATCCTATTGCTATAATTGATCCTGATGGAAGAAAACTAGTAGCCGTAAATAAAGATGTTCAAGAATCGATTTCTACTTATCTAGGAAATGTAATTGGAGTAGATAATGGGTTTCGCTTTAAAGGAACAAAACTGAAAGTTAATAAGCGTTATGTAAAAAGGATACTAAATGACCCTTCAGTGAAGCAAGAGAAAAAAGATATCGTTGAATCTTTAGCTCAGGTCGTCAATAATAAAAGAATAACAGTGAACGTTAGCACCGAGGAAGACGATTTTTTGTTTACAAAAAGCAGGTCAATATATGAAACTCAAACTTATGACGGTGACGGTGATGGTGTGGACGATACTTTTGAAAATGGACAATTAAAAAAGAGAAGGGTTAAAGTTGATGAAATTCGCTTTATGGAAGTTAATGGAAAAAAAGCTACCACTTCTATTACTTTCTTTAACAAGCTAATAAATGAATCAAATGTCTATGTGGTAATTCATAAACCAGATGCAAATTCTCCAATATCAGGAGAAGGTGTAACTTCTGATGAAGCATCTACATTCTTTCATGAAGTTTTAGACCATGGGTTAGATGTAATTAATAAGGGAACAGTCATTGATTCTGAAAAGACTCAAAAAGGAAAAGTTAAGTTCTTTAATAAGGCAAGAATGTTGCAAGGAAAACCTAAAAGGACAGGAACAAATCATGAATAAATTAATACTGGAATTATAATGAAAATATTATTATTAACCCTGTCTTTTGTACTATGTAGTAGTGTTGCATTTTCTCAATCTGATTTAAAAGTAGCATATCAAGGGTTTCATAATGGAGGGTATTTGTTTTTTCTTAAGCAATGTAGCGGGGATACAATAAAAGTGAAAAGACCTTTATATTTTGGGAAATATAATGATAAATGCATGTGCTATCATATAGAAAAAGAATATTATAGTATTGTTGGTAGAACAATAGAATTTCATTTTAAGTATTTCGAAAATACAGTAGGAATGTACATTGCTGATGCCAAGGAAGGCGATTTTACGGTAGATAATTTAAACTTTGATTTTAATAATGGGAAAAGTAACGGCATTAGGTTGTATCCAGCTGGAATGTCAAAAAGGAAGGCAGGGAATTTAAATGTGAAAATTGTGTATGAAGGCCTAAATCTTAGTTCGGATACAATATATTTTAAATATCCTGATTTCAAATGCGAGTGAAAGAGAAAGAACTCAAGGAAAGCAGATAGATAATTAGAACTGCAAAAAAAAACGCCAGCCTAGAAAGTCAACACGTAAAATCAATATAAGCCTTTGAGAAATCAGAGGTTTTTCTTTTTACAAGCTTTTAAGTTTAGCCGCTTTAATAAGATTGTCAATCATGTAGAAGATATGGTTTTTATCTTCCTCTGGTAAGTTGTCAATATCCTGTATCCGTTTTAGTGTTTGCTTGTTAACCTCGGTAGTAATTTTTCCAAGCAGAAAATCCAAACTTACTTCCAGCACATCAGAAATCTTAGAAGCTACCTCGATAGAAGGTTTTACCTCATTGCGTTCGTATTTACCGATAATATCCCCAGAAGTACCGACTTGCTTGCCAAGATCAGACTGTGATACCAGTTTAAATTCAAAGCTGCCTATATATTTCGTATATTTATAGTATGGGAAAAAGAGCTAATATATTTATAAAAGAGAGCGAAGAAGAATTAACTATTCTGTATAAAAAGGAAAGGAACTATAAAAGGAAACTACGGCTAAA
>JABSPQ010000186.1 GCA_013214205.1 Flavobacteriales bacterium
CCTGTATTACTTTCAGAAACATCCTAAAAAGCTACAAAGGACTTGTGGATCAAAGTATGTCCAGAAAAGAAGAAAAAGCACTGCTTTTGAAGGATTGGGATAATGCAGCTGCTGAAAGCTTCTTTAAGAGTCTGAAAACAGAATGGGTCTACAAAAATCACTACAATGTATACTCTGATGCTGAAATTTCAATTTTCAAGTGGATCGAGACTTGGTACAACAGAAATAGAAGACACTCAGCTTTGAATTACAAAACTATTAATGAACTTGAATTAGAAATGAAGTATAAACAATTAGCAGCATGATCTTAACCTAGTGTCCAGTTTTTTGTTGCAAGTCCACTTACTTCGCTTTTATCACATTACAGAATGGAACACGAGAAGTAATCAAAGTCATTAAGTTTTAAAACTCTTGCATCAAACATGTCTAAGACATTAACGAATGCTGATCAGAATCTATTACATTCATTAAAAAACTACACTTACCCCTAAACTACCCCTCTTTATTTTTTTTTAGAAATCATTTGAATTAATTTTACAATGGCAGATCTTTTGACGCATACGAAGCGCAAACACAAGCATAACACGGAAATCATCAAGGCATTAGACAACGAATGTCCTATCTGCGGAAGCCAAGATCACATTTGGAAAGAAATATATATTGCAAGTAAATCTAGATTAATCAAATTGGAAAACAAAAGTGTTTCATGGTGCGAACAAGTTAAGGACTACGTCTTTATTACAAAAGCAAATAGAATTCTAAGACCGAATGAGCAAAACACTTACAATAGTATTTCTAGTCACAAAATCAGTCTCACCGAAGATCAACTTTAATCAAACATAAATACACATGAAACTTAAATTATTAATCGCTTCCCTATTTATTGCTATTCAAGGATATTCGCAGAATATGGACAGCCTCCTAGCCTCATTGTATTTTGACGATGGGGCTGTAATCTCAGATTCAACTGGTTTTGATTTCAATTTATTTTATAATCCTTCTCCAAGCTACTGGGCTATAGATAGCTTCCCTGAAAATGTTGTTTTTAACGCTGAGTTGAGTTACGATAACCCACTAGACTCTACTCAATCTTATCAAATTAGAATTGGAAAAGGAGGTCAGTTATACTCATTTAGAAGTTCTTTTGGCGAATCTGTACCGCCACAGTGGAGACCTATCGGATGGACTCAACCTACATATGGAGGTGGAACATCATACGCGCCTTGGGTAGATGACGTTTGGCAAATGGTGTGTGTAGATGGATCATTAAATAACCCACCAGATTCAGCTTATTTTATTCATCAATCAGGAGTCTATTTAAAAACTCCCAGTCAAAATCAACCTTTTTATTCTCCTCTTGTTGCAGATTACTACAATCCTGAAAAAATGTCTTACACAACTGTAAATTGGGGTCAACAGGCACATACTGAAGACCTCGAGAACATAGGACATACTTCTAGTTTATTGTATTATACTTCATACTCGAACAAAGGAAATGGTATTGTGCAGGTAGACAACATGATTTATAATTTTGGGCAAGACAATATTAGTTTTCTAAATATGCCATGGGGTGGTGTTCGTAATTCAAGCTTAGATAATTTCTTTATTTCAACACCAACAAATAATTATACTATTTCTCCTGGTCAATATGGTATCACACCTGTTATTCCAACTGCAAGTACCGGCGGATGGGTTGCTTGGTCTAATGACACTTTGGGTAATTTCCCTACTTTAGGCATGGTACATCCTATCACAACGAACACCAACAACAATGTTTTTAGATATGGGGATGCAGGTAATTTAAGTGCTGCTTGGAACGAACGAGATTACAATGTCTTCGAAATGATTCGATTTCCTTCTCCTGGTCAATTAGGATTTGGTCGTTATTTTTTTTCAATAATAAACATTAAGTCTAGTCCAAACTTAGTTTTACCTGTTAAAGCGAATTCAATCTTACCCAAGTAGTAAAGTAGATTTCTTAATGTTATTCGTTTCCAATCTAAAATAAATGGTGACGGGTATTGATGATAATGGCCTACGAGGTTTGCCCATATTGGGGAGTGAATTGGAGGTGGAATAAAACAGGTGTTCATCTTATATCCGCAGTCTTCAATCATTTTACGAAATGTTTTTGGTGTATAATACACCACATGTTCGCAACAATCCCAAATATCCATGTTTTTATCTTTTCCAGTTTTCTTTGCCAACTTCATTTTGAAATGGTTGTAATCACCATTTGGAACTTTTATTGCAATAATACCGTCCTTTTTAAGTAGACTGTAACTTGTCTTTAATAATTCTTTTGGATTTGTTACATGTTCCAAAACGTCTATTAACGTAATTACGTCATAGTGGTCTTGAGATAATTTAGCTTGCTCTAAGAAGGCAGTATGAATATTTAACCCCCAATTATCTCTCGCAATTTTAGCTAATGATGCACTCGGTTCTACTCCCTCAGTCTCAAAACCTAACTCTTTAGCCTTTCTAAGAAAGAACCCCATATTAGTCCCAACGTCAAGTAGTCGCCCATTCTTTTTTATTTTTTTTATTTTTTTTAATTCATATTCATAGTTCTTATCTCTATGATGAGTTTTTTTTCCTTGGAAAATTAATCTTGCCTCATTGTAAAATGTTGTCGCATCCCCAAAATAATTTTCTTGGGCATCTTTTGCTCTGGGATTAGTATAAATTAGTTCGCAACTTTTACATTTAACTACTGAAAGCCCTCTATCGGAATCCAAAATTAAGTAATCGTCTTTTCCACATAGAGGGCAATTACAAAATTCTCGGTCACCTTCGTCATAAAAGTCCTTTTGAGTTCCTCCATGTATGTAATCTTCTTTTTGCAATCTTTCCATTTTCTGTTCATTAATGACCTACAACGACCCGGCTATGGTTAGTGTGGGATTGAAATGCGATAATTTTCAATTCCGCACGTAGCTAAATCTTTGTGTTTTTAACTTAATCTCGTTTAAAAGCTAAATCAAAGATTTAGCGATGATAGTTTATTGCAATTAATTTTGAATTTACTACCAAACCCCACATTAACTATAGCCTTTGTTGGCAAATCGTTTTTATTCTTTTATCAATCGAATTACTGCCTTTTTATTCTCTGATTCAATAATCAACAAATAAACACCTGTTGGTTCTTTTATTTTTAAGTTTAATAATTGACTGTCATTGTATCTTTTCGTTTGAATTGTTCTTCCACTTAAATCTGTTATTGTAATAACTGTGGTTTGGTAATTATTCCCCAAATCAATTGAGAAATTCCCATCTGTTGGGTTTGGATAAATTTCAATTTCATTTCCAAAATTATTCTCTAAAATTCCAACAGTATTTATAACTGTACAAGCAGTTGTATCTACACATCCATTTTCTGTTAATTCAACAGCATAATTACCATTTTGGGAAGCCGTGAATAATTGTCCTGTTTCGCCAGCTATTTCTGTGTTATTATTGTCACAATCTAACCATTGATAACTTGCTCCCGTATTATTGGCAGATATCGTTACTCCAGAAACTGATGTGCTAAGGTCTGAAACACTATTGATGGTTAAATCAAGTGTTACTAAAGAATCACAGCCGTTTGCCGTACCACCTAAAATATTGAAAGTAGCTGTATTATTACTTGCTGTGTAGCTGTTACCATCAATCCAAGAATAAGAATTACATTCTGTTCTTGTATCTGTCCCTGTAGCTGCCGCGCAGATAAATTTTTGGATTACAAAAGCATTAGCCCCTCCATCAGGGTACGCAATATATGGTTCATTGGTAGATGGATTAAATACTAAGGATGGACCGGCATAAGTCGAAGAATTACCTAGATTAAGGCCAACTGGTGTCCATTGTGCTAGAGCATTAACACTAATTGTGGTAATTACCAATACTAAATAAAAAAATTTCATGTTGTATATTATTTAGTTTAATGTTTGCTAACGTTTTGCGCTTTGAAAAGCAGGGCTTTTTCTCGAATATATACACATAAAAGATGTGCAATTGTATCCACCCCCAACTTTAGTAACTAATCATTTATAGCTTAATAAGCTCATGTAATTCATATTGTGAATAGTTAGTCTAACAAAAGTATGGTCTTTTTATACGGGATAAAAAAATCTATGGGGTAATAAGGGGGTATTGGACGGTTAAATTGCCATTATTGGCTCTGTTGTATCTATTTTTACTGAATTCTAAAACACCTCTCTTAATTCAAATTAAGCAGCCAAAGAACGAAATGGAAGTGCTACATTAGACTGGACAGTTAGTTAAGATATTGTTGCTAGAAATTAATTTAGCAAAATGTCAAAAAAGAAAAGAAATTACCCAGCTGTCTACAAACGTAATGCTGTGAAGTTCTCAGAAGAAAAACAGAATTTTGCAAAAGCAGGACGAGATTTGGGCATTGGAGCTCAGTTGATCCACCGTTGGAAAAAGGAACAAGAAGAGTTTAAGCATAAATCAGGCAATGTAAGTACTTGAACAATATCGTAGAGCAGGATCATCGTTTTATCAAGTGGCGGATACTACACGGCCTCGGCTTCAAAGAGTTTGAATCAGCTAGAAGGACATTGGCAGGTATAGAAGTGATTCATATGTTGAGGAAAAATCAGTTGATAGGTCAAGATGAAAGTATGTTTAAATCATTTGAATCTTTAGCAGCTTAATGATCGATTAGATTGTTTATTTTAGAATTTGGAAAATAGATGCGACAGAATCAACACAACGAACAAGTAAAGTTCACCGCTGCACGGTTCGTGCCCAAGCACTAACTTCACTCATGCATTAGTAACTAGTAACCATAAGAGAATTGAAAAGATGGGTGAAATAACAAGAAGAGATTTTATTAATGGTACTCTATTAGCAGCTGGAGCAGCAATGCTTCCACTTGGATGTACAACTGATACTGTTTTGGACATTCTAGACCCCTTGTATTATCCTCCATCGCTAACAGGGCTTAGGGGAAGTCACCCAGGTTCAAACACACATTCACACGCCAGAGCATGGACTAAGAAGACGAACTGGGGAGCAACTACAGAGTTGAAAGAAACTTATGATTTGGTTGTGGTTGGCGGAGGGATTAGCGGTCTCGCAGCTGCTTACTTCTATCAACAAAAGCACGGAAAAGATAAGACCGTACTTATTCTGGACAATCATGATGATTTCGGAGGACACGCAAAGCGGAATGAACATACAATTGACGGAGAGCTTAGAATTGGGTACGGCGGCTCTCAAACAATCGTAGAACCAAAACACGGGAGTAAAAACGTACATGCCTTACTACAAGATATTGGTGTAGACATTGAGCTATTCAATACTGCTTATGATAAAGACTTCTACAAAAGGAATAATTTAGGCGCTGTTACCTACTTCAACAAAGAAACATTTGGAGAAGATAAGGTAGTTAAACACCCCTTTTGTAATTACCCCAACTATATAGAGGGGATAATAATGGGGGGTAAATTAACGAACGAGACTGCGGCCCAACAAGCACCTTTGAGCGAGAAGGGAAAGGAACAATTGCTTCGTGTACTCAACGGTGGCCTTCATGAATTAAACATCCCCGAGGATAAACTGGAAGACTACATTGATTCTAATTCGTACTTCGACTATTTAAAAAATACTTTGGGCGTAGATGATCCTGGAATTTTAAGAATGGCTCGGAATTCAGGTTTGGATTGGGCCCTAACTGGAACAGATTTGATGACAATAGGAACGGCCAAAAACTGCGGAGCTCTTGGCTTTAAAACTAAGGAAGTATACGATGAAGACAACCCTTACATTTATCATTTTCCAGATGGCAATGCCAGCATAGCCAGAGCGCTAGTAAAAAAGATGATTCCTCGTGTGGCAAAAGGGAACAACGCCGAAGAGCTTGTGTTGTCAAAATTCAAATACGCTGAGCTAGATAAATCGAGCAATGTTGTTCGTATCCGATTAAACAGTACTGTGGTTAATGTACAGCACGGTGGCAATCCAAAAGATTCAAGCGAAGTTCTTGTGAACTATATCAACGAGAACAAGTCGTATCAAGTAAAAGGAAAAAACGTGGTGATGGCGTGTTACAATATGATGATTCCACATATTGTCCCCAACCTTCCAGAAGAACAAGCCACAGCTTTGGGCCTTCAAACGAAATGCCCTCTGCAATACACAAGTGTGGGCCTAAAGAATTGGAGAGCCTTCAAAGAAATGGAAATCGGAATGGCGATGTCTCCAGGAAATATGCATCAAGCAATAATGATGGATTTTCCCGTAAGTATGGGGAGGTATGAGTACACTAAAAGTCCTAACGACCCTTGTATAGTTCAGATGATAAGTTGTCCATATGGAAATACCGTGGGGGCACCAGCAATAGAACAATACCGTGATGCTCGGTACAAAATGTTGGGTTTGAAATTCGAAGATTACGAAAATGAA
>JABSPQ010000187.1 GCA_013214205.1 Flavobacteriales bacterium
AGATCTACCACAAAATTACCGTTGGTAGGGTTGGGGTAGATGGAAATTAACTCTTCATTCAACTGTTGATCGTTGATACCAACGAAAGGAATTAAATCGATGTTTAGCTCTATTACATTGGCCAACATATTGATTGTATACGCATCGTCGAAATTGTCTGCATCGTCGTAGTACGTTGGTAAATAACTCCATTCATCTACGCCTCCAGGAATCGCTTTTAGCACATATTCCGTTTCGCATAAAGATTTGATTTTAAAAGTTCCATTGGAATTTACAGAAACAGTTTGATCGTAATCTCCATTGGCATAATAAACTTCAACTGTGCCTTCGGTTAACAGATTTCCATTGCCAGAAATGGTACCTGAAATCGACAACATACAATCGGAAGGGCAGTCTACAGAAATTGTGTCTATCGCGATGCAATCGTTGGCATCGGTAATTGTTACGGTATAGGTTCTTCCGCCACATAAACTATCCGTACTTCCATCTGATTCGGTACTTCCATTAGACCATAAATATTCAATTGGTTCTATGCCTTCATAAAGATTGGCAATGGCCCAACCTCCACATGTATCCATACAATCTGTTGGACTAATAATACTAGATTCTAATTCTTCGTTTGTTAAAGTAACCTCATCTGTGCTTGTTAAATCGTTGGCATCTGTAATGGTAATGGTGTACGTACCTGCACATAACATGGCAAGGCTAAAGCTACCTCCTTCAACAAAATGATTGAATCCTGAAGTGTGAGAATATTCTACTTGATAAAGAGATGTGCCGCCACTTATATCTATCAATATTTGGCCTGTGCAACTCCTACCACATCCCGGGTTTGTACTTGTAAGGGTTAACACTGGTGGGGGATTATCGCAATCTACACTGAAAATTGTTTGAGAGTCGATGTTTTTCCAATTTTCGATGGACCACTTTGCATCATCCACAGAAACACATTCCAAATCGGGGTTGTTCCAAATCCTTAATAAATCGCCATGAAGATTTGAGTTGTTGCCGCTACGTAAATCCAAACTGATTAACGAATTATTTTGAAGGTATGCGGCTGATAGATTTGGGTTCTCAGAAAAATCTAACGAAGTGAATAAATTACTATCGCAGTTAATAAGACTTAACGATGTATTGGTAGATAAATCAAGTGCGGCTAATGAATTGTTACTGCAATCAAAGTAGGATAGCTCTCCACAATTATTAACATTCAGTGAGGTCATTCCATTATATTCACACCAAAAAGAAGTCAAATCTTGGCAGTCACTGGCGTCGAGTGAGCTGATTGCATTGTTCATACAATCCACGGATATAATTCCTGTACAGCCTGTTAAATCAAGTTCTGTTAACGAATTATATCTGCACATTAAATCTTCAAGTGCTTTAATTCCTCCTAACTCTAAAGAGGTTAAGGAGTTTTTCGGACACGATAATAACTTTAGTGAATCGCAATTTGAAACATCAAGCGTGGTTAAAAAATTGAATTCACATGAAAAGTTGTTGAGTTGAGTACATCCAGAAACATCAATGCTGGTTAACGAATTGTTGGAACAAGATAAATATTCAAGATTCGAATTAGTCGCCACATTCAAAGAAGTCAAATTGTTAGCATGACAGCTCAAAAAGCCAATATTTTGATTATTCGAAATATCCAAAGTGGTTAAAAAATTATTATCGCACTCCAATTCTGTAATATTAGTAAATGCCTCTATCCCCGTTAGGTCGTAGATGTCTTTACCAGAAACCCAAATCATTCGAGAATAGCTTTCCGCTTCCGTCACCTGTATCTCATCATCGCCATTGGTATTAATCTGAGTGTTACCAACTAGGTAAGCTTTAAAATTGGCATCTGGAATACAAACCAAAAGCGGATTTAAGCAATCGCAATTGTTGCTAAAAGAAACGGTTTTGTCTACAACACCTTCCGACCAATATTCGTTCGCCCATTCTTCATCATCTACCGTAACACAAGTAAGCGTAGGGTTGTTGTAAGCATATATTGTTGGATACCCATATCCTGTAAATGGATTGGTGTCTTCTAGATAATTGTTTTTCCCGTTTTTAACATTTAAGCTTTGAAGTTGATTATCCATACACCAAATCCAACGGAGGTCCGAATTGCCAGATAAATCTAAATCCGTAATTAGATTATTCCTACAATCGAAGGTAGACAACAGTAAATTATTTGATACATCAATACTGGTAAGCGAATTTTCAGCACAATCCAGGTGTAGTAATAACTCATTTTTAGACAAATCTAAATTGGTTAATGAGTTGCCTTCGCACCTAAGGCGAGTTAATATTAAATTACCCGACACATCTAGATTTGTTAGCGAACATTCTTCACAAGCAATTTCATCGAGTTGCGTGTTGCTTATCAAATCGAGGCTAGTAAACGAACTATTGGAACCATTAAAATAAGTAAGGGCTGTATTGGCAGATAAATCGATGGTAGAATATTCATTGCCACCACAGAATAATGTTGTGAGGGCAAGGTTTGCTGACAGGTCTACATCGGAAATAAGTTGACCAGAAAAATTTAATTCCGTAAGAGCCGTGAAGGCTTCAATACCTGTTATATCATAAATGGATGCCGTATAATTATAATTACTTTTCGAGGCAGATACATTGATGTCATTCGTGTAAGCCTCGGCTTCAGAAACCTGAATTTCATCATCGCCATTAGTATTTATATTTCTATCGTTAACCAAGCTCATTTTAAATCTCACATCTGGAATATAAACGATTGCTGCCAAATCAGGACAACTGGTACCAAAGGTTGCAGAGGAATCTACGTTGGTTAAATTGGCGCTAGCCCATGCAACATTGTTAACGGAGATGCACTTTAAAAGTGAATTGCCTCTAGCATTAAAACTCGTAATCGACGTGTTTCTTATATCTAATCCTGCTAAAGAATTACTATCACAATACAGTTCGGTAAGCGAATTTTTATTCGAAACGTCTATACTGGTTATTCGGTTATTTCTACAATCTAATATTTGAAGCGCTGTGAAATTGGAAAGATCAAGGCTATTTAAATAATTACCCTTACAATGTAGCTCGGTGATTGATGTGAAAGATTCTATATCCGAAGAAAATGAAATTCCCATCTCTTCAATTATTAAACTCCCATTGAAAGCTAAAGCTTCTGATACTTGTATCTCATCATCTCCATTGGTATTAATAGATGTATTTGCTAACGCATACGCCCTAACATTAGCATTTTGAATGTAGATAACTGGTGAAACTCCACCGCAATCGTTTGTAAAAAATGATTTACCACCTATTTCGTTACTCCAATTTGCAGTAGCCCAAACTGAGTCATCAACTGAGATGCAATACAATTTATTGCTGGAATATGCTTCCAGGCTCATGTTTACATTGTTCCCATTTCTAAGATCTAAAGAATTTAAGCTGCTAGATTCACATTCCAAATAAGTAAGTAATGTATTAACTGTTATGTCAAGACTCTCATTACGATTATAGGAACATGTTAAGCTTTCTAGTAACAAGTTATTGGTAACATCTATACTTTCTAACCTATTTCCAGAGCAGTCTAAATTCGTGAGCAAGCTATTGTTTGACACATCTAATTCAGTCAAATGGCCACCTCTGACAGATAAGCTTGTTAGTAACAAATTTTTCGAAACGTCGATTTCGCTCAAGCTATTATCTACTAAACTTAAGGTTGTAAATAGCGTATTATTTGAAACGTCTATGCTATTCAATTTATTTTCGCGAGTGTATAAAGTCTCTAGCAAAATATTATTAGATAAATCTATTTCATAGATCGTGTTATAAGAAAAATTTAGGTTTACTAAATTTATATTGCTTGACACATCAATGTATTTCAGGTAATTGGAACTACAATTAAGCTCGACAAGTAAAATATTTTGACTAACATCGATTTTTAACAAGTTGTTGTTGTCACAGTGTAATTCAATAAGTGCGGTATTTTGAGAAAGATCCATACTATCGATACTGTTATAGCCAATATCCAAAATGGTAAGTGAAGTAAAAGCTTCGATGCCTGTTATATCATCAATAGAACCACTACTGGTATATATTGTTCCAGTATAAGCCGCAGCTTCCGCCACTTGAATTTCGCTATCCCCATTTGTATTGATGGCATTATTTGCTACCAATTTGGCTTTAAAGTCAGCATCTGGAATATTAACATTTTGAGCTTTAACAATCGACTGACTCATTACCAAAAACACAAGAGAAAGCAATGCTGTGCGAACGGAATTTATCCCTTTAAGTGATTCGATTATGTTTAGTCTGTTGCTCATTAATTGTAGAATTTCTCTTTTTGGTTTTATCATGATTGACCCTGTTTATGGTTGCTATGTATTTATTACACCTGCAAATAAGGGTTAGGTGAATTTTTATTCCATTTATTTAAAGTTATATTCTATTTCTACTCCAAAACTCACGTAATCAACAGTTTCGAGAGGATAATTATTATCTAAAAATAATGGCTGTAATCCATTTTTATACGAGGCTCTGGCCAAAACTGTCCAACTATTACTGATTTTATAGCCAACATTAACTCCAATTTGTCGGCTTAGGAAAACATTCTCCACTACCATATTAAGATTTTGATTAACGATTCCATCGTCGCTTAAAACAGATCCTTCACTTTTTAATAAAACCGAAGCAGTAAGGCCTAAATTAATACCAAACGACCATTTGTTTTTCTCTACCATTTTCAAATGAACGGATACAGGAATCTCCAAATAAATGAAGGAGCTTTGTACATCATAATCCTGTTGTGTGGAAGTGTCTTTTGTTTCTGAAATTGTACCATAAACATATTCCATAACGGTATCTCCTGTGGTGGGGAAAACATATTTAAAAGAATCTGTTACAACCGTAAGCTCCGTGGTAAAAGACGAATCTGTTAAAAAGCTTGCTGAAAGTTCATCTTCAATTTTAATACTGTTTAGGCCCAAACTAATCTCAAAATTTGAAAAGTGACTGGTTACGCTAATTCCAAAACTAGGCACGGAAGACCTAGTTTGCGCTTTCATAATGGTATCAGAATTATCGGTTACATTGGATACACCCGGAATTAAATAGTTGGCATATATGCCAACAGAAAAAAACGGTTTTTCCTTAGGGGTTTCTTCGGGCAACGTAGCTTCAACAGAGTTGTCAGCAAGGTTCGATGAATCTAAATCAGCTATGGTGGATGTGTCCACAATAGCTTCCAAAACGTCAGGTTTGTCCTCGTCTAAGTTAAAAGATGTAAAATCAACTTCAATTATTGGAGCCGTTACTGAATCTATTGTTTCCAATATTTCTGCTGTAGATTCTGTCTCCACTGCAACTTCTGTCTCCCACTTCGTTAAAGCTATGGAGGACACGTCAGTTTCTTCTACAATGGGTTCCGTCTTCGCCACAACTTCGAAGGACACGTCATCAATTACAATTACCGTTTTTTCCTCTTTAAAAATAGTGGTATGGCCCTTTTGTTTTTTGACGATAACGTTGCCATCATACTCTACAAAATCTATGTTGTAGTGGTCGAAAATTAATTTAAAAACTTCTCGTAATGGCTTATCTGTAACAGATATCGACATCTTTTCGGAGGCGGGAATTAAGCTGCTGTTAAATATAAACGAGATGTCTGTCTCTTTCGCGATGGCGAACAATACGTCGTTTATCGGCGTGTTAGTGAGCTTAAGACTAAACCTGGTATCGAGTAATTTTTCTTGAGCACTAGCCGCAGAAAAATTGAACAAAATTATAAAACAAAAGAAAATTCGAAAAGCAACCCTCAACGCTCAGCAATGATTATAGTTTGGTTTTTCAAGATAGGCTTTTAGCATTCAACTGGCTAACAACCTTCTCCCGATAATACATAATTGTTATTATCCTTCACAACATTTATGTCTAAAACTATTTCTAAAAGCTCCAAAATTTCTTCATTGCTTTTATTCTTTAAAGTGGCGGTAATCCTGCAATTATCAAGACCCTTATTGGCAATCGAAATGTTGATTCCAAGTTCTCTGTTTAAGATTGAAACAACATTTTTCAATTCTGTATTTTTAAACCAAAAAGTACCATCATACCAATACAAATAATTGTCGTTATCGTTTAGGTCTTTAACTGGTTCGAACTCGCTTAAAAGCGTACCCTTTTTGTTAGCCTCCAATAAAATTCCATTTGGATTTTTCTCGTTGTAAAATAAAACCACCCCTTTTTTAACTGTTACCACAATAGAATCAGGATCGTTCGCATTAACATTAAAAGCAGTTCCTTTTACCACTATTGTGGCATTGCCCACATGAATTTCGAACGGTTTGGTGCTGTCTGGTTCAATGTCGAAAAACGCTTCGCCCTCTAACATTACAATTCGTTTTTCTCTTTCAAATGTTTTGGGGTAGGTGAGTTTTGAATTGATATTCAATGCTACTTTAGATTTATCCGCAAGGTTCTTCTCCGTTTTTTCTTTTTGATAAGTGTCGATTGTTAGCAGGTCATTAGACGCTAATACTTCAGATGAATGACCTCCCTCATTAACTGCGGTAATTTCAGATTGTCCTTTTTCTCCGAAATAGAAATATCCTGCTCCCAATGCAATTAGCACTGCCGCCGCCACTCGCATCATTGTTTTTAGCATCGGATTGCCTTGAGTAATTGGAATTACATTAGGTTCGTCTTCTCTTATATTCAAGAAAGATTGAAAACTTTTATCGATGTTGTGCTTTTTATCGAATTCTTGTTGCAATTCGGTGATACCATACAACTTAGTCATCTTTTCGAAATAAGCTTTGGCGTTATCATCCGTCGCCATCAAATTATCCAATTGCTTAGATTCCTCTTCGGTGATGTCGCCCTGGAGCAACTTTGTAATTAACGATTTATGTATTTCTTCACTCATTTTTTAACGCTTATAATTATTACACCAACAAAATGAACTTAGGTGAAAACAAAAGCACATTTATCAAGATTAATATTAAAATGGTTAAATAATCGCCCAAATGCTCATACATTTTTTCCATTACCATGGCCACGTTGTATTTAACTTTATTGAGTGGGATGTCTAGTCTTTTGCTGATTTCCACAAACGTAAAGCCCTCAAATCGATTGAGTCTGAAAATGGTTTGTCGCTCCTCAGATTCTTGATCTAAAATCTGATTTACCTTTAGCAACAATTCCTGTTCGGCCGTGTAATCGGGCATATGCATTTTATCAATTTCTTCGGATGCGGCCTCATGTTTTTTATGTCGGCGACCTTCATCCCTAATAAAATTTAAACAGTTGTTGTGCGCAGCGGTCATTAAATAATTAAAGATATTTTGATCTGGTTTTATCTGCTCTTTCTTTTTCCAAAGATTAACGATTGTTTTTTGAGCAATGTCTTCTGCTTTGTCGAAATCGTGGATCATGCCATTTATGTGCTTGCACATAAACGGGAAATAATGTTTGTACACGTAGAAGTAGGCATCATCTGATCCCTCTTTTAACGCACTCCCAATATTTTCTTTGTTTAGTTTCAACTTGTTGATTTGATAGGAGCTAAATTAAGCATTGTTAAATTTTACGCATTTTTTAACCCCTCAGTCACTCGTACCGCGTGACAGCATCCCCTTATAGGAAGGGGAGCTGCTTGCATTTAGTTTTTTTTATTAAACATTATTAAAACGATTTAGATTAATTTTAAATGTGGTGTAACTTTTGATAAACCCTGTGCGTCACACCTCCAAAGCTGCAAAATTGACTATAACAGACTTTAATTCGTGTGTAGATAACTACTCGGATAATCTTTTTCGATTTATTCTGAAAAACCTTCAGGATATCAGGGCAAACTCATACTTTAATTTTAAGCAACTTCAATAAGTATTTATTGTCCCATCCCGCTTTTAGTCTTTTTCCTTTAACACCTTGCTTCTCTGACTTTTCATTTTTCAATAGGTTTAGAGCAATTTTCAGCAAT
>JABSPQ010000188.1 GCA_013214205.1 Flavobacteriales bacterium
AAAACTAGTTCTATCTAGTATTTGATACTCCACTTGGCTATCTCCTAGACCATAATAACGTTGGAGTATTAATATTTTAAATAGCATCACTACGTCATAAGGTTTGGCTCCAGCATTATTCTTTTTGTTGGTATATAAGTAGTTTGTTTTCCAGTGACTCTCGAAACATCCCAAAGTCAATTACTTTACTGATCGATTCTAATGGGTTACCTATTGTAGATAAGCGTTCTTTGGTGAACTCTTCATCAAATAAGCCTTTGTTTCCTCGTGTTTTATACATTTTTACAGCAATTAATTACAACATAAAAGATACACATTATTAGCTAATTATCAATGGTTTAAATTTTAGAAATCCCCTTAGGTTATTGAGTTTCTTTTTAAAGGTTTTCCGAGAAACAAACCCTATAATTAGATTTAGCCAAGGACATTATAACATATTAATTACCAATACAATTACAAACTAAAGCATAATTTACCTCATAAAAGTTTTTGCACATATTTACACCAATTTTAAATAACGATAAAAAAACCTAAAAAGTGCACTAATCGAAAACATTATTCTTATTTTCAATAAATATTAAACAAAACTTAGGCATTATGAAAATACTTTTACTATTTACCGTCTCAATGATGGCCGCTATAATAGGCTTTTCACAGACTTGGCAAGTACTGCCCAATTCACCAATAATGACAGAATTTGAGGAAAATTATACGAATCACGATGATTTAGAATTCTGTGATGACAATACAGGTTTTATTTGCAACATTGGCGGCAGTGTTTCTAGAACTTTAGATGGTGGAGATTCTTGGAAAAAGGTATTCGACTCACCAGGAACATCTTTTAGGTGTATTGCATTTATTAACTGCGATACTGGTTATGTTGGTACGTTAGGAAGAGGAAGTTGGGTAACTAATACTACTGATAGAACATTAATGTATAAAACTTACGACGGTGGCGACAGTTGGTCGGAAGTAACAACCATACCAACAGGCGGTAATCCTAGAGGAATTTGTGGACTCCAAGCAATTGATGGAAAAAACATTGTTGGTGTAGGTAGATACGATGGTCCTTCTTTTTTCTATAAAAGTACAGATGGTGGAGTATCATGGACCACTAAAGATGTAGGTGCTGCAGAAAATTGTGGAGGCTTGGTAGATGTACATTTCTTTAACCCAACTAGCGGAATCATCACAGGAAGAACAACAACGGGGGAAAGTAGAGTTTGGTCTACCACCGATGGTGGAGATAATTGGGACGTTGTAGCAACAGCAGAAGATGATCATGCATGGAAAGTATTTTTCGTAAATGATCAAATTGGTTATTTCAGCGTTTCTAATTACAACTATCCCGAAAAATATTACTACTACACAACCGATGGAGGTCAGAATTGGGACCAGCAACAATTTGCCGATGGATCTTACCAAGGCAGATACTACAATAAAGGATATGAAGCCTTAGGGATAGGCTTTCTTACAGAAGATATAGGCTGGATAGGAGGAGATTTTACTACCATGCAAACGATGGATGGTGGACAAACTTTTACAGAAATCCAAATCGATCCAACTTATGATGACAACATCAATCGTTTTGTTAAAACTGATAACTTTATGTATGCAGTTGGTACCAGAGTGTACAAGTTTACGATTGAAGTTGGAGCAGCAGACCAACCAGATGTAGACAACACACTTTGCGATATTAGCATTTCTCCAAACCCAATTACCGGAACGGCTCAAATTACTTACACCGTACCAGAAGATGATAGAGTAATGATTCATATTACAAGTATTGGTGGTAGAGCAGTAGAATGCTTAGTAAACAAAGATCAAAAAGCAGGGACGTATACAATCGATTATACGCCAGATTACAAATTAAAATTTGTTCATTGTACGTTTAGATCTGGGAGATACCGAAAAACGGTTAACATCCTAAGAGATATGAATGTTCATTAGAATCGAGCTGATTTTAGAATAAAACAAATTGAAATCCTGAGTTGATAGCATATAATTTCAACTCAGGATTTTTAGTATCTTCGAACTACTTAGACTAATGAGTAGATTTAGTGAGGAAAGGGAATTCAAACATAAACACACCCGAACAATGAAAGCAAAACATACAGGATTAACTTCACTAATTATTGCGTTGCAATTAATATTTTGCGTCAATATGGTGCATGCCCAAGCAAGCAATCCGGTAAATATTCCAGACACTTTACATGGTCCCGTCTTCGATCTTGACATTTTAGACACCACCAAACAATTTTTCCCTACTGGTTCATTAACTAAAACTTACGCCTACAACTCCGATTTTTTAGGGCCTACTTTAATGTTGAGAAAAGGAGAATTCTACGAATTCAACGTTACCAATTACATAATGACCGATACCACTACTACACACTGGCATGGGATGCACATCTCTTCAGCCAACGATGGTGGGCCGCATACAATGATTTTCCCAGGCGAAACTTGGTCCCCAGAATTTACTGTTTTAAACGAAGCCACCACCTTCTGGTATCACCCACACCTACATCATAAAACACAAGAACACATCAATTTTGGAGCTGCAGGAATGATAATTGTCGAAGACGAAAACTCAGATACATTACGTCTTCCTAAAACATATGGAGTTGATGAATTTCCCATAATTATTCAAGATAAAACATTTGGAGAAAACAATCAATTGGCAATGGAAAGGGTTGGCGACAGCATTACCATTAACGGAACACTTAATTCTTACTTAGATGTACCAGCTCAAATGGTTCGATTTAGATTACTAAATGCATCTGTATCCAGAACTTACAATGTTGGCTTGGAAGACAGCAGTACATTTCAAATGATCGCTTCCGATGGTGGGTTTTTAAATACTCCCATAGATTTAACTCGGTTAATGTTGGCACCAGGCGAAAGAGCAGAATTGGTAATAGACTTCTCCAATTACGCAGTAGGCGACTCTATCAACTTATATAGCTTTAATACAGAGTTGCCATCAGGAGTTCAAGGAGGTGCATCAGGGCCGTATTCTGTAAACTACAACCTATTAGACAATCTTGATTTCACTTTATTGCAGTGCAACGTGCAACCTGCAACTGCCGATCCTGTTACCGAACTATCTCCAGTATTAAACAACATTGATTGTTGGGACGAAAATATTGCAGACGTGTTTAGAACAAAGATTTTTAGCGGCGGAATGAACCAAGTATTTTTTATTAATGGCGACCAATTTGATTTAAATCTGGTTAACGATACCATCAAATTAGACGACATTGAGGTTTGGAGTTTACTAAATAGTACAAGCGAAGCCCATCCTTTTCACATTCACGATATTCAATTTTGCATTTTAGATATCAACGATAATCCTCCACCACCACAGCTTGCAGGATGGAAAGACGTAGTTTTAGTTGAACCGTTTTCGGAAATTAGATTCATTACAAAATTCGAAACATTCGCAGACACGATAATTCCGTTCATGTATCACTGTCATATTTTAAACCACGAAGACAATGGAATGATGGGGCAATTTATTGTGAAAAGAGAAATTGCAACTTCAACCTCCAGAGAACCAATATCCAACGAAGTCACCATTTCATCATTCGGGAATTTGATTCAAGTTAAAGGGCAAGGTACAGTATCTATTTACAACCTAGCTGGTCAGAAAATGCAACGATCTATACTCAACGCCGGGGATAACATCTTCACATTCGAAAGTGGGATATATTTGGTAAGCGTTCTAAATTCAGATGGCACAACCACCGAAAAAGTTTATCTCGCAGAATAGTATCAAAACGACAATTATACATTTATAACAACTCTTAAATTCAGCCAATAATAAAATTATACTCACAAAGACAACTTATTAATCTCGCATTAATAGACGTTTAGTTTTTAAGCTGCATATTTTATGCTTGGATGGTTAAAATATTTTACGACCCTATCACTATTTTCTTGCAGCATATTCATATGACTTTCTAAATTTTCTTTCAATTTTTCAACCGTTTTTGGAGCAGGCTTGTCAGATAAACCATACTTTAAATCGCAGTTCAAATATTCATCTGGATTCCTATCTGGAGAGTAGGACGGTAGATAAAATAACTCAATCTCAGCTTAATGTTCTTCTTCCCATTCTTTAATAATTTTACTGTGATGAACTCTTAAATTATCTAAGATTAAAAAGACATTACTATCCTGATACTTAACAAGTTGCTCTAAAAACCTTATTAATACATCTGTATTCATATTTTCTTTATAAATCATAAATTGAACCAACCCTTGATTGGTAACTGTGGATATCATATTGATTGAAAAACGTTTTGACATATGTTTTTTTATTGGGGTTTTCCCTTTAGGAGCATAAG
>JABSPQ010000019.1 GCA_013214205.1 Flavobacteriales bacterium
AAGCAATAGATATGAAAACAATATCATCTAAAAGATGATAGCGAGTCCGTTCAACACGAGGATCTTTCATCCCTGAAAAATACAATAATAAACCTCCTTCTCTCATTAGTATAAATATCTGATTATCAGATAAATATACGCATAATTAACGGCAAAAACAATACAATTAGCTGATATTTAGATAGTTATGATTTAGATGCGTTTGCCCTGCCAAAAGTGTCACTTCGAATGAAATTCTGCTTATAATTTTGTATCGAGAAGCACTTTTGATTCGGAAATTGGTTGTTCTCGATACGATCCGCCAGTTGGCGAATCACTCGAACTGACATCCGATATCTAACGTTTTGCTCTTTTCAAGCTAGTTACCGTCTCCTAATAATTTTTTGAATAACGGCTCAATGTTTTCACTTGGTCTTCTGGCTGGCGAGCGCATAAAGTTTCCACTTGGATCAATTAGATAGTAAAGCGGAATTGACCTTACATCATATTTATGCTTTAGGCTTTCCGAGTTCCCATGATGCAGGAAAGTCCAGTTGTATTTATTTTTTAGCAAAAACTTGTTCATTGTGTCAATATTATCATCAACTGAGATACTGATAATAACGATTTTATCTCCATAATTTTTTTGAAGATTTTTCATCATTTTCATTTCGCGTAAACAAGGTACGCACCAAGTAGCCCAGAAATCGATGTAAACATACTTACCTCTGAAGTCGCTAAGGGAAACATCCTTGCCATTTTTGTCCACTAATTCAAAATTAGATGCCTTAGTACCAACCATGTTTTTTCTGACAGCTACAAGGATGTTTTTTGCAATTTGTTGATGTTCGGGAGTTTTGCTGGATGTTGATATAGTAGTTAATATCTTGATAATTCCGTTTTTGGTAAGCGCAGTGCTATTTCTGTTTTCGAACAAACCATAGAGTAGGGCGGCTTCTCTCAGCCTTGGTGTGTTATAGCCTAGTTCTGATGCCAGTACTTCGTTAACTTTCTCTAAACTTTCGTCGATATTAATAGCGTCGGCTAATTTTTGATTGTAAAGCGCCATAGAGCCTAGCCTTTGCTTGTAGTACTGAGTAAAGAAACTCATATACTGATTGTTGCTGTACGAGATGCCATGCGGCTTAATGTACTCTTCGTACAAGTCGGTTTTTCTTTTGTTTCGTGCCAGTTCTAGTTCTGCAAAGCTGTATTGTAAATAGTTTATGAAGTATGCGTTCTTTATTCCTCCAAACTTCTCTGTTGCGGTTAGTTTAAAAGAATCAATTTTTACTTTAAGAACCCGCAAAGCATTTTTGTAGAATAAATCGAGGTTTTTATCCATGAAATCGTCGCGATAAATATTGAATTCGCTGATCTGGTAATTTAAATCGTCTTTATTTTCGTTTTCAAAAGTTAGTTGTACAAATGTGGAATTGCTGAGCGTTTTAACAGCTTCTTTTGGTGTTTTAGGGAAATCTACTACATAAGTTTTGTTGGGTGCAACAAAAATATTTGCGTTGATGTTACCAATTCTTAAAACACACTTAATCGTGTGATCCGTGTCGAAAGCTACTTCAAAGTTTCCTTTTTCATCAACCAAGCTTTTGGCATTCACCTCTTCGAGGCCAGAAATGTAATCTTTCTTCTGAACAATGGAGATGAATTTCCCTATGTAGTCGGTAGCTGTTCCTTTAATGGTAACGTTTTGACCGAAGGCCAAACTGCTAAATGCCACTAAGAAAACGGTAATTAGATTAGTTATTCGATTCATTAAGTTTTACTTGTGCTGGTACAAATTGGTCGGCATTTCCACCGCTTTTTACGATTTCTCTAACAATGGTAGAGCTAATTGCCGAGTGCTTTTGATCGGTTAAAAGAAATACAGTTTGAATATTCTTGTTCATAGATTCGTTCATTTCAGCAATTTGCCTTTCAAATTCAAAGTCGGTGGCCGATCTTAAGCCTCTAACTATAAACTGCGCTTCAATAGAAGAACAAAAATTAACAGTTAGACCCTCATACGTTTTCACATTAATATTGGATTGATCACTAAAAATTTGTTCAATCCACTTGGTTCTGCTCTCTAATGAGTACATGTATTTTTTAGTTGTATTGATTCCAATGGCAACTATTACTTCATCAAAAAGCATTGCTGCTTTATTAATAACGGCCTGATGACCAATCGTAATTGGATCGAATGAACCAGGAAAAATGGCAACTTTTTTACTCATAGCTAGTGGTTATTAAATTAAAAGTAAGAATTGTTACGCTGAAAAGATACTGATATGAACTTCACCATATTTTCTACGTTCCCAAAACCGTTCCTTTTTTGAGAAATCTTTTCTTTTGGTATGTTCGAATAAGAGTATGCCATCTTCGTTTAGAATCTTGCTCTCCAATAAGCTGTCTAATGTTTTTTCAACATCATCGCCTTCAAATGGAGGATCTGCATAGATAATATCGAATGTAGACGAAGTTCTTGGGATGAATCTTTTGATATCCGCTTTAAGAATGTCCATGTTTTCTATTCCGAACTGTTTGCAAGTAGTACGGATAAAAGTTACGCATTTAGCATTAATATCTACCGCAGTAACATGTTTGCAGCCTCTTGATGCGAATTCGTAAGCAATGTTTCCCGTTCCGCTAAAAAGGTCGAGTGCTGTGCATGCTGTAAAATCATATAGATTATCGAGCATGCTGAAGATGGCCTCTTTACTAAAGTCTTTGGTTGGTCTAACTGGTAAATTGGCCGGAGGGCTAAATCTACGTCCCTTAAGAGACCCTGCTACTATTCGCACTGAAAGTTATTTAAGAGTAAGTATTGTTCGTGGTCGTTTAGGGAGTTGAGCGCATAGGAATAATTTACGCTGTCATTTCTAGTGCCCCAATCCACATTTCTAATGTATTTTCTTATCAGTCCGAACAAATCCGATTTTGAATTTAGATTTCCGAAAATGGTTAATGAACAACTTTCGGGATTCAATTTTAACTGTTCGAAAACAAAAAGGAGGTAATAAAGCAATTCCTCGTCTGATGTATAATCAAAACTGTTGTTGTAGTGTAGTTTTTTTCCTTCCGAAACAATTAAGTCGAACGTTGAGCTGTTGATATTCACAAAAGACATAATGCCCTCTTCGTTTTTGTGCTTGGAAATAATAGACTCAATAAAATTGGTGGAAGCATGAATTAGCTTGGCATTTGGTAAATAGTCGTTTAATTTCTGAACCAATTCTGATGGGAGATTGTAAATGTTTTTAGAATCAATTGAGTTTAAATGGTCGGTTAAAACCTTACTGTCGCTACTTTTAGACGTCATAAAGTTGATGTAGTCAGCTTGATTGTCTTCATCAAAAAGCACTGTAGGTACTAAAGTAGATGGCTGACTGCCAACCATTACTTGTACTTGTTTAAACTCTCCTAAGAAAACCCCTTGATTAAAAATGGCGCCTAATTCTTCGATGGATTTGAATTCGAACTTCTGAAATCCTATGAATTTACTTTGGTAATTATCGAAAAGACTAAGTGCAACATCGTTTTTTGAAATCAACAGATTTAATTGGCAATCTGTTGCCATTTCGGTTTGGAACGACTCATCTAAGAGTTCTGTTTTGGGCTTTATTTTATTCCCAATTTCCACTTGTTGAAGTTTCTGTCATCGAACCTACTTGGAGTCCTTCTTCAAAATCGATGTTTTCGTTTTTAGTGTTTAAGCCATTGTAGATTGCTCCGAAGTTAGCGAAGGCCATAAATACCTTCACTTTTACTTTACCTTTTTCTATTTGACCAGATTCTAATACGAATTTCTCGTTATCTCCGAACGGTATTAACGAAAGCGAATCTAAGGGGTAGTTTCTTAAAATAGAATCTACAACGTACGAGTAAGAAGTGTCTCTGGAGACCAGTCCGTTTGCTACTGCAACCGAATCATCCAAATCTCCAACCGCCATAATAACCATAAAGCTATCTGTGGCAATAAAGTGTAAAAGTGTATCAAAGCTATTGGTATAGTATCCTTTAACCGATTTGTAGGCTGTTTCAACAGTACGGATATCTTTCAGGTTTTGCACTACTACTTTTCTTCTCGCAAATGCGTCCTCTTCAAATTGAACTTTGCTTTGGATACTATTATATACCAAATATGCAAGACCTACTATGCCTAGCAATAATCCTATCTGAACTGCTTGTTTCATAAAAAATGATAATAATTTTGCTTGGTAAAGTTACAATTTTTTTTGAAGTCCTCTATTGCTAGAATGATCTCAATCAATTAATTTATTCACCAAGCAATTGTTATTATTTCACTAGGTGCATCTTAGACACGCATGTGTTTAATCATTTCGTCTCCAAATTCTGAACATTTAAGAAGTGTAGCACCTGCCATTAAACGAGCAAAATCGTAAGTAACTTTTTTCTCGGCAATAGCACTTTCAATAGAATGAACTATTAAATCTGCCGGCTCTTGCCATCCTAAGTGCTCTAGCATCAAACATGCCGAAAGGATCATGGAACAAGGGTTAACTTTATCTTGTCCAGCATATTTAGGTGCTGTTCCGTGAGTAGCTTCAAAAATTGCGTGTCCCGTTCTGTAGTTTATATTTGCACCAGGAGCAATTCCAATTCCACCAACTGCTGCTGCTAATGCATCCGAAATGTAATCTCCATTAAGGTTAAGCGTAGCAATTACAGAGTAGTTTTTAGGACGCAATTCTATTTGCTGTAAAAATGCATCGGCAATAGAATCTTTGATGATTACTTTACCATCAGCAAGTGCTTGATTTTGGGCATTGTTTGCCGCTGTAACACCCGCTTCTGCTACAATTTCATCATACTCTTCCCAAGTAAATACTCTATCTCCAAATTCTTTTCTTGCTAATGCATAGCCCCAGCTTTTAAATGCACCTTCGGTAAACTTCATTATGTTTCCTTTGTGTACCAATGTAACCGAAGGTTTTTTGTTGTCTACAGCATATCGTACTGCTGCTCTAATTAATCTTTCAGAACCTTGTTTAGAAACTGGTTTAATACCAATTGAAGAAGTTTTTGGGAATCGGATTTCTGTAACACCCATTTCTTCCATTAAAAATTTAAGCACCTTATCGCATTCTGGTGTACCAGCCATCCATTCTATACCCGCATAGATGTCTTCGGTATTTTCTCTAAAGATTGTCATGTCAATCCAATCTGGGTGAACCATAGGAGAGGGTACACCTTCAAACCATCTAACAGGACGAACGCATGTATAAAGATCTAGTTTTTGACGGAGCGCAACATTTAACGAACGCATTCCACCACCAATAGGAGTAGTAAGTGGTCCTTTAATAGCGATATAATGTTCCCTAATTGCATCTAAACTTTCTTTAGGCAACCATTCGTTTACCGTGTTAAATGCTTTTTCGCCAACGAGAATTTCTTTCCATATAATTTTTTTGTCTTCGCCATAAGCAATTTCGATGGCTGTATCAATTACTTTCTTAGCAACCGGCCAAATGTCTGTACCAATGCCGTCGCCTTCAATAAAAGGAATTATTGGATAATTGGGTACATTAAGACTACTGTCTTTGTTTACTGTTATTTTTTCTCCTGACATTTATTAAATTATTAATGTGAATAATAGCGATTATTTAGTAGCTGAAAATTTCTTTTAGGCTTAATTCTTTTACTTCTCCGAGAGTTTTAAGAAACTCCATATCTAATTTTTTTCGGTTGCCGATAATACAATAATTATACTTCTTAGCAGCTATGTTTGCGTCATGAAATTTATTTACATCCTCTATCGTAAAGCTACTCACGCTTTTAAATATATTTTCTCTTATATCGTAGTCTATTCCTAATTGTTTTGCACTTAAATAACTCCAGTAAACACTCGACTTTGTTATTCTGTCACTTTCCAATTGTTTAAGCACAGAGGTTTTTGAGTTGTCGAACTGTGACTCCGATACGTAAAAAGTGTTCATGAGTTCGTTCATTGCTGTTATTGCTTCTTTGAGCTTATCGGCTTGCGATCCAACGTAACTGGAAATATAGTGAGCCTTGCCTTTGAAAGACGGTGACGAATAATAGGAATAGGTGCTATATGCCAACCCTTTTGACTCTCTGATGTCTTTGTAAACCAAATCGCCATAATAGCTATTATAGAGCGTAATTATGGGTTTGAGAGACAAATCTAAATCCAAGCTTTTAGAACTAAATATAACTTCTGCCTGCACCATTTTGTAGTTGGCCACAAACACTTGATTGGATGTTGTGCTCAATTCTTCGAATTCAATTTTTGCAGGATACTCTTTTAATGTTTCCGGAATGATATGGTGTTTGTTAAGTAGTTCGTTAATCTTGTCTTTGGATTTACTTCCATAGTAGAAGATGTTGTGTTTATAACCTTCTATGCCTTTTATTTTAGCAATTAGTTCGTCCGAAGTGATGGCATTTAATTCCTTTTTAGGAATAATGTTGGTAAACGGAGATTTGCTTCCATATTTGGCGTAATTAGTTAACCCTTTATGGATTGCCTCTTTACTTAGTTTGTTGTCATTGCGAAGTTTTAAAATGTCGGCTTTTAACTCTTTCAATGTACTTGCATCTCCTTTTACATTTTTAAGAATGTGTTCAAAGAGTATAATGCCTTCCTCAAGCGATTCATCTAATCCTGAAAGTGATATGTAAGTTCTGCTCCTAGAGATGAATACGTTGAATGATAAACCCCGTTTGTAAAATTCTTCTTGTAATTGTTCAGGAGTGTATTTGTCTGTTCCTAAATAATCGAGGTAGCTAACTGCAAACGCTAGCACTTTATCATTGTCGCTGCCCATGTCTAGAATGTAATAAATCTCAAACAAGCCGTTTTCTTTGTTGTGTAAATAATCTCCATGAACCCCGTTGGTAAGCGTGAAGTTTTGAATCTCTTTCTTGAAATCGATAAAAACAGGCGCAAGTGGCTCCGATTTTTTTGCTTCAAACGCTTTGGTGTAGTTCGATTTTGCTTCGTTGGTAAGGTCTAGCGGAGTAATAGTAGGTTTGTCTACTTTAAAAACGGTTTTGTCTTCACCAGTTCTTTTGTAGCACAATGCATAGTTGTTTTTAAAGTGCTCGTTGGCAAACTTCATCACCTCGTCTTTGGTGATTTTTTTGAGATTATTTAAGGAATTTACTTCATCCTCCCAAGAGGTTCCAAAAATGAATGAACTAAGAAGTGAATAGGCTCGGTTGTCGTTGCTTTCAAAACTCTGAGTCATGTCCAATTGAATGTTTGTTGCAATTGACTTTATCAGTAAATCATCAAATTCTCCTTTTTTAAGCAACTCTATTTGAGAAAGCAAGAGATCCTTTACTTCTTCCAGTTTCTGTCCTTCCTTTGGATAACCTTGCAGCATAAAAGTGGTGTAATCGGTTTGGATACTAGCATAAGCGCCCGCACCCAAAACTTTTTGCTTTTGCATTAAATTTAAATCCATTAGGCCAGCTTGTCCGTTATTTAGAATCCGCTGAATTAAACCGAGCATTAAAGCATCTTTGGAATGTATGCCACCAAATCGATAGCCCATTATTAGAAATTCTTCAGCTGGTCCAAAAACTTCCATTTCAATCGGCGAGGTAATTGGTTCTTCTGGTTTGAAAGTAAAAGCAGGCTTTTTCTTTCTTTTCAGCGAGCCAAAATTCTTATCAATTAAAGCAATTGTTTTGTCCATGTCTAAATCGCCAGACAGGATGATGGCCATATTGTTAGGCACGTAATGGTTGTCGAAAAAGTTATTGATGGCAACTAACGATGGGTTTTTTAAATGTTCCCCGGTTCCTATTGTGGATTGCGTTCCATAGGTGTGATTTCTGTACAATGCGGCATCGATAGAATCCATAGGTTTCCAAGCATCGTTGTCTTGACCTCTGTTAAATTCTTCAAAAACGGCTTCTAGTTCTGTATGAAAAGTTCTAAGTACTAGCTTGCTGAATCTTTCCCCTTCTAATTCTAGCCATTTTTCGATTTCATTCGACGGAATTTCGACAGTGTAAACAGTTTCTTCAGTAGAAGTCCAAGCGTTTAAACCAGTACCTCCAATTGTATAAATCATTTTCTCGTACTCCTGTGCTAGTACGTATTTAGAAGCTTCGGTAGAAACTTTATCTATTTCTAGATAGATCTCTTTTTTCTTCGCTGGGTCTTTTTCTGCTTTCTGGTCCTCATACAATTGAGTAATCTTATTAATCAAGGCTTCTTCTTTAGGCCAATCGCTAGATCCTACAATGTCGGTTCCTTTAAACATCATGTGCTCTAAATAATGAGCCAATCCAGTTGTTTCAGGCGGGTCATTTTTTGAGCCACTTGCCACGGCAATGTATGTTTGAATTCGTGGTGAATCTTTGTAATCGGTTAAATACACCTTTAAACCATTGTCTAATTCGTAAATCCTACATTTAAGAGGATCGTTTGGAACAGTGGTGTATTTGTATGTTTTTTGCGCAAATCCGCTGAGCGAAATCGTTAATAATAGAAGAGCCATTAGGCTCTTTGTAATGTATATTGAATAGATAGATTTCATAATTATTTGGTTAGTTGTTTATGTCTAAATCAATTCTCTTATGCAATTCAATCATCTTTGGGTTCTTCACTGCCATCTTTTTAAACTTGTCTAAAGTGGTGTATGGCCTGTACTCATCCTTGCTTTCTGTTACTATGGTAATAAGATTTATTTTGTGATTTTTAAGTTTTATTCGTAGTTCTGCAAGTAGTTCTAACTTTTCGACGGTGATAGATTCTTCTTGAACAGAATTATTAATTTCTATTTCGAAGTTAAAGTTGGCATCTACAACAGGGTTTTTCTTTGTTAGCGTATTGTAAAGGTTAATTTTCCCACCGTCTTTATACTTTAAGATACTTGCATGCCATGCCGTTAAAAACTCTTCTTGAGTAAAGGGCATTATGGGTTCATCTTTTTTAGCGTCATCTTCCTGCGCCTTCTTTGCCATAATGTCGGCAATAGAAATGGTGCCTTTTAATTTTGAACCTGCACTCTTAGAAGGAGAACTAACTGCTTTTAAAATTTGATTTCTCTTTTTTTCTGAATCCGTTACACCATGTGGCCCGCTGCTTGGGTCGAGGCTGTCGAACTGAGGTGGCGGAGCTGTTGGTGGGGGAGGAGTCTCTTGATTTATAGCTGGGGAAGGAGAATTAGGAGCTGGTTTTGGAGGGGTGGAAACAGTTTCTTGTATAGTCGTTATCTGGGGTTTGTCATTTTTTTTTTCGACCAAATCAGATTTAGTTATAAAAATTAAGCAAAGCTCAACATGCAGTCTCTGGTTCTTGCTGCTCCTGTAATTTACATCACATTTACTAAGCGCATTTAGAATGTGAATGATGAGCACATCGTTATATAACTTAGATTGCTCGTAATATTGCTTCTTAATATTGTCTGCCGTTTCAATTAAATGAATCGTTTTTGGATCTTGCGATATCAGAAGATTCCGAAAGTGATTTCCAAGACCTACTATAAAGTGTTGGGCATCGAATCCTTTTTTTAATATTTCGTCGAATATCAATAAGCCTGCAGATACATTGTGTTCGTAAATTGCAGTTGCCGTCTTAAAGAAGTACTCCTCATTAAGCAAGTTCAGATTTTCGATTACATGTTCGTAAGTCATTTTGTTTCCCGCGAAACCTACGATCTGATCAAACATGGAAAGTGCATCACGCATTGCTCCATCCGATTGTTGAGCAATTGCATGTAAAGCTCTTGGTTCTGCCTCGATGGATTCGCTTTTTGAAATTCTTTCTAATTGAGAAACTATATCTGCAACACTTATTCTGCTAAAGTTAAAAATCTGACACCTCGATAATATAGTAGGGATGATTTTATGCTTTTCTGTAGTGGCCAAAATGAACATAGCATGTTCGGGCGGTTCTTCTAAAGTTTTAAGGAATGCATTAAACGCTTGTTGCGAAAGCATGTGAACCTCATCTATTATATAAATCTTTCTATTTCCTATCTGAGGAGCCAATCTAACTTGGTCTACCAAACTTCGAATACCATCTACCGAATTGTTAGAAGCAGCATCAAGTTCGTATATGTTTAAAGAGTGCCCGTCGTTGAAAGATTTGCACGATTCACATTCATTACAAGCTTCAATGTTCTCCGAATCGGCGATGTTAAAGCAGTTTACCGTCTTCGCTAATATTCTTGCACAACTAGTTTTTCCAACACCTCTAGGGCCACAGAATAAGAAAGACTGTGCTAAGTGGTCGTTTTTGATTGCGTTTTTGAGAGTGCTCGTGATGTTTTTCTGCCCTACAACCGTTCCGAAAGAAGACGGTCTATATTTACGAGCAGAAACTACAAAACTTCCCATATGCTTAAGTTGTCGGCGGATTTTGACAAGGGCACAAATATAATATAATAGCTAGTTTATATATAAGAAAGCCGCGATATTTTGATTCTTTGGCTATTCGGGATAGATTTGTTTGATCTTGATAGAAATAAAATCACATTCGTTTGAATGTTTTGAACAATTTGTTATCTTTGCCGGCCTGTTTTTAAATTAACTAAAGGGATAAAAATAGAGATTAGATGGCTAGAAGATATGAAGTAGTGTTTATTATGACACCTGTACTTTCGGATTCGCAGATTAAAGATACTGTGAAGAAATACAAGAAATTGTTGAAAGATGGCAGCGCGAGTGTAATTCACGAAGAAAATTGGGGACTAAAAAAATTAGCTTACCCTATTCAAAAGAAGTCTACAGGGTTTTACTACCTAATAGAGTTTGAAGCAGAAGGTAGTTTGATTGATTCTTTTGAAGTAGCTTTTACTAGAGATGAAAGAGTAATCAGGTTTTTAACTTCAAGAATGGATAAGCACGCTGTTGCTTATGCTGAAAAGAAAAGAGCTAAGAAAGCTGAAGTTAAGGAAGAACCAAAAGAAGAAGAAACGGTTTAATAAAATAGAAAATGGCTGAAATTAACACATCGACGTCTGAAATAAGATATTTAAATCCTCCAGTAATTGAGGTTGAAAAAAACAGATATTGTAGATTCTCTAAAGGTCGTATTAAGTTTATCGACTATAAGGATGGTAAATATTTATTGAAGCTTGTTAACGAGCAAGGTAAAATTTTACCAAGAAGATTAACTGGTACTGCTACTAAACATCAGAAAAGAGTTGCGCAAGCAATCAAGAAAGCTAGACACTTAGCTTTATTGCCATACTTAGCTGATATGTTAAATAAATAATGGAAATAATATTAAAAGAAGACGTCGAGCATCTAGGTTTCAAGTACGACTTGGTAACTGTAAAGGATGGATTTGCTAGAAATTTTTTAATTCCTACGGGAGTTGCTGAATTAGCAACAGAGTCTATAAAAAAACAAAGAGAAGAAACTTTACGTCAGAGAACTGGTAAAGAAGAAACTCTTAAAGCTACTGCAGAAAAAACTGCAGAATTACTAGCAACTACGGAAGTAGTAATTTTTGCTAAAGCTGGTGATAAAGGAAAAATATTTGGTTCTATTACCAAAACGCAAGTTGCCGATGCAGCTGCTCGATTGGGACATAGAATGGATAAAAAACATTTGTCGCTTGGTTCTAGTGCAATTAAAGAGGTTGGGAAATACACCGCCACTATACGACTGCATCGAGATGTTACGGCAGAATTTACTTTTGAAGTAAAGAAAGAAAAAGGGAAGAAGTAATTCACTCCCAAAATTAAAAGCTGGTTTTTTACTGGCTTTTTTTGGCTCTTAGAAGTACTGAGCTTTCCTGAAAGATTTAGATGAAAAGTCGAAACCTGAGTTTCTGACTTTCGTTAATTATATTATTCCACTTTAATAATAAACATAACTTCTTATATGAACATTTACGGAGATTACATCAAGGAGATTGAAGATCGAAAAGACCAAGGGCTTCACCCGAAGCCAATTGATGGTGGCGAACTTCTAAGTGCAATCATTGCACAAATTAAAGACTTAGATAACGCGGATAGAGAGGCTTCTCTTAATTTCTTTATTTATAATGTTTTACCAGGAACTACAAGTGCTGGTGGTGTGAAAGCTAGGTTTTTAAACGAGATCATTACAGGTGAATCCGTAATAGAAGAAATCACGGCTACTTTTGCATTTGAACTTTTATCACACATGAAAGGCGGGCCTTCAATTGAGGTACTGCTCGATTTGGCCTTGGGTGATAATACTGCTATTGCAAAAGATGCTGCAAATGTTCTGAAAACACAAACGTTCCTTTATGAAGCAGACACAGACCGTTTAGAAAAGGCATTTAAAGGCGGTAACGAAATAGCGAAAGAAATTATTGAAAGTTACGCACAGGCTGAGTTTTTCACTAAACTACCAGAGGTAGATGACAAAATTGAGGTAGTTACTTATATCTTGGGTGAAGGTGATATTTCGACTGATTTATTATCTCCAGGTAATCAGGCTCACTCACGATCAGACCGTGAATTGCATGGTAAATGTTTTGTTTCTCCTGAAGGACAAGGAGAGATTCAGGCGTTGCAAGCACAGCATCCTGATAAGCGTGTGATGTTAATTGCTGAAAAGGGCACCATGGGTGTTGGTTCGTCAAGAATGTCGGGTGTAAACAACGTGGCACTTTGGACAGGTAAACAAGCAAGTCCATATATTCCATTCATCAAATATGCTCCTATCGTTGCAGGAACAAACGGAATTTCTCCAATTTTCCTTACAACCGTTGGTGTTACTGGTGGGATTGGAATGGACCTTAATAACTGGGTGAAAAAACTGGATTCGGATGGTAATGCTGTACGCGACGAAGAAGGTGAATATGTTTTGGAAGAAGCATATTCTGTTGCTACTGGTACTGTGCTTACGATTAATATTAAGGAGCAGAAACTTTATAATGGCGATCAGGAATTGATTGACATTTCTAAAGCACTTACTCCTCAGAAATTGGAATTCATTAAGGCTGGCGGATCATACGCTATTGTATTTGGTAAAAAACTTCAGAGTTTTGCAGCGAAGGCTTTAGGAATCGACTTGGTATCTGTATTTGCTCCATCAAAGGAAGTTTCTCATGAAGGGCAAGGCCTTACAGCAGTAGAAAAAATATTCAATAGAAACGCAGTTGGTACAACTCCAGGAAAAGTATTACATGCTGGTTCTGATGTTCGTGTAGAGGTAAACATTGTAGGTTCGCAAGATACTACAGGTCTTATGACTTCTCAGGAATTAGAGTCTATGGCTGCTACAGTGATTTCGCCTATTGTTGACGGTGCTTACCAGTCAGGTTGTCATACTGCTTCAGTATGGGATTTGAAATCACAAGCAAATACGCCAAGACTCATGAAGTTCATGAACGACTTTGGTTTGATTACTGCTCGTGACCCGAAAGGCGAATATCACGCAATGACTGATGTGATTCACAAGGTGCTCAATGACATTACTGTTGACGACTGGGCTATCATCATTGGTGGTGACTCTCATACAAGAATGTCTAAAGGTGTTGCTTATGGCGCAGATTCAGGAACAGTTGCTCTTGCACTTGCTACTGGTGAAGCATCTATGCCAATTCCTGAATCCGTTAAGGTAACTTTTAAGGGAAACATGAAAGATCATATGGATTTCCGTGATGTGGTTCATGCTACGCAAGCTCAAATGCTTAATAAATTTGATGGAGAGAATGTATTTCAGGGTAGAATCATTGAGGTTCATATTGGAACACTTCCTGCTGATCAGGCATTCACGTTTACGGACTGGACAGCAGAGATGAAGGCAAAAGCTTCTATCTGTATTTCTGAGGATGGTACTTTGATAGAATCCCTTGAAATTGCGAAAGGTAGAATCCAGATCATGATTGATAAAGGCATGGACAACACGAAACAGGTTCTTCAGGGATTAATTGATATAGCTAATAAGAGAATCGCAGAGGTTCAATCAGGTGAGAAACCAGCTCTAACCCCAGATGCGAATGCGAAGTATTTCGCTGAATTCGTTGTTGATCTTGATGTGATCGTTGAGCCAATGATTGCAGATCCAGATGTGAATAACGCTGATGTTTCTAAACGTTACACACACGATACTATTAATGAACTCTCACATTATGGGGGAGAGAAAAAAGTAGATCTTGGTTTTGTTGGATCATGTATGGTTCACAAAGGTGATATGAAAATTGTTTCTCAAATGCTTAAAAATATAGAGGATCAGCAAGGTAAGGTTGAGTTTCATGCCCCACTTATTGTTGCAGCTCCTACATATAACATCATTGATGAACTTAAGGCTGAAGGTGACTGGGATATCTTACAGAAATATTCAGGTTTCGAATTCGATGATAATGCTCCTAAATCCGAGATTAGAACCGAATACGAAAACATGATGTATCTCGAGCGCCCTGGTTGTAACCTTTGCATGGGTAATCAGGAAAAAGCAGCTAAAGGAGATACTGTAATGGCAACTTCTACTCGTCTTTTCCAAGGAAGAGTTGTTGAAGATTCTGAGCGTAAAAAAGGAGAGTCTTTACTAGCATCTACACCAGTAGTTGTATTGTCTGCGATCCTTGGTCGAATTCCTAATATGGATGAGTATAAAGCTGCAGTGATTGGCATCAACCTAACTAAGTTTTCGCCTACTCTTAAAAAGATGTGTTCGTAGTAACTGACGATCCAAAGCTTTATTATTAAGTATTTTAATAATTTTTTAAAGCCGTTAATGAAAATTAGCGGCTTTTGAATTATCCTTTTTTCTGGTTTTGTTAAAGACTTTAAAAAAGATTTTTTTTCACTTGATTTTGGCACACAAATTGGAAGAGCCAAATGACAATGTTAGCGGTGTAAAATATTTTGTATAGTTTAGCCCTAACCTATTTAATAACATTAATACAAGCAGTTGATTATGAGAAGAATAACTTACTTATTTACAGCGATCGCTTTATGCTTCGCATTTGGAATGTCTAACGCTAGTGCGCAGGCTTTGGAGAAAGGAAATGTGATAATTGATCCATACTATGGTGGGCCAAACTTTGGTGATAGTTGGATTCCGAATCCAGACTCCAGTACCGTTCATAGTTCGAAACAACTAGGTCCATTTGGAGGTAGGGTTGAATATATGTTGGGTGATCAATTTGGGATAGGCGTGGACTATATACAAAACAGCGTTGAGTATAGTTCAACAGATAAGTTTGGTAATGATACTGATTTTAAAATGGTTCGTCAGAGAATACATCTTCGATTCAATTATCATTTCGGCAACACGGATCATTTGGATTTGTATGCGGGGCTTGGCGTTGGAACAAACACAAGAACTTTTGATTGGAAAGTTAATGATACAGAATTCTTAGGTGGTGATAGAGGATCTTTACTGAAAGTTTCTGCTAGACTTTGCTTTGGTGTGAGGTATTACTTTACTGAAAACATTGGAATAATGACGGAAATTGGATTAGGTGGACCTGTCATTTCAGTAGGACCTTCAATTAAGTTCTAGTTCATTCGAATTTAAAACATTTTAAAAGCTCCCGTAAGTTTATTCTTGCGGGAGCTTTTTTGTTTAGATTCCAACCAAACTATAAACCCGAATAATACTACTAAATAGTATCTTTACGCTTGTAACAAGCACTTCATTAACGCTAGAATTAAATAATATATGTCATTCCAAAATGATCTTTTACTAAGAGTAGCCAAGGGCGAACAAGGTGAGCGCACGCCAGTGTGGATGATGCGACAAGCCGGAAGGATTTTGCCACAGTATAGAAAAGTAAGGGCTAGTTTAAGTGGGTTTGTAGAACTGGTAAGAACGCCTGAACGCGCTTGTGAAGTTACCATACAGCCAGTTGACGAATTGGGAGTTGATGCCGCTATTATATTTTCTGATATTCTTGTTATTCCAGAGGCACTCGGTTTGGAGTATAAAATGATTGAAGCCAAAGGGCCTTATTTTGAAAAGGTAATTGAAAGCGCTCAAGACATTGCGAATTTAAGAACGGTAAATCCAGAGGATCAATTGGGCTATGTGCTTGATGCTATAAAACTTACCAAAGCTGAATTAAATGGGCGAGTACCTTTGATAGGTTTTGCTGGTGCACCTTGGACCATATTTTCGTACATGATAGAAGGGCAGGGGTCTAAAACATTTTCTAAAGCAAAGAAGTTTTTATATACAGAGCCAGAATTGTCTCATCAACTACTTCAGAAAATTACAGACGCAACCATTGCTTATTTAAAAGCTCAAATAAAGGCTGGAGCCGATATTGTTCAGGTATTTGATTCATGGGCTGGAGTATTGAGTGCAGAGAGCTATTTAACGTACTCACTGCCGTACATCAAACAGATTTGTGATGCAATTGATGAAGCGCCCGTAATAGTGTTTGCAAAGGGCGCATATTTTGTGAGAAAGCAATTGGGCGAATTGAATTGCCAAGTACTTGGATTAGATTGGAACATGGACATCCAAGAATCGAGAGAATTATTTGGAAACAATAAAGTGTTGCAAGGCAACATCGATCCTTGTTTGCTGTACGCTGATTTTGCTACAATAAAAAAGGAAACGATTAAAATGCTGAATACATTCGGCCCCAATAATCACATTGCCAACTTGGGGCATGGTGTATATCCAGATACAGAACTAGACAAGGTTAAATGCTTCATTGATACTGTAAAGGAGCATAGGTTTTCATAAAACTAACTACGGGTGGAAATAAATAGTAAAAAGACTATTAATTCCTGGGCATTTTACGATTGGGCCAATTCGGTTTATTCGTTGGTAATCATGTCTACGTTGTTCCCATTGTATTACGCCGGTATTACATCTGATAACGGTGGCGAATTAGTGTTTATGGGCATCTCCATGACCAATACTCAGCTGTTCGATTATTCCATTTCGTTTGCTTTCTTAGTAATTGCATCTGTTTCTCCTTTTCTTTCTGGGATTTCAGACTATGCTGGTAAGAAGAAATTCTTTATGAAGATCTTTTGCTATCTAGGAGTTTTTTCTTGTTCGGCAATGTTCTTTTTTACTGCGGATAATCTCTGGTATGGAATTCTATGTCTCATCATATCGACCATAGGGTTTTCTGGAAGTATTGTTTTCTACAATGCATATTTGCCCGAAATAGCTTCGCCCGATATGCAAGACAAAGTGAGTGCGAAAGGTTTTTCGTTAGGGTACTTGGGCAGTGCAATCTTGCTTATATTTTGTTTGGCGATGATTACGATGAATGAATCGATAGGAATTACCAAAGGAATGGCAACAAGAATTTCTTTTTTAATTACCGGGATTTGGTGGGTTGCATTTAGTCAGATAACATTTAGAGGCCTGCCACCAGATGAGCCTTTTGGAACCTATGGCGATAAACTGTTTGAGGGCTACAACGAATTAAAAAAGGTGTGGAAAGAACTCAAAACGTCTAAAGTATTACTGAGGTATTTGTTTGCGTTTTTTGTGTTCAATATTGGCGTTATGACAATAATGACAGCCGCTACGCTATTCGGTAAAATAGAATTAAAATTAGAGGACACCGACTTAATTAAAACCATTCTCTTAATTCAGTTTGTTGGTATTGCTGGTTCATATGGATTTTCTTTTCTATCGGAAAAGAAAGGCAACCTATTCGCTTTGTCCGTTTTAATGTTTATCTGGATTGGTGTTTGTATTGGTGCCTACTTTGTACCTGAGAAAAGTCCATTTCATTTTTACATCCTAGCGGGTGTTGTAGGTGCTGTAATGGGCGGAACACAGTCTTTGGCTAGATCGACCTATGCGAAGCTGCTACCCGTAGGCAGAGATCATGCATCCTACTTTAGCTTTTTTGATGTATGCCTTAAAATAGGAGTGGTAATCGGCATGTTTGTATTTGGGTTAATAGAAAGATTAACAGGTAATTTGAGATATTCTATAGTCGCATTACTTGTATTCTTTCTCGCAGGATTTATTATTATCCTATTTATTCCGAAAGACGAAAGAATCGCTTAGCCTAGTGATTGAGTCGGTAAGCTACCTTGTATTTTCCTAAAAGATCGTTCCAGTTCCACAAAAAGTGAATTAAAATATCGCTAAATTCCTTTAAGAAAATAGGATTTGGAGCGTTGAGCTTTTGAAAATGATCTGTTTGAAAATCGTTCAACTCACATCTGTAAAAGATAGCTTTCGCCATGGCATTTGCGATGTCTTTTTCGCTGATACCTTCTTTAAGATCGATGATGTATTCTTCGTAATGCAGAATTGAATCTTCTGTAATATTAATATCGTGATTGTGGTAAACAAATTTTCTGATGCTAATCTCTCTCATTCTGTTCAGCTGTTCTAGCGGAAAGTAATGATGTAATTGCTGTAAATTACCTGCGAATACTACCTGTAAAAACCATTGAATGTTTTCTTCGGATAGGTTGGGAGACTGGGCAAATTCTGGCTCTGTATTAATAAAATCAACAACTTCGGGAAACCCTTCTGTAGAAGCTTCTAATAAAGTATGTACGAACCAATCGGCAACTCTCCCTTCGTCAATTTTTTTTCTGAGAAAGGATTTTAAGATATTCACGGCAATTCAACTATTTGTTGTTGCAAAGCTAAGTACATATAGCTCACACTAACCCAAGTGCCTATCTAAAGTTATTAATAAGAGCTTGTTAATTAGTTTGAGCCTGAAATTGCTAGATACCAGTGTAGTTATGCGGAGTTATTTCTTTTAATTCAGATTTCAAGTCATCCGAAATTGCAAGTCCATCAATAAATACCGCCAAAGAACCTTGCGTAACAACGTCATTATTTCTTGTAAGCTCCTTTAATGCTTCATAAGGTTTTGGATAGCCTTCGCGTTTTAATACCGTTTGAATTCCTTCTGCGCAAACAGCCCAGTTGTTGTCTAAATCTTTGTTGATCTCATTCTGATTCAAGATTAATTTGTTCAATCCTTTCAATAAAGATCTCATAGAAATTAGCATGTGAGCCAAAGGCACACCAATATTCCTTAAAACAGTTGAATCCGTTAAGTCTCTTTGCAATCTCGAGATAGGGAGCTTCGCAGCAAAGTGCTCAAGCAAAGCGTTGGCTAAACCTAAGTTGCCTTCCGAGTTTTCGAAATCGATAGGGTTAACCTTATGCGGCATGGCCGAAGAACCTACTTCACCTTCTACAATTCGTTGTTTGAAATAATTCATTGAGATGTACATCCAGATGTCGCGGTCTAAATCGATGAAAATATTATTCAATCTTTTAAAACCATCAAACAAAGCAGCTAGGTTGTCGTAATGCTCAATTTGAGTAGTGGTTTTAGATCTTGTTAAACCTAAATCCTTTACAAATTTGTTGGAGAAACTTATCCAATCAATTTCTGGGTAAGCAACATGATGAGCATTTAAATTTCCTGTTGCTCCACCAAACTTAGCCGAGTAAGGCACTGCGTTAATTTGCTCTACAACTGCTTTAACTCTTTCTATGAAAACCTGAATCTCTTTTCCTAATCTAGTAGGTGATGCAGGCTGACCGTGTGTTTTCGCCATCATAGAAACGTCTTTCCATTCGGTAGCAAGCGATTCTAATTTTTTTGTCAATTCATCCAAAACAGGATCAATAACATTTTCGATTCCTTCTTTTAACGACAACGGAATTGCTGTGTTGTTAATGTCTTGCGATGTTAATCCGAAGTGAATAAATTCTTTATGTTCTTCTAATCCCAGCTCATCAAATCTTTCTTTGATAAAGTACTCAACCGCTTTAACGTCGTGGTTGGTTACCGATTCAATCTTTTTAACTGCCTTAGCGTTTTCTAATGTAAAGTTTTGGTAGATCTCTCTTAATGCAGGAATTTTTGCGCGATCGAAGCCACTTAATTGCGGAAGAGGAATGTTTAATAAGGCAATAAAGTATTCGATTTCAACCAAAACACGATATTTGATTAAAGCAGATTCGGAATAGTAAATTCCTAAATCATCTGTTACTCTTCTGTATCTCCCATCTATAGGAGAAATGGCACTTAAATTATCTATCATAATAAACTTTTGGTTAACGGCGCAAATTTACGATAATTGTACTATTGTTGTGGCCTTAGCGTTCACGTTATTAATAATAAATAAGAAATGTTAAAAGATGTAAAACAGGGTTTGGCGTCGTACGCAAAAGCGCACGACTTGATAATGAAAGAAGGCCTCTGGAAATACGCCTTAGTGCCTGGCATTGTTTTCTGTTTGCTCTTTGTGGGAGTTGCTTATTTAGGCTTTAAATTATCGGATGTTGTTGTTGGGTATGTAGAGAATATCTTCGATTTGGAGCAATACGACATGGTGGTAATCATCTGGCTCATTAAAATTGTAAAGTTCATCCTCTCCTTTTTTGTGAAATCGTTCTTTTGGGTGATGTTTTTCTGGGGCTACAAAAACTTTTTATTAATAATTATGTCGCCTTTGTTTGCGTTTCTTTCTGAGAAAACTGCCACCATAATTACTGGAGAATCGGTTTTGTTCGATCTAAGACAATTTGTAAAAGATGTAGGAAGAGGGGTTTTGCTTTCGAGTAGAAATATAATTATTGAGCTTGTTATCTTATTCGCGCTCACCTTGTTTTCGTCTATTCCAATTATAGGTCTCATCGGATTTATTTTCATCTTTTTATTGCAGTCTTATTTCTTTGGTTTTGCCATGATCGATTATTCGAATGAAAGAAAGAAGTTGACTATGACCGAGAGTATTAAGTTTGTTAGAAACAATAAAATGATGGCCGTTGTAAATGGTGCCATATTTTTTCTTTTGTTTGCAATTCCTTTGATAGGATGGGCTCTTGCACCGATTTACGCGGTTGTGGCAGCCACAGTAGCGACTACGGAAAAGGACATAGAACTAAAGAAATTAAAGGAGAAAAATTGAGTGCGTTAACGATTTCGTCTGTTTCATATTTAAACTCACTGCCGTTTTCATTCGGGTTAGAAAAATCGGGTTTAATGCCTGAGTTTAATTTGCTGTTGGATGCCCCGGCTCAATCAATCAAAAGATTTTTAGATCATCAGGTAGACATAGGGCTTGTGCCTGTTGCTGCCTTAAATGAGATTGAAGGATATAACATTGTTGGCGATTTTTGCATTGGTGCCAATGGTCCGGTTCATTCTGTAATGCTTTTTAGCGATGTTGAGTTGTCGCAAATTGAAGAGATCACTTTAGACTATCAATCTAAAACATCCAACTTGTTGCTTCAATACTTGATTCAGAACTTCTGGAAAATTAATCCAAAGTTATCCAAAGGAGAAGCTGGGTACGAACAAGACATTTCTGGAAAAAAAGCGGGTTTAGTAATTGGCGACAGAGCATTGGAGATGTCGGGTAAGTTCAATTACGTTTACGATTTGGCAGGGGAGTGGATGGACTTTACAAAACTCCCTTTCGTGTTTGCTTGCTGGGTGGCTAAGGAGGGTCTGGATCAATCGATTATCAAAACCTTTAACGACTCATTAAATTGGGGGATGAACAATTTAAATGAGCTAATAGAATCGCTGGTAGACAATAATATTGTGGATTTGAACAAATCGGAGCTTATTCAATATTTCACCAAACAGGTTAGTTATAATTTCAATAGAGACAAAAGGATTGGCTTAGAGAGATTTACCGATTTTTTAAAGCAAGTTAAACTTGGTGCAATAAATGTTTAGTTATTAACAGAGATGTTAATATTCTATTTCGGATTTCTTGAAATAGTCAAAATTTAATAGCTAAATTGTACTTATGCAAGCACAAATCTTAATACTAGTCTTGATACTATCTGCAAGTGTATCATTTGCGCAAGACACTATCTACGACCAAAATCTTAAAAGTAAAGCCAACGAATTAACTGGTGGCACAGCGTTTTTGGTAAAAGGTAATGAGGCATTTAAGTCAGGTCAGTATGCCACCGCGCTTATGAATTACGAGGAACTGATCCGTTTCGCTCCAGGCAATCAAAAAGTTTTTTACAAAATTGCTGTTACAAATCTTAAAATGGAGCATTATCAAAAATGTTTGGATTATTTAAAGAAGGTAACCGACAGAGAGGATAAAAAGAAGAACTGGATATACGATGAGTTGCATATGATTTCGGGCCAAGCTTACCAAGGTTTAGGTAAATTGGCTGAGGCTTTAGACTCTTATATAGAGTACGATATTCAAATGAGTGCTGACGATGGTGATGCTGATGAACTGGCAAAAGTAAAAAGGAGAATGAAGCAATGCGAACTGGCGCAAAAAATGTTGAAGAATCCAATTGATGTTAAAATCGTTAATGCTGGCAATAATATAAACTCTCAGTATGATGATTACTCTCCATCGGTATCTCAAGATGGTAAAACCATGATTTTAACATCAAGAAGATCGGATACCAAAGGAGGGCAGATTCATCCGGGTGATGGAAAATACTTTGAGGATGTATATATTTCTAGGTTAGACTCTGCAACGCAAGCTTGGTCTAAATCGACACCTATTGCTGGAAAAATTAATACGAATGGATTCGATGCTTCTATGTGTATTGCGCCTGATGGACAGGTGATTTACTTATATGTGAACATAGCTGGTAAAACAGGAAGTGGAGATATTTGGGCTTCTAAATTAAGTTCGAGTGGTAAGTGGGCTTCTCCGAAAGCAATAAAAGTGAGTGATGATATCAAAAAAACAGAGCGAGTAAACTCTTCTTATTTTGAAAGTTCTGCAACAATTACTGGAGATGGTGAAACGATGTACTTTGTAAGTGAACGCCCAGGAGGACAAGGTAACGGTGATATTTATATGGCAAAGAAAAAAGGAAGCGCATGGGGTAAAGCAGTTAATTTAGGGGATTTAATTAATACCGAATTCTCAGAGATTTCCGTGTTTGTTCATCCAGATGGGAATACGTTATTCTTTAGTTCTAAGGGCCACGACAACATGGGAGGGTTAGATATCTTTAAATCGGTTAAGAAAGATGGGGAATGGAGTAAGCCTCAAAACTTAGGTGTACCAATCAATACCATTAATGACGATTTGCATTTTATTTTAATGGCCGACAACAAATTGGCTTATTATTCTTCTGAAAAAGGAACTGGGATAGGTGGCAGAGACATCTATGCAATTGATTTATCTAAAATCGATATCCTAACGCTGAATCCTTTAGGCAAGTAGGGTAGGTGTCTGCCTAAATCTTTGTTATTCTTATGTTTTTTATATTTCGATAAGGCTACTTTCGAACCATTAGTTTGTTGAGGATTTGAGGATATTGTAGGGTTTGAAGGAAGTAATTATTCTTTTACCAACTTAAATTCTTGAGTTTTACCCTCAGATGTTATTTCAATAATGTACAAGCCCGCGCTGCCTTCCAATTTAAATTGATGTATGGGTGAATTAATGTTGTTTTGCTGATAAACAAGTTTCCCGTTTCCTGAGTAGACAGATATAGCAACATTTGTTAATTGTCCTAAATTAATATTTACGGTTCCTGCATTAGGGTTGGGATAAGCAGAAATATTTGGATCACATCAAAAACTTAGGGAGTAATATTGAAAATGTTACTTTTAGGTTTATTCAAAATCAACTTTAAATGGCTCTATGTCAAATATAGTGGGTAGTCAAATTTGAGTTTTCCACAAGTAAAGTAAATCATGTTTATAAAGTTGGAGATATTTTGATACCCTCTAGCCCTCTTTTTAGCGAGCTGTATTTTTGAATTTAACCCCTCCAATA
>JABSPQ010000189.1 GCA_013214205.1 Flavobacteriales bacterium
AGATCTACCACAAAATTACCGTTGGTAGGGTTGGGGTAGATGGAAATTAACTCTTCATTCAACTGTTGATCGTTGATACCAACGAAAGGAATTAAATCGATGTTTAGCTCTATTACATTGGCCAACATATTGATTGTATACACATCGTCGAAATTGTCTGCATCGTCGTAGTACGTTGGTAAATAACTCCATTCATCTACGCCTGCAGGAATCGCTTTTAGCACATATTCCGTTTCGCATAAAGATTTGATTTTAAAAGTTCCATTAGAGTTTACAGAAACAGTTTGATCGTAATCTCCATTAGCATTATAGACTTCCACGGTTCCTTGCGTTAACAGATTTCCATTGCCGGAAACGGCACCCAAAATGGACAACATACAATCGGAAGGGCAGTCTACAGAAATTGTGTCTATCGCGATGCAATCGTTGGCATCGGTAATTGTTACGGTATGGGGTGGTCACATTGACCGGTTTTTCCACTCTGCATCGGGGAGTTTCATTAAATTTAAGTAAAGATAATGCATATTTAAATTAGAACTTAGCCTAAAATTTGAATCAAATAAATAGATTGGCTTATATTTGAAATCATTCAACTCAACAATAACAACGGATATGAATAATGTTTTAAAACACGCTTTGTTAGTATTTGCCTTAATTGCCTTAACCAGTGCAAATTTATTTGCTCAACGACAAAGTAGAGGCAAGGCAGATTTTAAAAATAGTGGGGGGCAAAGAGCAGGCAGACAGAATCTAAAGAAAAAGATGATTGCGGAGTGGGCAATGCCTCGTGCAATTGTGCTGGTATATCCACAAGGATTGGAGGAGAGAGCTGAATTAATCCCGTTTTATGACAATTATATTCAAAAATTAATAGATGAATCGGGGGTTAAAAGAATGATTTTGGTTCATGCCCCATCGGCAAAAAAAGACCTAGAAGAGAAGTTTGGATCTGCTAAAATTAAGGTTGATTTTCTCGAAATTACTGAGGTGGCAGACATCTGGATTAGGGATTGGGCCCCTTTTACAATGGCTCCCGACACTTTTGTTAAGGCAAAGTACGATCCAGCCTATTATGCATTAGACGAAAAAGAATATTCGGCACGCGACGATAGAGCAAGTTCTGCTTTGATAGAATACTTGGGTGGTGAGGTTACTTTGTTAGAATCTCGCACGCACAACATTATATTGGACGGTGGTAATTTTACACATAATGGAAATGGTGTTGGAGTTGTTTCTAATAGAATTATTAGTGATAATGAATCGGTGCTAATAACTGATTACAGAAGAGTGTTTAGAGCAAGAATGGGAATATCAAGATTGATTACTGTGCCAGTAGAGCCAGGCGATGTTACGGGGCACGTAGATGGGATGGTTAGATTTATTGATCCTGTTACAATGGTGCTGGGTACATACGGAGATGCTTATAAGGAAGGCACTAAGTTTCTGAATCAATTGTCTAAACAATTTGAAAATAAATACAATGTAATAAGGATTATAAATGCTGTAGCGGACGAACCGAAGGCAGGAGAAATGGCTTCAGCTTTTGGAAATTATATTAATTTTTTCAGGGTTGGAAACACTATTTTTCTTCCTCAATACGACCTTCCTGAGGATGAAAAGGCACTTAAAATGTTTGAAACACAATTTAAAGTTGTTCCAATTAAAATGGATGTGAAAAAACTTGCTGATTTAGGAGGGGTGCTAAATTGTATTAGCTGGCTTTACTATTAGACTATTTTAAGCGCTTGAGAAACTTTATGCTCACTCAATATTTTATTGATGTAAAGTGCAACGCCTAGATCTTTTGCCAGACTCACCTCGGTTGGGAGATTAGATGTTGTAAGCATAATAATTGTTGGATTTCCGTTCTTCTTTTGATTCTCATCGTTGTATTCTTTTAAAAAGTCGAACCCATTCATGATGGGCATCTTTATATCTAAAAAAATCAATTCGGGTTGAGGATATTTACCTGAAATAGATACTGTACGAAGATATTCTAAAGCCAATTCTCCATTTACCTTAACCTCAATATTATTAGTCACCTCCATTTTGTTCAACAATCTTATATTAAGAAAGTTGGTGGTTTCGTTATCTTCGATTAATAAGATTTCGGCTAATTGACTCATGTTTTAATAGCGTACCATCTGATGTTTTAAGTAATTAAATTTATTTTTTTCATTACGTTGTCCTTATAGGAACGGCTTATCGGGATAACCTTGCTCTCCATTTCAATTAAATTTCCATCAATTTTAACAATCTGACCTATTGCTATAATAAATGAACGATGTACCCTAATGAAATCGCCACTTGGTAAAGATTCTATAATACTTTTCATCGTAGAGTTTACCAAATAGTTTTTTTCCTTGGTCTTTATTTGGATGTAATCCACTGCAGCCTCAATGTAGATGATATCACTCAGTGTGATTTTTTCAAGAATAGAATCAACCTTTACATATATATCCTTGGCCAAATTTGTTACAACCAAATGTTCCCCTTTTTTCATAGAGGACGCTTTGTTAACAGATTTTAGAAATCGTGCGTATGAAATTGGCTTCAAGAGGTAGTCTACAACATTATTGTCGTAAGCATCCAGCGCATATTTTTTATTGCCAGTAATTAGTACTACTTGAGGCTGATTAACCAGGTTCTTTAAAAATTCTATCCCGGTCATTTCGGGCATTTCAACATCCAGAAAAATTAATTCTTGAGGATTGCTACGAATGAAATTAGATGCTTCGATAGCGTCAATACACGAACCTGAGAATTCGAGTAAGTCACATTGTTTGCAGTATCCAGAGATTAAATCTCGTTGCACTTCATCATCATCTATTACGATACATTTCATTTATGCTTATCATTTTATATTACAGCAACCAAAATTATAAGAAATATTGCATTCGACACTCGCTTAGTTTCTTATTATATTACGGTATCTGGCCTTTAGTGTTACGAAAAACACATATGAATACATACAATGTCGTGACTCACAGAGTATTAAGTGTATTCCACCGAAAGATATTGTGCATCAGTGGATTATCCGAATCTATTAAGAGGGAGCTGCGTAAATAAAGTCACAATAAACTTAAATTCAACTAATTATGGAAGTGGTGTACGAACAAGCTGAGACTAAAAGGAAAATGCCTATTAAGGTTGCTGAGAAGAAAAAACAAGAAACGAGATTGATATTTTTAGTAGATGATCAAGAAATTTTTCTGAGAATTTTGGAGTCAGACTTACGAAATATTAAAAACTGCATGATCATGACATTCACGTCTGGTGAGGAATGTTTGAAAAACATGTACTTAGAACCAGAACTTGTTGTACTTGATTATGATTTAAGTGGTTTGGAAGGCAATTTGTTAAGTGGTATTGAAGTGTTGAAAAGGATTAAAAAGACTAGCAAGGCCACAGAAGTTGTAATGCTGTCGAGCCACGAAGAAATTCATGTTGCTGTTGCTTCAATGAAATTTGGTGCGTTTGATTACGTAATTAAAGATGAGTACTATGTTAATAACGTTAGAAACAAAACACGAAATATTTTTAGAAAATTCACAATGTTGAAAAGCTTAAGAAGCGAAAAAATGATGCGCTGGGCAATCTCTTTGGGCTTAATATTTGCCGTTGGAATTACATTCTTTGTTCAGCAATCATTAAATTCTGTTCAATAGATAACCTATTCACCATTAAATACGTAAGAACCCACAAAGGGAGTTAAGTATTTATTTTTTGGTGAGAAGAGCAAGTGAAATACGGCGGATTGAACATATTGTTAGTTGAAGATAGTTCGATAAATCAACATATTACAAATGAACTATTATCGAAAAAAGGGGCAAGAGTAATTTTGGCTGACAATGGGCGTGAAGCACTTACAAAACTTCAGAGTACCAAGATAGATTACATTATAATGGATATTAGCATGCCTATAATGGATGGTTATGAAGCAATAAAATACATTAAATCAGAAATGGGGACCGTACGTGCGAACATCCCTATTTTGGCGTTAACCGGTTACGATATTGAAAAAGTATCGGACGAAAAGAGAAATTTGATTAAGGGAAATTACCTTGCAAAACCATTTGATGCCGAGGAATTGTTTGATAGAATTGATTTAGGTCTGAAATTGAATATGAAGATTGAAAAAGTGAAAAATGCGGATAATCATCGAAAGGAAGTTACGCCTGCTATTAATTTGAGCAATTTGCTAAAAATGACCGGTAATAATTTAGAATTGGTGGGGGATACGCTCGAAAACTTAAAAAAGAACCTACCTCGAGATTTAGAAATTCTGAAAAAAGCATTTGAAAGTCATGATCTGAAAACATTGAGCACATATGCTCATAAAATGAGCCCTAATATGATGTTACTGGGTAGAAAAGATTTAAGTGTTGATTTAAAATCGATTGAAAATCATGTTGATTCAAATACTTCTTTCGACGAGATTTCGCCACTTGTGGAAAATATAACAGCGCAGAGTTCCGAATTAATGAAAGAATTATCAATTGAAATTATTAGAATAAGAGAAGCCTAAACTAAAAATACATGAAAAGCATATTGCTAGTAGATGACGATTACGTGTCGAGTTTCGTAACGGAAAAAGTGTTAAAGGACAATTTTGACATTGAAATCATCAACGCAGTTTCTAATTCTATCGAAGCAATGGTCTTCCTAGATGAAAAGGATACCAGCCCAGATTTGATCTTGTTAGACATTAACATGCCGCTTATAACAGGCTTTGAGTTTTTAGACTGGTACAAGCGAAGCGCACATATCGGTAAAACAAAAATTCTTATGCTCAGCTCTAGACTGGGTGGAAAAGAACAAAAGGAATATGAAAAGATTAATGATGTAATTGGGTTTATTGAAAAACCACTCACTACCGAAAAAATAGGTAAATACATGAACTCCTTTGTAAAAGAAGCTTGAGTGAAATCTGTTTAATATTTGTACATTAATGAAAAAGTAGGAGAGGGCAACATACTGAAGTATTTGTTACATTTAGTTTCTGATTTCGTCAAGCAATGGTCGTAAACCCTCATTTTCATTCAATATTCTTAAAAAAGGCCTCCATGCCCTTATTGTTCTTATTATCTGCATTTTTAACTTCCGAAGGACAAGTAGTGCAAATAAAAAATGTTAAAGGTGAAGTAAAATCTGAAATCAAATTAGGGAAGCAAGTAATTGTTCGAATAAACAGTTCTTTAAGTAACGTTTTGAAAAAAACGGCCTACCACCCTTTAGTTGATTTGGAACTTGAAGGTGAACTAATTCGAGTTTCGGATTCGTCGATCACAATAGAGGGAATCTCAAGAGAAGACTATTATGAAAACGGTGAACTCAGCGGTTTCTACGACTTAAACGGACTTTTTAATACCCAAGAAATACTACTGAAAGATATTATTTTGATATCACGAGGAGTCAGAGCGCCCCAAATTTAATCAATAATTAAAGGGATTGGTGTAGTGATATTTATTTCTGCTCCGTACATTAGCACAGATTTTAAGGATGACCAAGGCGATTTCCAATTGGATGTAAACGGAGGTCATCTGTATGGATCTGCTGCAATAGGCATAATATTGATCGGGATATCTCATGTGTATGAGCTATTACGCGGTAGAAAATATTACAAGATAAAGGGGAGCACAAAGAAATATTTGACCAAAGAATATAAAAAGGGAAGCTTATCAGTGATACTGGTAAATTGAAAAGTTGATCTTTGAAAAAAAGATTTACTTGAATAATGAGCATTAAGAAGAAAGAGAATAAAGAAGGCTTAAGTCCTTTACAGCTACAAATTCATGATATTATTTATGAGGCTGATACACCAATGGGGAAACTCTTTGATGTAGCATTGTTGTGGGCAATAATTATTAGCATTGTTGCCGTAATGCTAGAAAGTGTGGGCGGTATCAATCAAGTATATGGTGAGATATTAAGGATTACAGAGCTGTTTTTTACGTTCTTATTTACAATTGAATACATCTTAAGAATTTTAAGCATAGGCAAACCGCTTAAGTATGTTCTGAGTTTTATGGGGATTGTGGATATTCTTTCCATATTGCCAACCTACATGAGCCTTTTTGTGGTTGGACCGCAATTCTTGTTAGTTATTAGAGCCATCCGTTTAATGAGGGTGTTTAGAATATTGAAATTAGCTAGATACATAGGTGAAGCTCACAGCTTATTAGATGCGCTAAAAGCAAGTAAAGCAAAAATTGTAGTATTTCTTGGTGCTGTTTTAACCCTTTGTGTAATAATGGGCACGCTGATGTTCTTAATTGAAGGGACAGGAAATGGCTTTACTAGCATTCCTCGAAGTATATATTGGGCAATAGTAACATTAACAACAGTTGGGTATGGGGATATTGCTCCTTCAACAGTTCTTGGTCAAACCCTTGCATCTGTAATTATGATTATGGGATACAGTGTAATTGTGGTATCAACAGGTATTGTTTCTGCGGAATTATCAAAGAATAGCATAATCTCAACGCAATCATGTAATCAATGTTCAAAGGAAGGCCACGACAGCAATGCCAAGTATTGTAAATATTGTGGAGAAAATTTAAATGCTTGTTAAATGAATAAAGACGATCTGAATTTCGCATACTCTACCGATCCAAATTATAAGCCGAATCAGGATGAAGAGGCTGAAGCGTTAGAGAACAACCAGCAAAATCTGAAAGTGTTTTTAGATAGAAAAAACCGAAAGGGGAAAGTAGTTACTATTATTACAGGATTAATTGGCTCAAATGACGATTACAAAGACATGGAGCGGAAATTTAAAAGCCAATTTGGTGTTGGTGGTTCTTCAAAAAATAAAGAAATAATTATTCAGGGTGATTATGCCGATAAGATTTTGGCAATTCTAAAAAAGGAAGACTACAATGTAAAACGATCAGGAGGTTAGCCGACGATAGAAAAAGTCTATGAAAATTCGGTGTAAAACCCTTTACTTAATACTTCTCTTAATCATAGGTAGCTCGACTTTCATTCCGAAAGAAATCTTTGCGCGAAAAAAGAAGAACAAAGTTAAATTCAGAATGTTAAGTCGGCCAGAGAAATGGTGGGTGATAGCGCATCCTTTTGTTGCGAAAAAAGCAGGCATTATAGCTATAAAAGTTAAAAAATCAGCGAAGAAAGTTGAGGAAGAAGGTAAACTCGGTAGCGATTATCTAGGTGGCAGAATGGATGCTTTCCGGCACTCGTACTGGATGGCAATGTTGGCTCAGGACATTAATCCCGAAAAGGTTAAAAAACTCGGTGAAGCGCACGAAAAGGGCAATTATTTAGATTTTAAGAAAAGGAGACATGAAGATGGGGCAGTGCCCGATTCAATGGCTACAGTTATGGATTTGTGGAACAATGATGTGGGCATTAGGATTGGAACTGAAAACAAGAAGTTGAGTCGGGAAAAATTAATCGCAGTCGTTGTTGCAGCAATCTTTGAAGGAGAAATGAAAATGATGAAAAAGAACGATGAAAAAACCTATTTGGATCAAGATGGAAATGAAATTGATTTGAAAGACTTTGATAGGCAGTGGCGAAACCCCAAATGCCTGGTGAGTACGAAGTAATTATGAGTAAAATTAATTAGCTTTAAGGCAAATCAAAACAGAATCACATGAAAAAAACAAGTCTAGTTTTTCTTGCAATAGCCTTTGCAGGGTTTGCATTCCTTTCATTCAAAGGGAATGAAAAAGTAAAAAAAGAAATAGAGATTGGAAGTAATATTCCGATGAAAGATAAAAAGCTAAACGGAACTTTAGGTAAATCTGTTTCGATGGCCGAAATAGTTAAAGAAAACGGATTACTGGTTGTGTTTACTTGCAATACCTGTCCATATGTAATTGCTACACAAGAAAGGTATAAGCAAATTGAGAGTATCTGTAATAAAAAAGGAATAGGCATTGTGGCGCTTAATTCGAATGCTAACAGAAGAGATGGGGCGGATTCTATGGACGAAATGAAAGAATACGCAAGCTCACAAGGATATACTTTTGATTATTTAGTGGATGAAAATTCTGAAATGGCTAACGCTTTTGGTGCAATGCGAACGCCTCAAATATTTTTATTTGATAAGGATGCTAAACTTGTTTATAGAGGAGCTATTGATAATAGCACTAAAGACGCGACTACAGTTACCAAAACCTTTTTGGCAAATGCAATTGATAGTATGTTGAAGGGAGAAAAAATTGAGCCCAACTCCACTAAAGCAATTGGTTGTTCTATTAAAAGATTGGATAATTAATTCGCTATAAGTTTAAGCAACTCTTCGTAAGATAATTTCCCTTCGTGGAAATTATGGATTCCTCTATTATTGTTGATTACGAGAGTAGCCGGTATGGCACCGCTCCATTCAGAGCTGATTTTAGGAATCATTTCGTTTTCATCTGGTTCGTTTAATAAAACTACCTCCGATTTAAGTTTGTTTCTTTTTATAAATGGAATCAATTTGCTGTCAATCATTTTAGGGAAATCTAAACTGGCCAAGATTACTTTTACTTTTGGCAGCTCATTGAGCTTTTCGAAATGCGGCAATTCGTGCACACAAGGAACGCACCAAGTAGCCCAAAAATTAACTACATAAGTTGTATCATTGTCTTTTAGGTACATCGATTTGAGTTCATCTACCTTAACACGCTTTAAGTCTTGCCCAACACATGTGATGGTTAACATGCATGAAATCAGTAATAAAAAGCCAATATGGGCTAAGGAGTGGATCATTCGATAAAGGTATTATAAATAATATTGATTAATAAGTTGAAGTTTTTGTTGATATCAGAGTTAAATTTATATCTTTGCCGTCCTATTTTTAAATAACTATGGCGAATCACAAATCGGCGATAAAACGAATTAGATCTAACGAAGCAAAGCGAGATAGAAACCGTTACCAAGGTAAGACTGCACGTAATGCTATCAGAGATCTTAGAAATTCCAGTGACAAAGGAGAAGCAGAAAAAATGCTTCCTAAAGTAAGTGCATTGGTAGATAAGCTAGCCAAGGTTAATGTGATACACAAAAACAAAGCTGCTAACTTGAAAGCTAAGTTGGCTCAGCACGTCGCAAAACTTTAAGTACCGATTACCCGGCTCAGATTTATGAGCCTAATTCACCAACATAATTTTACATGGTGAGGTATGAATACTATTTCAAAGAAACTTTCTATAAAAGATTGGGCGGAAGAGGATCGTCCAAGAGAGAAATTATTAAGCAAAGGGAAAAAGCATCTTACAGAAGCTGAACTTTTGGCAATTGTAATTGGTTCAGGAATTCGAAATGAATCCGCACTGAATCTCTCTCAAAAGGTTTTAAATCATGTTAATAATGATTTAAATCAATTGACTCAACTCAGCGTAAGTGATTTAATAACTTTCAAAGGGATTGGAGAGGCTAGGGCTGTATCTATAGTTGCTGCCATGGAGTTGAGTGATCGAAGGCCCAAGGTTGATACCGATAAGAAGAAAAAAATTCAATCTAGTAGAGATGCCTTTAATCACTTGCAAGGTGTGATGACCGGCTTGCAGCATGAAGAGTTTTGGCTGCTTTTACTGAATCGAGGAAACAAAGTTGTTGCCAAACACATTGTAAGTAGAGGAGGAATTAGTGGAACGGTGATAGACAATAAAATAATTTTCAAATTGGCTCTTCAGCACACGGCGTCGTCCATTATTCTTTGTCATAATCATCCTTCTGGCAACGTACAGCCAAGTCAGGCCGATGTAAATCTTACCAAAAAAATTAAAGCAGGTGGTGAGATGATGGATATTAAAGTTTTAGATCATATTATTATATCTGAGCGAAAATATTATAGCTTCGCTGACGAAGGTATAATCTAGAAGTATCGTAAATGCTAAAAATTCTTACTGTTATTGGTGCCCGACCTCAGGTGATTAAGGCAGCAGCTCTTAGTCGGGCGATACGAACCAATTTTCAGAATTCAATTCAAGAAGTTATAGTTGATACAGGCCAGCATTATGATGCCAACTTACTTAAGAATTTTATTGATGAGCTAGGTGTTTCAGTGCCTGCATATAATTTAAACGTAGGTTCGGATTCTCATGCAGCACAAACTGCAAAGATAATTATAGGCTTGGACACTATAATCGAAAAGGAAAATCCCGATGCTGTTGTGCTTTTTGGTGATACCAATTCTACGTTATCGGGTGCTTTAACGGCATCTAAACTAGATTGCCCAGTTGTACATATTGAGGCAGGTTTAAGATCGTTTAACAGACAAATGCCAGAAGAGATAAATAGAATTGCCTGCGATCATCTTTCTACACTTTTATTTGCACCTACCCTTGGTGGATTGGAAAATTTAGAAAATGAAGGTTTTAACATCAAGGCTCCAATTCCATATAGTTTAAATAACCCTGGCGTGTTTCATTGTGGAGATTTAATGTTGGATAACAGTATTTATTTTGCTGAATTAGCTGAGAAGAATTCTTCTATTTTAAACGACCTTGAATTAAGGCCAAACGAATTTGTGCTTTCTACTGTTCATAGAGATAATAATACAGATAATCCAGAAAGGTTGAATGCGATTTTTAGAAGTTTAAATCAAATTTCGAAATCAAAAAAGATTACAGTAGTATTACCTTTACACCCTCGAACGAAGAAGGCGGTTGATGCTAGTTTGAATACAGAACTATATGATGATATAAAGGCGAATGGTTTGATGAAAATTATTTCTCCAATTTCTTTTATGGACACTATTGTTCTGGAAAAGAATGCACAAATGATAATTACCGATTCTGGTGGAATTCAAAAAGAAGCTTTTTTCTTTAAAAAGCCTTGTGTAGTGCTGAGAAATGAGTCGGAATGGATGGAGCTAATACATAATGGAAACAATATTTTAGCTGGTGCCGATGAACAAGAAATTGTTGCTGCATATGAAGTCTTGATAAATAAAACAGATTTTACCTATCCTGGGTTTTATGGTGATGGTAAAGCAGCTATCTTTATTTGTCAGAAATTAATAGAGCATCTAAGCGAATAAAGAGAAAGGTCGATGATATTAGTATACACGCCCAAAAAAACCAATAGAATACATTATTCTTTCAATCTCATTTTTAAAGAGATACTAGGTTGTGAGGTTAAAATTATAACCGACGTTGAAGAGTTTAAAAGTAACGAAGGGCCCAAGATTAATTATTCCAAAAAGAAATTGGATGAAGAAATATTCTTTATTTCTCACCGATTATTACTAGAAACAGGTATTTCGGAACAAGACATTACCGTTTCAGAATTTGAAGAAACAATCGGGTTTTATCCCACTGGGCCAAAATCTCAATGGCCATTCGATCCTTTTGCAGCATCGTTTTTCCTTTCTACCAGGTATGAAGAATACTTGCCGCACATCATGGATATTTATGACAGGTTTAACGCAAAGGAGAGTGTGGCTTTCAAAAATAATTTCCTCGATAAGCCTGTAATTAATATATGGGCGTACAAATTGAAGACCCTAATATTGGAAAAATACCCTGACTATAAGTTTCCTGTTAAGAAGTATAAATATGTGGGTTCAATTGATATTGATAATGCATATGCCTATTTAGAAAAGGGACTACTGAGAACCATTGGTGGTTTTATGAGAGACATTGTGAAGTTGGATGGGTTTGGGTTTAAAGAGAGGGTAGCGGTGCTGTTTGGCTCGAAAAAAGACCCGTATGATACCTATGACTATCAAAATGAGATGAATAAAAAGTTTGGAATCAAGCCGATTTATTTTTTCTTAGTTGCAGATTATGGTTTTAACGACAAGAATGTACCGGTAACAAGTCGGAAATTTCAATCGTTGATTAAGGCAATCGGCGATTACACAGACGTAGGAATTCACCCTTCATTCGGTTCAAATCAGAAGGTAGAGAAGTTGAAAGAGGAAAAGAGAAGGCTCACGGATATTTTAAGACGTGAAGTAACTAAGAGTAGGCAGCACTTTTTGAAATTCACTTTTCCGTTTACGTTTAGAAATCTTATTGAAAGAGACATTACAGATGATTATAGTTTGGGATATGCATCTGAGGTTGGTTTTCGTTCGGGCTTATGTTCTACCTATAACTTTTACGATCTTGATTTAGAGGTGGAAACAAAATTGCGTCTCCATCCTTTTGCTGTTATGGAAGCTACTTTGAAATATTACATGAAACTTTCCCCTATTGAGGCGGTTACCGCAATTAATGAGATTGTAGATGAAATTAGAAAGGTAAATGGTACGTTTATTAGCCTTTGGCATAACGAAACGATGAGCGAAGATAAAAACTGGGTGGGTTGGCGTTACGTTTATGAAAAAATGCTCCAGAAATCAGCTAAATAATTGGTAATTGAGCGAAATTATTCCATACGATTCCATTCCGTTTCACCTTGGACTTGATGCAGATGAAACTGTTTTTATCGCATCAGACATTGGTCCATCAGCCATGTATGAAAAAAGTGAAGGCAACGTATTCGATGTGAATCTCTTTATCGATTGCTTCCAAAAAGCTTTCTGTTATGGTACAATTGTTTTTCCTGCATACACCGATTTATTGAGGGATGGCGATACTTTTGATTCGAAGGAAAGTATTCCAACTTCTGGAGCACTTTCAAAAAAGGTATTGAAGCGCAGAGAATTTCAAAGAACCTCAGATCCTTTACATTCTGTATTGGCATGGGGACGCAAGACACCTGAAATAATTGAACTTAAAGATGATTCTACATTTGGTGAAGGGAGTATTTTTAGTTTTTTGAAGCAGGCCAGAGCTAAAATGATATTTATTGATGTTGACTTTAACAACAGTTTTACTTTCGTTCATTATGTTGAAGAGGCACTGAATGTGGAGTATCGCAAGTATTTTAATCTTTCAATTGAAAGGAAATTGGCTAAGACAACAGATGTTAAGCAGATTAAATTTCACACTAAGAAGCCTGGAATTGTTACTCAATTGAGTAAACTGGAGGATGATTTAACTAAAGAAGGAATTTTGAGTGTGCATTTAATTAATAATTCTGTCTATAAAATTATTGATCTAAAAAAAGCCTATTTGAGGATTGAAGAAGAAATAAAATCAAATGGTGGCAAAGACTTACACAGCTTTGACTGGATGCTTTTTCTTAAGCAGCAAGTAAAAACTATATTGGGAAAGGGATGAATATTTTTCTTACTCAGGATTACGAAATTTATTTTGGCGAACAACACGGCACTGTCGACAAGTGCATAATTGAGCCAACAAATGGCTTGATTGAGATTAGTAAGAAGCATGACATAGGCATGACTTATTTTGTTGACGTTGGTTTTATTATAAAACTTGATCAATATCGAAACGTTCATCCTGAATTAGACAATGATTATCAAAAAATTGTGAACCAGTTGAACAAATTAGAAAATACAGGAAATGAATGTCAGCTCCATATTCATCCTCATTGGGAAGACGCCATTTACGAAGATGGAAAATGGAAAATAAATGTAGACAGATATAAACTCAAGGATTTTGATACGGAAGATGTACGGAGAATAGTTGCTACTTACAAATCATATTTAGAGCAATTGGTAGGACATGAAACAAATACATACAGAGCGGGAGGGTGGTGTTTACAGCCTTTTAATCAGTTTGCGGAAGTGTTTAAAGAATTGGGTATAAAGGTTGATTCGACTGTTTTTAAGGGAGGTGTTAACTTGGCCGAGAATTATTATTACGACTTTAGAGAATATCCAGATAAAACTCGCTGGAATTTTGAAGATGATTTGTGTAAGGAGGATAAGGCTGGCAGTTTTTTAGAAGTGCCAATTAGTAATATGACTTACTCTGCTCTGTTTTTCTGGCAATTATTTATTTGGGGTAGGGTTTCACCCGAAAACCATAAATCAATAGGCGATGGGTTCCCAATTCTTGTTCCTGGATCGCGAATAAAGATGCTCACTAGCTCAACGAATAATTGTGTATCATCTGATGGTTATTTTGCTAATAGCTTGTCTAAGGCTTTAAAGATTCACGAAAACAAGGGAAACGATTTAGTTGTTATTGGTCATCCCAAAGCATGCACCCTGTATTCCTTGAAAAAATTAGAACAATTTGTTGCCGAACATGTGAATCAACATCAATTTAAACTTTTGTCGTCGGTGTTAAATGATTAAACACGTTAAATATAGCGAAATTGATAAAGGTGCTTGGGATAAAGCACTCTCTGATCACAAAAATGGAAACGTGTTTTTTTCGTCGTGGTACCTCGATGCTGTTTGTGATAGCTGGGATGCTTTGATTGAAGATGATTATAAAACGATAATGCCGCTTCCGTTGGTGAGGAAAATGAGGGTAAACATGGTTTACCAGCCGTTTTTTAGTAGGCAACTAGGTCTATGTGGAAGTAATGTTGATATAAATGAATTCTTGTCGATTGTGCCAGATTCAATTAAGCATTTGTCGATTGCTTTTGGCAACGATATTAATGTTGAACTTGGAGAAGTAGGAGAAGCGAATTACCAAACATTACAACTTGATGATCTTGACTGGGTAAGATCGAAGTATAATTCGAATGCAAAAAGAAACATCAAGAAAGCTATAAAGAACGAGGTATCGATAGACTTTAACGTTGACCACGAAGAAGTAGTTGACTTATTTAAAAACATCAAGAAAGACGGCCTTAAAAGATTATCTGATAAAGATTATGCTCATTTAGATAGATTGATGTCGGGTGCTGAGAAAAACAATGCTGGAATCACTATAGGAGCGAGGAAGGATGGAAAAATAATAGCTGCTTGTTTTTTCTTAAAGTTTGAGAAGACAATAATCTATTTAAAAGGCGCAGCTGATGAGGTTGGAAAAACGAATGGCGCAATGCATTTTGTGTTCGACAAAGCAATAGAGAACTTTATTGCCAATTATGACGTTTTAGACTTTGGTGGTTCGAATGTGAAGTCTGTGGCTCGGTTCTATAAGAACTTCGGAGCAGTAGATAAGTCTTATAAGATTTTAAATATTGATAAATTGCCCATGGTTTTGTCGGCTTTGAAAAAACTCAAAAATAAATTTTATAAATAAGTAATTAGTTGGATTTTGGATGGAGGAGTGGATTGAAATAATTTCTGTAGTTGCATTAAGCGCAATTAAGCAATTAGTAGGAGGGGGAGCGCTTGTTTTACTCTACGGCTTTAGTTTTAAACTAGCATTTTGGTGCATGGCTATTGGTGGAATAATTGGCATCACCGTTTTTTATTATTTGGCTGAACCAGTTCTTGATGTATGGATGAAGATTGAAGCCAAAATTTTTAAGAAAAGAAATAACAAGCGAGATGAGGACTTGGTTAAGCAAGGAGGCATTGTTGAAAAAACTATCGATAAATTCGGATTGGTTGGTTTAGCTATGCTATCTCCCGTTTTATCTTATCCGCTTGCCATGTTTTTGGCTAGAAGGTTTTTTAATGGGAAAGCAAAGATTTTAATCGCGATGTATATCTCTTCGATATGTTGGGCAGTGATAGGAGCAGAGTTTATGGCGTTGATTGCTAAAGCTTTTCCTGCTGTTTTTTAGGAGCCGAATTCAGCAATAACGGTTTCACAACCAGTTACTTTATCGCCAATTTTAATGTTGATATTAGCCGAAAGTGGTAATAGAACATCAACCCTAGAGCCGAACTTGATAAACCCTAATTGCTCTCCTTGAGTTGCTTCTTGATCCTTTTTAGAATAATAAACAATTCTTCGAGCTAAAGCACCTGCAATTTGCTTTACCAATAGTCTTACTCCATTTTTATGACGGATCACTAAATGGGTCATTTCATTTTCTGTAGAAGATTTAGGATCCCAAGCAACTAGATGAAGACCGGGAAGGTATTTTATTTCTTCTATCGTTCCCGAAATCGGATACCAGTTAACATGCACGTTAACTGGTGACATAAATATTGATACTTGAATTCTCTTTTCGTTGAAGTAAGTAGCTTCTTCTATCTCCTCAATAACCACTACCTTGCCATCTGCAGGAGCATATATGGCATTCTCTTTTAGCTCAACGTTTTTTTTAGGGCTTCTGAAAAACTGAAGAACGATCAGGAAACAGCATGTAGAAAAGCCATAAATAGCTGTAACAAGCATGCCGTTATCGAAAAAACGTCTAGCTAAATAGCTAAGTGTAAAGCCAAAAACAATGGCTATAATTAGTGACACGTACCCTTCTTTGTGGATTTTCATATAGAAAAACTTGCCTTCTGGATTGGTGCAAAGTTAGGCGAACAAATATAAATATGTTACTACAACTGGAAGAGATATTAATAAACCGTCAAATCGGTCTAAAACACCTCCATGTCCAGGTAAAATATTTCCGGAATCTTTAACGCCTACCCTACGTTTTATGGAGGATTCAACTAAATCTCCTAAAGAACCAAATACAACTGTTATTAAAGCAATGGCTACCCAATGAACGATAGATAGCGTGCCTGTATAAATAAATACTCCATATGCAACCGCAATTGTGGTAATAGCACCTCCAATTGCGCCTTCCCATGTCTTTTTTGCAGATATCCTTTCAAATAGTTTGTGCTTGCCCATTGATACTCCAAAAACATAGGCTCCAGTATCATTTGCCCAAAGTAAAACGATGTAGCCTAGAATCAATTTAGGGTTGTAACCTGGTAGTCCTGCTACAGCAAGGTAATTGATTAATGAAATCGGTAATGCTATGTAAACAATACCCATGATAGAGGATGCAGTTCTTTTGAAATGGTCCGAATCTTTTCGAAAGATTTCCGAAATAAAAAGAACCATAATGAAGGGAATGCTGGCTAGGAGGAGTGAAATGTTATTGGTGAATGCAGCGAAGTGAAAGCTAATGAACATAACCACGCCAATAATGTACATCAGCCAATTAGATTTCTTCTCATTGTTATAAGCTGAAACAAAATTATTGAATTCTATGAGGCCAAAAATTAAGACTACCAGAAATAACCCTGCAAAAGAGTATTGATTCCATAAGGTACACCCAATAACGGTTGAAACGAATAGTAGTCCAGTTAGACCTCTCTTAATTAAGTCTGTCAATATAAACTCGCGTTACTTGTTTGTTGTAAAGTAGGGAATTCTGAGCTAATTAGAAAAACAACGGCTGTTTTAAACCTGTGCTGTGTCGTCGGTTTTATCCTTGGTTACTTTGTCTTCATCATCTTCTGTAGATGCTTTCGTTTCTTTAGAATCGCTCTTGTCTTCACTAATTACTTCCGCAGCACCGTTCTCGCCTACGGACTTTTCTGCTTTTTTCGAAACTTTAGACTTCGTTTTGGATTTATCTGCGGAATCTGTGGACGAAGCTTTTTTTGCAGCTGGTTTTCTAGTTAGTTCAATGCGCTCTTCTTTCCATTGTCTTTCGCCAAATACTTTTTCAAGGTCTTCCTTATAAATTACTTCTTTTTCAAGTAGTACTTCTGCAAGGCCAATTAGCTTGTCCTTGTTTTTAGAAAGCAATTCGAGCGTTCTTTTGTAATTCTTCTCAATGAATTTACTTACTTCTTCATCAATTACTTGTGCGGTTTTTTCACTGTACGGTTTAGTGAAACCATATTCGTTACCGCCAGTAGAATCATAAAAGCTAATGTTTCCAATTTTATCGTTTAGGCCATAAATACTAACCATTGCGTAGGCTTTCTTAGTGATACTTTCTAAATCGCTAAGCGCACCAGTACTTATTTGGTTAAACATTACTTGTTCGGCTGCTCTACCTCCTAATGTAGCACAAATCTCATCTTCCATTTGTTCTGGAGTGGTTATCTGTCGTTCGTCTGGCAAGTACCAAGCAGCTCCTAAAGATTGACCTCTAGGTATAATAGTGACTTTTACCAAAGGATGAGCATGTTCTAACAACCAACTAACGGCAGCGTGACCTGCTTCGTGATAGGCAATAACTTTTTTCTCTTTTGGAGTAATTATTTTATTTTTCTTTTCAAGTCCTCCAATTATTCTGTCTACCGCATCAGAGAAGTCTTCTTTCTCAACTTTCTTTTTATTCTTTCTTGCAGCGATTAGTGCAGCCTCATTGCAAATATTGGCAATATCCGCACCTGAAAATCCAGGAGTTTGACGGCTCAATAATTCCACATCTAACTTCTTATCTAGTTTTAGTGGCTGTAAATGAACGTGGAAAATTTCTTGTCTTTCGTTCAAGTCAGGCATGTCAACATGAATTTGACGGTCAAATCTACCAGCCCTCAACAACGCCTTATCAAGGATGTCGGCTCTGTTAGTAGCTGCAAGGATAATAACACCTGAGTTGGTTCCAAAACCATCCATTTCAGTTAATAGCTGATTTAGTGTGTTTTCTCGCTCATCATTAGCACCTTGAGCAGGGTTCTTACCTCTAGCTCTACCAATTGCATCAATTTCATCTATGAAAATAATCGATGGCGATTTTTCGGTTGCTTGTTTAAATAAATCTCTTACTCTCGAAGCACCCACTCCTACAAACATCTCAACGAAATCTGAACCTGATAAAGAGAAGAAAGGAACCTGTGCTTCTCCTGCTACTGCTTTTGCAAGAAGTGTTTTACCCGTTCCTGGAGGGCCTACAAGTAATGCGCCTTTTGGAATTTTCGCTCCAAGATCAGTATATTTTTTAGGGTTTTTAAGGAACTCAACAATTTCTTTAACTTCAATTTTCGCTTCGTCCAAACCAGCTACATCTTTAAATGTGATGTTTACATTGGTGTCTTTATCGAACAATGTAGCTTTAGATTTGCCAATGTTAAAGATTTGACTTCCGCCTCCTGAACCGCCAATCCGACGCATAATGAAAATCCAGATTCCAACCATTATTAAAATTGGGAACAACCAGCCTAATATATCACCAGCCCATTCTTTTTTATTATCGTATCTAATTGGGATTTTTTCTTCGTAGGTAAAGTCTTTTTGAGCCTCATCTAAGCTCTTTTGGAATGCCTCTGGTGGCCCTATGTTTATCTTATAGTGCGGGCCCAGTTTTTTAGACTTCTCTAATTTGCTGTGAACAGGATCGGTAAGCTTTTCTTTTAGAATATATACCTCAGCGTACTCTTTGTTGATGATAACTAATTTCTCAACATGGTGTCTGCTGAGCATTTCTCTTTTGAATTTTAAGAAATCAATTTCTTCAACTCCTCCATTTAGGTCGCCAACAACACTAAACCCGAGGAATAAAACAGCCACGACTAAATAGATCCAATAAAAATTGAATGGTTTATTCGATTTCTTTTTTTTAGGAACCGGAGTTTTCGTTGGTGCCTTGCTTTTATCTTTTTTATTATCGGTCATGTTGTCAATTTATCCTAGCTAAAATCCAATATTGAATTGTATACCAAGAAAGATGTAATACTTGAATTAGTCTTCAAAAGTTTTTATTTCTGCGTCGCCCCATAATTCTTCAATGTTATAAAACGTTCTTGTTTCTTTTTGAAAAATATGAACAACCACATTTACATAGTCTAGCAAAACCCATTCAGAGTTTTCAAAACCCTCTTTCTGCCAAGGATTTTCGCCTACACTTTCCCTTACATACTCCTCAATAGACCCCGTAATCGCGTCTACTTGAGTGTTGGAATTTCCATGGCAAATAATGAAATAATCGCAAACTGAATTGTGAATTTTAAGCAAATTAAGAGAAATTATTTCTTCTCCTTTTTTCTCTTGAATGCCTGTAATTATGGCATTAATTAATTTCTTTGTACTCACAACTTTTTTACTCACACTCATATTAGTTTATCAAACTACTAAATTAACTAAATCTTTTCCAATGAGCCCTAAAATCGGACATGAGATCGTTTACCTTGAAACTGTAGATTCAACTAATAGTTACCTTCTGGGTCTCGTAGATGGAGACGAATTGGAGGAGGGGTATATTGTAATTGCTCATAAACAATTGAAGGGCAAGGGGCAACGCATGAATTCGTGGAAATCTGAGTCTGGTAAAAATCTTACTTTAAGCCTGTATTTAAAGCCAAATTTGAAGATTGAGAATCACTTTGATCTGAATAAGATTATCTCGATTGCTGTAGTAGAGTTATTGAAGCAATTTATCTCGGATGAGATTAGCATAAAATGGCCCAACGATATTTACATTGAAGATAAAAAGGTTGGAGGGATTTTGATTGAAAGCAGGATTGTTGGGAAAAGTGTTACTTCTTCGGTGATTGGAATTGGATTGAACGTAAATCAATTAAAATTTGATGCTTCTTTACCCAATCCAACATCGATCAAGCTAATTTCTGGTGTAACGAATAATATGGATGAATGCCTATCGAAACTATGTGCTTGCTTAGAGAGAAAATACAAAATGTTGCATACTGTATCCTCTTCTGAAATTGACAAAAGGTATAAAGCATTGTTGTATCGCTTGAATGAATTCCACGAATATGACGTATTAGGCAAAGTGGAATTCGCTAAAATTGTTGGAGTAGATGATTTAGGGCGGTTGGTATTGCTAACCAAATTCGATCAACTAATTGAGTGTAATATGAAAGAAGTAGCCTATAAGATTTGAATTCTTTAAGCAGGCTCCCATGTTGATGGGCTTTTTCTCCATTCTTGTAAAGACTCTAAGTTACCTTCAGAAACATAACCTAAACTAGCGGCTTCCTTAATTAATTCACCATAGTTCGAAAGTACTTTTAAATCTACGTTCGCTTCTTTAAAATTGTCTTCAGCTATATCGAAGCCATAAGTAAAAATGGCGGTCATGCCAATAATATTACTATTCCCTTCTTTTCGCAATGCTTCAACTGCGTTTAAACTGCTCATACCTGTCGAAATTAAATCTTCAACAACCAATACTTTTTGATTTTCCTTTAGTTCGCCTTCAACCATGTTTTGCAAACCATGCCCTTTCGATTTTGCTCGAACGTAAACGAATGGAAGCTCCATAATATCTGCTACCAAAGCACCTAGTGCAATTCCTCCCGTTGCAACACCGGCTATGATATCTGGTTTTTCAAACGATTCGTTGATCACCGAAACAAAAGAATTGCTGATGTAGCTTCTGATTTCAGGATAGGATAAAACTTTTCTGTTGTCGCAGTAAATGGGTGATTTCCAACCAGACGCCCACGTAAATGGATTTTCACTATTGATTTTTATTGCCTTTATTTGCAATAAATATGCAGCTGCTTTTTTAGCTATTTCTTCACTTTTAGACATAAAACAAATGTATAAAGTTTTCATGAACGATCGTTCAGTTTTTCTTACTGATCTAAACAGCTTACCAACAATTAGCGGAAATTTCACCTGCTATGGTTGTGCTGAAAAAGATCAACTTGAGTTTTTAATTAATGAAATTTTGGAGGGGCGATCTAAAGACGAGACAATTGTAATTTTTAGCGAAAATGTTGATCGGTTGATTCAGCTTTTTGAATCTCTCTTTGTTATTATTAAAGCTGCGGGCGGACTCGTTTTAAATGAGAAAAAGGAAATGTTGTTTATCCGAAGATTGGATAAATGGGATTTACCAAAGGGCAAGCTAGAAGAAGGCGAGGAGATCCCCGGATGTGCTGTGCGAGAAGTTGAGGAAGAGTGCGGAATTACAAATGTGAGACTGAATAATGAGGCAGGTATTACAAAGCATACTTATATTTTGAAGGGTGTACCGATCTTAAAATATACTTATTGGTTCCACATGGAATATGGTAAGGATGAGGAATTGGTGCCTCAAACGGAAGAGGGGATAACCGAGGTTAAATGGATTGCGAAAACCGATTTCGATATGGTGCGCGCAGATACCTACCCTTCAATAAAGGACTTGCTGGTATAGCTAAAGTTTTCAATAATGGCTGGCATGGCCAAAAGTGTCAGGGCAAACGCATCTAATTTTTCATAACCTTACGTAAATACTCGTTATCCCAACCTGCCATTTTTCTTTTTGCCTTAACCCCAATCTTTGCGTCATCCTTCTTTAGCAAGTTCAGTGCTATCCTGTTAATTGTCGAATA
>JABSPQ010000190.1 GCA_013214205.1 Flavobacteriales bacterium
CCAACTCGTAAGAGGATGAGCTAATTACACAGCCGATACCTGTAAAATGGTATCACTACTTCGAAGAGCCGTATGAGTCGAGAGGTTCACGTACGGTTCTGTGAGAAGTTAGGGGTGAAATTCCCCTGGCTTACTCGACGGTAAGGCAGGGTTGGAGAATCCTGAGCTAGGAATTGATTGTGACGACTATACAATTCTTATTAGTGCCTTGCTATTGAATTTAGGTATTCCACATGAGTACAGGGTAACGGCCTACAAAAACAAAGGCGAGTTCCAACACATATATCCAGTTGCTTTCGACAGGCAAGGAAACCAGTATGTGATTGATGTAGTCCCTGAAATTCCACACTTCAATTTTGAAGCAAAACCAATTATAGATTTAAAAATAATAGATATGAAAATAGTAGAATTATCTGGTCTTGACGACCAAGAAGAAATACAAGATATTATGGATGAACTCAACGAGCCGTTCACATTATCGGGACACGAAGAAGTGGAGGCATTTGAAGACGAAGGGGCTTTTTTAAATGGCATTGAAGAAATAGAAGATGAAGATGATGCCGAAATAGTTTTGGAAGGTGCTGAGGACGTAGCCGAATTGTTAGAGAACGGAATATTGGCTGAGATCGCTAAGGCCAAAGACACACTTATTCAAGAACAGATTACCCCTACAACTTTAAGCGAGGCGGCTAATGTCGATGCCGAACTAGAGCATATTGATTCGGTTCTGGATGCTTGGGGTGATGAGGCAGAACGCGAAGAAGAGATTCAAGAAGTAATTGATTCTAATAGTTCTTACGCTAATTTTTTTAGAGCCATCCTAATTTCCTTAGATCGCTTAGATACCGAGTTTGACACTTTGGGAGGCTTTGATGATGAAGATCCAATTTTTTTAGCAAGAGAAGAGTCCTTTGATCTTTCAGAGTTAATTGATGACAATGTTTCCTTGCAAGGAAGAGCGGAGAGGAAAGCAAAAAAGGCCGCAAGAAAATCTAAACGAGCGGATAAAAAATCGGCAAGAAAGTCGAAGCCTAAAAAGAAAGGAAGACTTAAAAACTTGGTAAAAAAAGTAGGCAGCGGAATTAAGAAAGCTGTGAAGGCAGTTGTGAAATACAATCCCGCTTCTATCGCTGTAAGAGCTGCTGCAATAGTCGCTATGAAAACCAATGCAGGAGCAATGGCATCCAAGATTATTTACGGATATGTTACCCCACAGCAAGCAAAAGCCAAAGGCTTTGACCTTAACGAGCATAGAAAGTTTGTAGCTCTAAAAGACAAGGTGGAAGGTATGTTCAAAAAGATCGGAGGCAACCCAAAGAAATTGCGCAAGGCGGTAGTTACTGGCAGAGCAAGGAAGAAAACGGGCATTAGTATTTCAGGTCTTGGAGAGTTAGGATTGATTCCTTTTATAACCACCATTATTAGCTTCTTTAAACAGATTGGTGCCAAGGAAGATAAATTAACTGCCAATGCTGTTGATCTCAATATCAACATCCCCTCATCGAGCGATGGTGGTTCGGATTACCAAGGAGATGATTATGGCTCTTCATCCAATTTACCAGTGCAACAATTTGACGATAGCAATTTACCTGCAAATCAAAACTCTAGTGGGAGTGTAATGAAAAAGGCCAAGCGGTTTTATTCGGTTCACAAGAAGAAGATTTGGTGGGGTGGTGGAATTACAATTGCGCTAATTGTTGCAACGCTTATTTATCGAATGTATAAAAAGAAAAAGAAGCGTAGTCTGTCTGGAATTAAGGCAGCCAAAACTAGAGCAACACGCAGAAAAAGAACGCTAGCGTCTAAAACCAAGCAATTAAAAGGAAGCACCACCATATTAAAAGTGCCTACTAAAGCTGTAAAAAGAACTAGGGTGAAAACTCGATCTAATGCAGCTCGACTAAAGTTGATGCATAAAAAGGCAAAACAGCTTCAAAAGGCACATCCTAAGATGGCTTATAGCAAGCTACTTAGCAAGGCTGCATCACTGATATAAAAATTTATTATTAACTAAAAACTAAATCAAAAATGGAAGATTTAACAGAAGAAGAAGTGATTCTTGCTGGCCTAGAAGGTCGCGGATCACGTAGAAGAAACAAAGAAGGAAGAGGCAAACGAAGAAGTCGCGGTTCAAAGAAAAGGAGCTTTGGAAACGAATCGGGTGCGTCAAGAAACAGAAGACAGTTCTTAGATAGAGCAGCACAATTGCCAGAAGATATTCAAAAGAACTTAGTAGACGGCAAGGCTCAAATATCCGATTCGCCCTACTATGCCACAGGAGAAATTAAAGGCACAAGAGCAGAACTGATTAAGATTTCTCAATCAGAAGAACTTGGAATTACCAACATCGATAATGGCAAGTTGAACAAAGGTAGACACTTAACCTTGTCTGGTATTAAACTACTCTATGATGAGAATGATATTGATGGTGCATTTACCGATCTGTTTCCAGCCGACCTTTTAAACGGAGAATGGGAACTTGAAATCAACGGTAAAAAGGTGTTTCCTAAACAACCAATTAGAAAGTTCTATGATGGCTTTGTGGGATATAACAACCAAAAACCATTTGGTCTTTATGTTCTTGATAATCCCAAGAAAATTGACCCTCAAACTCCATTTGAGTTCAACGTGGATTTACCAAATGAAGTAGATGGGTTCTTGAAGGTATTCTTTGTAGGAACGGTAGTTTACGGCTACTAAAATAAGATTGGGGAGACAGCCCTCCCCATTTTTATTTACCCAAACTATACAATGCGAAAAGAGATTTTGCATAAAAACTTAAACCCAGTAATATGAAAAAAGAACCCTTAAAAGACGAATTAAAAAAAATGCTTGATCAGGTACAAAAGAACCTCGACAAAGCAGAAAAAGAAGTTCTGGAATTAAAAACCAAGAACGGAACGCTGATAGAAAAGCTAAAATCGGAAAAGAAAGAAAACGGTGACGAATTAGATGTTGAACATATCATTTCGGGCATTGTTGAACTTACTAAAGAAGAGCGAAAAGAGTTTTCTAAACTGATTAGAACCACAGGAGAAGGACGAAGAGTTTATTCCATCATTTTGTACGGAAATTAAAATTATGGATATGAAAAAAATGATTCAAGTAATAATAGAAACAGTAGGTGCATCTGAGGATGAAGTAACCTTAGAAGGAGAACTTTCAAGAAATTATACTCACTTCACAGGAGTTGCCTTTCTTGACAATATCGGAGAAGGAAATATCCTGCTTCAAAGTTTTTTAGACCAAAGCGAGATATTCCCAAATGATTTTGAAGTTGAGTTTTTGCAAACCAATTCATCCGTTGCTCCTAACGATAGATTCCTTTCGATAGGAAATAAAAAGATAGACGGAACTAAGGTAAAGTTCAAATATAAAGATGGAGGCAATGCGCCTAACTATCCTTACGAACTCAAAGTTTATTTACGATTAGAAAATTGTGACAATGAGTAGAAGACTGGTTAAAATATTTCAAGGAGAATTGGAACTGGCAATTTCTAAGGTCATAAAGATTAAGCCACAAGCCAACGACACTACCCTTGTTGGCATCCTTTCAAAAGGAGAAATGGATATCTCTATTTCAATGTATAACGGGCTAGAACCGATTGTAAATACCATGCGGGTTGATAATTCTGCAAGCCTCGCACCAGACAAACGAATTATGTACCTCAACGAGCCAATAAAGGACAAATTTATCACTGGGGTAATTCGAATGTCGGTTCGAGAACCACACGAAATAACGGGTAGTGTTTACCTAATAATAGAATAACAATGAATGGATTTAGCTACGGCACATCAAATATAGAAGTCAACAGCAGCTTGCTTGTCAAAATGATAGAACAAGACATGAGAAGCAAGCGAGTTGGCCACTACCAAATAACTGATGAGGTGTTACATTTTAGAGATGATGGAAGTAAAGTGGATACGAACTATAAAATAGAGGTAGGATCAAACGAGGCAGTATACATCTACCATTTATTTACAACACCAAATATGTATGACGATTTGATATTGTCATCAAGCAGTTCAACTGCCATTTATAACGAATTAAATACCCTTAGAATTGAATGGGGAGAAACAGGAAGTGGGAATAATTCTCAAAACTTTAGATCCTATTCGAGCGGCTTAATATCCAAGCATTTTAGTGATGTGCTAATCGATATTCCCCACCGCCACAATGGCCCACCAGGAGGCAGATTTGTTATTCGATATGTCAGGGTTAATTACTCACCAAGAAAAAAGAAAAAGAAATGAAAAAAGTTAAAAATTATATAACAGCCGAGATGGCTAAAAAGAAGATTTCCAAATATGCATTTTGGTCGATAAGAGATCAAGCTGGTATTGTAATCTGCGATAGTAATAGAGAAGACAATAAAAAGAGTTTTGATGAACTGATTGATGAGTCATTCGAAAATCAAGTGGACAACGAAATATCAATAAAGTATGGCACTACAGATAATTCGGCAAGGCATAACCCGCCAACATTTATAAAAATAACCGAAGATGTAGAGTGGATAGATCCTGAACCTGATGCGGAAGTTTCGATAAACGGAGTTCCACATAAATTGGATAAAAACGGTAATGTAAATATCAATCTCAAATCCGATAACCCAACAATTGAACAAATCCCTACTGATTATTTAAGGGAAGAATTTGATGTAAAACTAGCTGGACTGAGACAAGAAAGTGAAAACAAAGAACAGCAGATAAGAATGGAAATGCAGAATCAGAATGAATTACAAACCATCCGATTCAGAGAAATGATGGTGGAGGAAAAAGAAGCGTCTATTCTTGAAAGAGAACAACAGCTAGAGGAGCGAGAAGAAATAATGAAACATAGAGAAGATGAAATGGCAGAAACGCTAACTGGCTACATGAGTGTGGGCACAAAGGCACTTGGAGGTTTAATTACAAAATGGATTTCGGGCAATAAATCAGAAGGATTGGGCGGAACGAAAAACGAAGAACAACAAAAGCAACCTCCAAGAGAAGAAACCAAGTTTGACTTTACCATTCGTGAAGAAGATGAAGAAGGAGACCTAGTGGAGCAAACAGAATCAATACCCAACGAAGATGAGCTTAATAATGTGGAAGTACAGCAGGAGGAAAATGATAATACTTCCGAAGAAAAAAGCGAAGAAGAGAATACCTCTTACCAGGAAACAGAATCTAAAAACAACGGAGAGAATAGGCATGATGATTCAGATCAACAAGACGAAGAATTTATTAATAACTAAAATCAAAAAACATGAAAGTATATAATGTAGATATGAGCATAGAGGCGCAAAGTCCTACTCATCTAGAAGAAAAACTGACAGCCTTTAAAAGCTTATCAGGTGCTTTACAGCACGAAGATTTAATCAATGTGATTAACCTAGTAGTTGAGAATCCTACTATTGTAGAATTTATTAAAAGTGCAATTCCTGAAGATGGTAAAGAGTTAACAGAAGGTGATTACGCTTCTCTTATTACAAGAGCAATAGCCAAATTTTCGTAAGATGAATCCTTTAGTAATTAAAACATTCCTAACGGGACTTAAAAAAGTCTTTTCTAACAAATATGTACTTCTTACCATCGCTGCCTTATTTGTTCTTTTCTTGACCCGAAACAAGATCAAGAAAATTTTCATCAAGCGAAACGAAGACAAGTTCGACAAGGAAGAAACAGAAGACTTCAACCAAATAGCACAACAGTACCGGAGTGCATCCAACCCGTCAGGTATCGAATTTTTAATTGATGCCGATGGAACGGATGAAGAAGCGATTGAGCGGTTGGCCTATCAAACCAAGGGAAACTTCCAGCAGATCGCGGACGGATACAATATGAAATTTGACGAAACTTTAACCGACAGAATGAGGAAAGAACTCGATTCAGACGAATTTCAACAATGGTATAATATAATCTTATAGACTATGAAAAATAAAATCAACTTCAAGCCAAACCTAACGGGATGGCTTGTAATACTAACAGTGATTGGCGTGATAATTTACTTGACCATTAAAAATGGAAAGAGCATTATCAATACCGCCACCAAAATAAAGAACGTGGATATTAACCATGCCTATGGGTATTTACTCGATAAACTAGGATTGTTTAAAGTAGATAAATCCAAACCCAAAGGGGAGCGAAACAACAACCCTGGTAACCTAATACTAACAAGCATTAATTGGAAAGGAAAGGTTGAGCCTGAAAGAAACTCGGACGGACACTTTGAACAGTTCTATGAAATGAAGTATGGCGTTAGGGCGATGCTAAAGGATATTATGAATGATATTAAAAAGGGTAAGGATACACTAACCAAGCTTATTAGTGAGTACGCACCCTCTCACGAAAACAACACCAGCGGTTACATTAGTACGATTGTCAAGGCCACAGGGAAAGGAGCAAACGACAAGATCACCACCGATAAATCTTTCTTAAAGAAATTGGTTCTAGCAATGACTTTTGTTGAAAATGGTAAACACGTTGTTTCAAATCAGGATTTTGAAGCAGCTTGGAGTTTAGTATGAAAAAGATAATCTCCATACCAATCCTTCTTGTGATCGCTTTTGTTTTATACCGATTGTATAAGAAATCGAATATTTCACTTCTAGGGAAAGTGCCAAAGAAGCCTGCAAAAATCAGAATAGTTTACAGTAAAAAAATGAAGCCTTCAGAAAGAACACAGATTACAAGTTCAGAGGCAGTGGTAAATGTTCTTCGCAAAATATGGAGCAATCAAATGGAAGTTCGAGAGGAGTTTATAATCTTACTTCTGGATCGAGGTAACAATGTCTTAGGATATCATATCGTAAGCATGGGAGGTGTTTCAGGCACCGTTATCGATACAAAGATTATTCTTTCTGTAGCACTGGAATCATTAGCTTCTAGTATAATTTTAGCCCATAATCACCCAAGTGGAAACCAGCAGCCCAGCCAAGCAGATATTTCATTGACGAAAAAAATTATGCTCGCAGCGCAGCATGTTGATATAAAGGTGCTAGACCATATAATACTAACCAAGCATAATTACTACTCTTTTGCCGATGAGGGGGTGATGTGATGATTTCGATAAGTTGAATGTTAATTCCAGATTATGAAATTAGATATTCTACTGAAACAACTGCTTTATACAATTAATGCAAATATCCCCCATTATGGGCTACCGTGTGTACACATCTTTATACATCTTCCAACCTTCAAATATATCATAGAATCTCATTAATCCAATCCAGAGTGTGGTAATACCTGGTGGCCTTTCTGACTTGTATCCTTTCCATCCGCCTAATCGAGCTATAATCCAAGTTACGTGAGATAAGGATTCTTTAGGGAAAGGGTTTTGAAGTTTTTTGGTTTTGCCTTCTAAGATAGTGCATTGTATGTCCAGACATTCTATTTCTTGTTCACTGAAACACATCATCGATTCTAAGTTTTCTCCTTCTGGTATATGGTAACAATAGCGCATCTGAAATAATTTTGTTATTGTAGAAAGCATAAATAAACTTAGTTTTCTCACGGCTTTTGGTGACTCAAGTTCACTTGCTTCAATATTATATCCTTCTTTTTTAAGTATTCGAAAAACCTCTTCAATCATCCATCGCCAGCTATACCATTGGATGACTAAAAGAGCATCTTCAATATTGGTTATTGGACAAGTCGTTAACAGTTTCCAATTAATTAAACTTTTGGAATTCGAGTTAATTTCTCGAGCCTCAATGATGTATAGAGAAACTTCATCTTTAACCTCTTTAGATGCACTAGCTGGCCGTTTCAAGGTTGTTGAGCAAAATCTGACCTCTAAATCTGCACTACGTTTTTCTTGGTTTTTACGCTTATCACCTTCAAGATTTATAGAATAAGTACCGGCAACTTCACTTGCACTTACTTTATCAAATAGCTTTTCTCCTCCCTCTAAAACTCTGTTGCTTTTAGCCCGAACCAGCAGGTCTGTTTTTTTATCAGGAACCGTAGCAAACTGCTCGTAAATATCACCCTCTCGATCTTGAACGATAATTATTCTTTCTGCTTCAGATAGTGTCTTTTGGGTATTAAAAGATGCTTCTATCCAACGGTATGACTCTTTTTCTTGAATTGGAAGTTTCAGGTATTTACGATCGTGTTTTGTGGATTTATCATTTGATCTGTTCCAAATCTTAACATCGGAATAACCAAAGGGAAAGCCACTCCATGCATCAATTACAAACGAAGGATGCATCAGAAATCCCAAACCATATCGGGATGCATTTGTTTTACCTATAGCCTCATCATGAGAGATTCTGTTTTTATGACTGTAAAGGTTGATTTCTGTGGTATCCTGAATGCTCAATACTACTCGACCTTTTGTCGCGTAAGCACATTGATCTGTAATTTGCTTTGTGATTTCTGCTTCTGTAGTATTTGTGTTTCTGAGGAAACGATACCAAGCTCGTTGACTCGCGTTATCATTGGATATTTGGCGAATAGAGTGAACGCATTTGGTAAATAATTCACCTATCATCTTTCTTGCTCGGAGCTGCAATCGACGGTCTCCAAAACATCCTTTAAAATCTAATTCCATTTTGGAACAGCAAGATACTCAAATATTTGTGTACACACGGTAGC
>JABSPQ010000191.1 GCA_013214205.1 Flavobacteriales bacterium
AATTAAAACTAAAAACAATCAATTATGAATATAGAAACATTAGAAAAGATGAGACAAATGAAATTTTACGGAATGCATAGTGCCTTCCAATCCGCTTTAGAAACGGGCAAACTGAATGATTTTACCACAGATCAGCTGATAGCTCACTTAGTTAGCAGCGAGCATGATGAAAGACACAATCGGAAAATTAACCGACATATTGCCAATGCTAAATTCAGGTATCAAAGCGACTTAGAAAAGATCCAGTATGACTCCTCCCGAAAACTAGACAGGAACCGTATTACACGATTGGCGCAGTGTGATTTTATAGATAAAGGAGAAAATATATTGATTACAGGAAGTACTGAGGTTGGGAAAAGCTATCTAGCTTCCGCTTTAGGTCATAACGCTTGTAGCAAAGGCTATAAGGTGCTTTATTTTAATACTGCTAAGTTTTTAACTAAGCTAAAAATGGCTAAAGTGGATGATTCTTATCTAAAAGAAACAGCTAAAATAGAGCGTCAGAATTTATTTATCCTAGATGATTTGGGACTACAGACCATGGATAATCAGTCCCGAATGATTTTAATGGACATCATTAAAAATAGACACGCAAAGAGTTCCCTTATTATAACATCACAACTACCTATAGCTAATTGGCATGAAATAATAGGAGAAAAAACCATTGCTGATGCTATTATGGATCGAATAGTACACAATGCACATCGCATAGAATTGGAAGGAGAATCAATGAGAAAAAACAACAGAAATTAGACTAATTTTAACAACTAATAATAGTCAAAAAAAGTCTTTGTTCGCCAGGTAAAATGGGTGCTCACTTTAAACCGATATCAGGTGCTCACTTTCACCGATTTTTCCAGTTAGGTGTTGCTATTCTTTTTTTTGAGCATCTCGATAACTGAATTGAATTCAGCTCTTTTTTTTCGGCTTCTGATAAATCAAAATACCTTGCTATTGTTCTTAGGGATATTGAAGTGCTATACTCGGCAGATGTAAGGTTTTTAATTTCTTGGGGTAGATATCGCTTTTTCAGGCAAAATCCATTAAAACTTAATGTGTCAACAAAGCAGGCTGGTCGATTAGCGTAGCCTTGTTTTTGGTTAATCCCAATTCCTCTTGAATCAGTGTACCCTGTGGTCTTTAAGAGGTCCTGGATTGTGATGCAGAGCTCTTGGTTTCGTAATTCAGTTGCAGTCCTTGGTTGTTAATACTTGCTCTTGATTGTGAAGTTGCGTTTGTGGATTTCGAGTTTGTTTGATAATGCTTGTATGTCACTTTTGGTTTGTCGTGGAGTAGTTCTTTTATACTTTCTCTATACACTGTCACTTGAGCAACGTGCCTCACAGTATCGGAGTCGCTCCAGTTGGATAGTTCATCTTTTTCTAACCCATTGCCCCTGTATTCTTGCAGAAGAGGTTGCGCGTGATTTTTAACAAAATATTTAATGGGGATTTCTTTATAAGTCTGATTTATTTCATGAATAGTTTTAAAAAGCCCGATTAGTTCGTTTTTAAAATCTGAAATTAATGACTCTTTAAGAGTTGTTAAGGAATTATTTAAGCTTAAGTAAGGTTTTGACCGATCTGAATAAAGCTCCTTAATTATTTTGTCCAGTAAAGGCGTAGGGTTCAGGTTCGAATGTTCCTTTGATAGCTTTTCCTTCTTTGCTATGATCTCACGCGACTGTTTGTCGTGGTAATCTTTGTATTTACTATCTAAATCTAATGTCATAAGTAGTAAAATGTTTACACTATGTTTACACTAGAATAAATCAGGGAGCTAGCTCTATGTGAGGTAACTCCCTGTTTATTAATTGGTGATCGAGCTAGGATTCGAACCTAGGACCGTCTGCTTAGAAGGCAGATGCTCTATCCAGCTGAGCTACTCGACCATTACTCATAAAACAATAATCTTGTTTTAAGAGGGTGCAAATTTAATAGCTAAATTGGGTTTTAAGAAGAAAACAGGTGATTTTTTACAACTAAATTCAAATACATCACCGTTCTATTTCTATTACAGCCAATTAAAGCAAATACTTCTATGCCTAACGTGAGTTTAACCAACAACACCCTCCTCCTCCATCTTGTACCTGGTTTTAATAAGTTTTACTGTTTTAACCCCTACCGACGATATTTCGTCCAACAAAACATCAAAATTCCCATTTAATTCATCTGCTACTATTGCATCCTCTAGCTTCAGCATCAATTCACCTAGTTCATGAGCTCCATAAACCTGTACAACTCCTTTTAGCGTATGAATCTCCATCTTGCAAGCATCCATATCATTTTTAATAGAGTTAATTATTCTGGGAACCCCCTCTTCAATGTTTCTAATTGATTTTTCAGCCAGCTTTTGAAGTCGTTCTATTTTATACTTCATCAATTTTTCAAGTCCGCCCATTTTCCTTAAATCCAACAGGCCATCCGAATTATCAATAATTATCAAGCCATTCTCATCTTCTCCTTCATTAACCTCCACTACAACATCGTCGGTAGCAACAATCGAAGTAGGTTCCGATGGTTTTTCTTGTATTTGTCCTTTGCCCTCAACCTGCATCAAGCATTTGGCCAACAATACCTCCAAGGCTTCAAAAGTTATAGGCTTGGTAATATAATCGTCCATGCCTGCCTCAATGTATTTGTTTCTATCGCCCTCCATGGCATTGGCCGTTAAAGCGACAATAGGAGCCGTTTGTTCTCCTAATTTTTTTATTTCTATCCACGCCGCTACTCCATCCATCACGGGCATCTGAATATCCATTAAGATGAGATCGAAAATTTATTTTTTACTGGCCTCAATTGCCTGCTTACCATCATAAGCCGTTACTACTTCGCAGTTTAAATTTAAAAGCATCTCTTCGAAAACCATCAGGTTTACTTCTTTATCATCTACCAGTAAAATCTTAAAATTATTGTTTTCGATAAATTCTTTTAGTTCCTTATTATTTTCAGGTTCTACCTCATCAATCAATTCATGATCGCCAATTACCTTTGCTACCATTGTAAAATAAAACGTACTCCCAAAGCCAAACTTACTGGTCACTTCAAACTCGCCATCTAAAAGCGAAATTATTTTTTTTCGAAATGGCCAATCCTAATCCGGTTCCTTGATACTGCTTGGTTGAAGAGGAGTCTAACTGACTGAATGCAGTAAATAAGCTGGCAATTTCGTCTTCCTTCATGCCTATTCCCGAATCTTGCACGCCAAATTTAAATTTGTTGGGAAGCTCGGTTGTAGAAACGGTAATAAACACATTGCCTCTATCGGTAAACTTTATGGCATTGCTAACCAAGTTAGAAAGTACCTGCTTTAATCTAACAGGATCTGTAGATATGGCAATGGGTAAGTTTTTATCTAAGTAATAACCGATGGAAATCCCTTTTTCGTCTGCCTTTCCGCTAAAAAGATTAATTGTTTCTTCAACCAAACTTTCGAACCGAACTTGTTGACGTAGTATTTTCATTTTACCAGCTTCCATCTTAGATAAATCTAAAATATCGTTGATAATGCTCAGTAAAGTAGAAGAAGAACTCTTAATGGTTCCGAGGTATTTCTTTTGAAGATCGCTTAAGGTTGTTGTTCGTTCAAATAATTCAAGCATCCCTATCACGCCATTCATAGGTGTTCTAATTTCATGGCTCATGTTGGCCAAGAATTCATCCCTGAATTTTAACGACTTTTCGATCACTCTTTTCTCCGATCTCAATTGTTCGTTCTCGTAAAAATCGGTTACGTCAATTATAAATATAGAAATAGAAAGTGTAGAACTAAAAAGAGAACTAAGCCTTGATACTGAAAGGTGAAGCGTTTTCTTTACTCCGTTTAAATCGAAATTAACAACCCTCGAAGAACTGCTTTTTTCTCGTTCTATAAACATAGTAATTTATCGAAACAAACTCTTTCCTACAAGTTGCTCAACAGGAATGTTAAATGTACTTTTCTCGTTATATTTAAAAAACTCTATTGTGGTATTGCTAAAACACCTTACCTCCATTGTTTCGGCATTCACAATAAAAAACGGCGATCGTAAACTATTGAACATTTCGTCCAAAGCGTTTTTACTCACCGTAGAACTTCTCAACTCCTGTCCTAAATCATTAAGCCCCAAAGCGATTACATCCAAGGCAGTACCTATTACATCCTGACTTTTAACTTGTCGGTCCTCTAACTTGGCAAACTCATTATAGACATCTTCAAGATCGTTTCCCGTTGATTTTAGGCCGTCTTCAAATTCATCGTGATTTAATAAACGAAGTTTTTGTAGATTTTTTTTCATCAATATCCTCCATTTTTACAAACTTCTAACCATTGTTCTGCCTCCTCTAAATTTCTGAAAGCTTTTGTTTCGACCATTGGTTTGTTGATTACTAAGTATGCGTTAAAAAGGTATTTTGTTATATAATAAGTTACCACCACACCCGACGCACTCAAGTAGTCTTGGCCATCTTTAGTTAAATAGTCTCGAGCTTCGGAAGTTATTGATTGAAGCAAATTTAGGTCGTAACACCAATACTGGTTTTCGTTCTTCGAAATTTCATGTCGAAGGCCAACAACCTCCTTGGCATTTTCTAAATCTATTTTTACCGGTTTTTTATATTGGCTATATAAAAGGCCGTTCTCAAACCAAAATTTTATGAAATCATTTTCTACCGTTTCCATTTACTTTAATTGTTTAAGTTAAATTATCAATTATCTGATAGTTCAAATTGCTGTTTGCTTGCACAAATGCTAGTCGGCCAAGAGGCTTAGCTCCTACTCTTTGCTTTTCGTGCGAGGCTGTCATTCCAATAAACAATTTATTACACTCCAGCTCTTTAGCCCGCATAACCATGCTATATAAAGCGTGTCGGTAACAATTGAATTTATTGTTTAAATCGTAATTAATTCCAATCACTTCTGGGCAATAATTTCCGGTGTCGGATTTATAACAAAACACAGCAGCACCAAGATCCTCAGTCGCATCTGCATGTAAAAATTCCTTCTTCACTCTCAATAGAATTACCTCCCTGTTGTCGCTTGTATTAAGCGCCAAACTGTTTCCTTTTACATTTTTATACATCTGATACAATTTTTTCAGCTGATCTTCGGAAACAGATTGAGCAAACTCTACATCAAACTTTTCCATTTCGGGTATGATGTGTCTATTAAAATGGCATTGAGAATTCTTGCTCAATGTTTTAAAATATTCTTCAAATCCATTCCAGGTAAAATCGTCGTACAAATGCGTATCGATCATTGTTACCATCAAGTAACCTTCGTCGGTAAGAAAATCTCGAACTTCAAGATCCTCTGCGTCAAAATCACGCAATTGAATTACATCAGCTTTTGTTTCTTTTTGAAGAGAGTCTAATTTATTTAACAAAGTTTTTAAAATACCTTTCCAATCTTCATGTTTTCTATCGAAGAACAGGTGCAAGCCCTCCGATAATAACGAACCCATCATTAATGTTTCCGACGATAAATAGTATTTGTTGTTTTCGCGTCGTTCTTCAATTTTTGCCGAAACATCTGCGACAGAAAGCATGTCGTCTTTACAAATTAAATTGGTTAAATAAGTCATGGCTACAATTCTGCCATCATTTCTATCCTTAATTATGATATAAGTGAATTTCCAATTATTTTCTTTGTTCGGGTTGTTGGAAAATGCCTTCTCTAAAAATTCTAAATACGACCAATCAATAGTTCCCCTATCCCCCAAATACTTATTCCATAAATCCTCCGGAATATCATGTATGGTACGCTTCACTTCTATTTCGTAGTTGCTATCTGCTTTTTTAACCGGTTTATAAAATGGCTTTCTTAACTCTTCAGGAATCATATCGGCTTCAAAAGATGTAAATGCATCTTCCAATGTTTCCCCTATTTCATGGAAAGCCAACGGATAATTTTTCTTGACACAATCCATCATGTTCATTATGTCGTCTTCGGAGTGATACCTTGTGATGGTTACCCGCATACCGGTTTTTTTTAATGGTACACCAGGAAAAATTCCTAAATCTAAATAGTAACCATCTTTAATCATGCGCTTAACCATGGCATAGCCCGTTTTGGTTTTACCAAGAGCAAAGTATAAAATTGGAGAAACAGATTCCTTCACCAAGGGTAGTCCTATTTTTTTCGCATAGTTATTCGCAAACTGAACCAGTCCATGCAGTTCATCTTGCATGGTGTAAATCTCGTCGGTAAGATGATTTTTTGCCGATTCAATTAATGCCCCTACCATGGGAGGATTGATGGGACCAGAAAAAACCAAACTGTTTCCACAGGTTCTTAATTTCCTCGACATTTCTTTGTCCTTAAAAGCCAACACTGCACCACTTACTCCAAAACCTTTGGCGCATCCTGTAAGAAAAATGGTTTGCTCGTTCAATTCCATTTTGCTTAAAACATAGCCTCTTCCATGTTTTCCATAACAGCTCATCCCATGCGCATCGTCCACATAAAGATGAAACTGAGGATATTTCTTTTGAAATCCTTCAAGTATATCTAAGCTTGACAGGTTTCCAAACATGCTGTAAATTCCATCTATCATATAGTACACTTTATTGCACCTCGATCTTAAATCTTTAATTCGTTCCTCTAAAAGGTTCATGTTTTCGTGAGGTAAAATTTCTACGTGAACCCCATTCTCCTTTAAGATTTGAGTTGATACATACATGCTGGCGTGTGCCCTCTGGTCAATAATTACCGCATCTACCGAACTAATAAACAAAGGCATGGCCGACATATGCCCCAGTGTTGTGGTAGCAGATATTTGAACGTTGGCTTCAAAGATCTGACACATTAAATCTTCTAATTCTAAATAGTTTCCCGACGACAAATAAGATCTAGATGAAGTCATTTGTGTGCCGTATTGATTTAAAGCATCGATAACTCCTTGCTTTAACCGATCGTCGGTTTCGAGCCCCATGTAGCTACAAGAACCCAAATTAATAACATCATGCCCTGTTACTCTTATAGACCTGCCATCTAGCGGTTCTGTGTCTTGTGTATATAAGTGGAAAATTCCGTTTCTAACTCCCGAATAGAGACTTGTATCTATAGAGTCTACAAAGCTTTGCACTTTGTCTTTTGGTTGGTGTTTCATGCTAAGGTTTTTTATACGTGAAACCTCACGTACGCCACTGCATGAAAATAAATTTCCGAAAACCTACGGATCAAATATTTATTACGTATTAATACCTTAAAGCAACCTATATCCATGAAAAAAATGCCAAAATACCCACACATACATACCAAGTTTCCAGAACCTTAAACCTTTTCCTGTAGTTTTCGTTTTAATACCAAACAACAATTTTAAAGATGGTCAAATTAGATGAAATATTAGTCGTTGAAGACAACAAAGCAATTAGATATATTGCTAACAAAACAATAATGGAAATGAATATTGCGAAAGAAATTAATTTCCATAATACAGGAATTAGAGCAATGATTCATTTGATCAATTTAAAGAAGAACAACCAAGCTTTTCCTGAAATTATTTACATCAACTTAGGAATGCTTGCAACTGACACTTTAACTTTTGCCGACATTTTTAAAAGAATGATTAAGAAGAATAAGAAGACAACCAAAGTGCTACATATAAGAACGCTTACTTCGCCTAAAGATACAAAGGGTACCAATTCATCTATTGCAGGTGCGGTTAAAGTTTCTTCTCGGAAGAGAATTAAAAAGTTAGTTTATTCGAGCTACTAGTAATATTGAGGAATTAACTTAAGCGAGTTTCGACTAAAACTCGCTTAAGTTAATTTTCTTAGAAATATTTCCACCCTCCGTTTTAATCGTTACAATTACCATTCCTATAACCTTTACTGATATTGTTGTTTGATTTGAACTGATTTGTTGTTGATTAATCAGATTGCCATTTAAGGAGAATACCTGCACCATCCCCTCTTCTATTCCTGTAATTATTATTTCATTCGACCTTCCCTTAATTACAACATGCTGTTCGAGTAAATCCAAAACACCAGACCAACGGTATTTAACCAATTTTAATCTTTTATTTCCTTCATCAGAAGTTACGCTTAATAGATACAACCCCTGAGAACCATTCACCACTAAAACTGTTTCTATTTCACCTATCGTTTTGCCAATCGTAGTATCCAGTACTAGTTTACCTGTAATTTCGTAAACGGTAAAAGAAACATTGGAAGAGTCGGACAGATAACAACTAACAGTTATTGTGTCTTTAAAGGGATTTGGGGAAACCGTAACAGAATCTAATTGCGCATTAGCCCCCGTGTAGGTAAGCAAGCACATTGAAATCAACAGAAGCTTTTTCATTGTTCTAATTAAGATATACTTTCTTGGTAGTGCGATGCCCTTCAGATTCAACTCTTACCAAAAACAAACCTCGTTGATTAATACGAATAACATTTTCTCCTTTTCCTATTTCTGATTGATGGACTTGTTTGCCCGAGATATCAAAAATTGAAACCGACCCTTTAACGCCAGGTATATAAACATCTTGCATGTAACTGTAAATATTATTGCCTGCACCTAGATTAAGATCATCTTTTATAGATGTATGAGAAAAAGACACCCATGGCTTCGTCACCCTAAAGTAACTGAACGTTCTATAGTCGCCATTTACTTCCGATGAATCTTTGAACATAACCAACCAATAATAAGTATCGTTTTGATAATCTGAGACATCAAAGTATGGTGTTACTGTATCGTTAGTAGTAACTGGACTTTCAAACTGGTCTGATACATTTCCCCACCTGTCGTATATCAACACATCAAACTGGCCAGTACCTACCACTATTACGGTTAGTGAGATACTGTCGGCAGGTACATTACCAAAAGGCACTTGAACTATATGACCTTGCGCATTGGCTTTAAAACTTACTAGGAAAAGGAAACAAACGCTAAGTATTTTATACATAAATATTTTATTAGATGGCAAGTTATTAAATTCAAGGAATACACCTAGCTTTTTTAAGGTGTCATTATGCCGTCTTTAAACTTGCCCAATTTTACGTTTACCAAAACTTCGTGTAAAGTTTCGGCTGCCAAACCGTGTAAAACCAATCGATATGCAGCACTATACGTTGTTGTAGGCACCATTGGGTGTTTGTTATTTACCAATCCCAAATGGCCGGGTGTGCCCAATATTTGTGATGAATAAATGGCAATGGTTTCGTCGAGTTGCAACGAGTTAGACGCCCTTACAAAATCATTAGACGTTAAAAACAACTGGTAAAAAGGTGTAAACAATTCAATGGCCGAACGCAGATCTAGAACGTTAGTCCACTTATCAGGAAAGTCGATGTGATCGAATTGCCCTTCCGTAATCATATCCGTATTCAAGTTTTCTACAGCGGTTATCGAGATGTTCTTTTCTCTTAATTTAGAATTTAGTTTAATCACAAAATTGTAAAGATTCAAATCGTGTTTAAGAAACAAATCATCTTTAACATCTTCAAAATTCCGAGGTTCCAAAGGGCTTAAAGTCATGTCGATTCCTTTAATATTGCCAGCAATAAATTTAAGGATGTCGCTACCTACATGAAAATGTCGAAAGATTAAAAGGTTGGCTTCCTTACTCACAAAAATCCTTAATCCCCATGCCAAAATGTGATGCAATGCTTTTGAAGAGTTGAATAAATTGGGAAGAAAAAATTTAAATATGTGAATAAAAAACATCGTGATTTTAGACCACAATTGTATAATAGGCAATAGATATTTCGCCGACTTAGAATTGTTGTCGTGCATTAAAGCCTGCTTTGTAAAATCGTTAATCGGAATACTGTGATCGAGGTACATGGCGAGCCATGGGTTCGGATCGCGATCGTCGTGTTGCGATATATCTAATGGGTCTTGCATCTGTTTAGTTTTAATAGTTCCCTAGTTCTTCCAATTGCATCTGATATAATCTGGCGGTTGTTTTAGCCGTTTTGGCAATTCTTTTGGCCAAATCCATATTCATCTGTGGATGGTTTAATGCTTCCTCTAATCTATGAAAATGATTTTCATCTGCCACCCCATGGTAGGTAAAAAAAGATACTTGATCATCTTTTAACTGCAGCTGATCCTTGATCATTTCGCCCCAAAAACTGGCCAATCTTTTTCCGATGCCCTCAATTATAAACATAGCGCCTAATAAATCTATTGGGTTGGGTTTACTTGCCTGCTGAAACATAAATGCCGACAATGCCATGCTGCCTATGTTTTTCTCCCCTGTCTGTATGTCTTCCAATGTTTGGCCCAATGCAACATAGTTACCTTCTAACATTTGAAAATCCTTGTGTTCGGTTGCGGTGTGTATTATAAATGCAGACCGCAATTCGAATAAATCGATGTCGATGTTGGATGCTGCCCTCGAAATCCATTGCGACCCATCAATCACTTGTTGACGCATATCGTGGAGCAAAAGCTTATAATCTTCTAAACTTAAATTACCGTCGTGAATCTTAGTAATTACAGGTACTTTAATCAGTTTGGTTTCAAAATCAATCCAAATTTGAGCCAGTTGCCGTACCAACCATTCCGAAGTTGGATTTTCATCCACAACCAATTCAGGTGATTCTACTTCCCGAATCGGATAACTTTTCGGCGACTTGTTTTCTTGTCCTTCCACCGTTAGTTTCATAAATGAAGAGATCAATCTACCACTTTCGGGAACCATACACAAAACGGTATCACCTTGTGTGAGTTTACCCGAGTACATCAACTCTTCGAGCATAATAAATATCGAAGCGGCTCCTGTGTTCCCTTTAGAGGTTAAATTACTAAACCACCTGTCGTCTGGAATAGAAGCACCGCCCTTTTTTAAAAGATCTTTTATAGGTTGTTTAAATACTTCCGAAGAATAATGACAACAAAGCCAATCAACATCTTTCGCTACAATTTTACCTTGATCTATTAACTTAAAATAATGTGTAGCACCTGTTTCAACCACTTTATCTAGCAACCTTACATCTTGCTTTAAATTTAAAGCACCTTTCTTTACAGCCGTTTCAAAATCGGGATAATCAAGCCAGGTTGGTTCTGTAACATCTTTATTATCATTTTTACCAGTGTACATACAAACAGGGAAATTGTGTGCGTGAGATTGAACGTCTATCCAATCTATTCTTAATGAAAGGCCAAAATCACTTCGTTTATTTTCCAAAACCATTGCCCCTGCCCCATCAGAAAGCATCCAACGCAAAAACTCAGAATTAAAAGGTAGCGAATCGATGTTTTGCGCTTCAAATCTCGATGCTTTAAATAGTCGACTCACAAACTCGCTCCCCACGCAAACCGCATTATTTTTATCACCACTTTTTATTTGAGCAAAGGAATTTTTCAACGCCATCATTCCACTTGCACACACACTTTGAAAACTGGCGACTTCGCAAACAGAAAGATCTAACTCGCCATGCACCATGCTAGCAAAACCAGGTACAGGTAAATCTCCTTGTGTGGTTCCGGTACACAGCAATTCTACTTCTTGAGACCTTAAGCCACTTTTATCGAGTGCATTTTCTACGGCTTTGGCAGCCAGCTGAGCATTGCTGTGTGTGCTATTCTGATTTTTATCGAGTGCATAATAGCGTTGTTGGATTCCGTTTTGTTTTAAAATTCGGTCTTTAACCCTACTGCTTTCACCATTAATTCTGCCCAAATAATCTTCCATTTCATCATTCGAAATAGATTCGTTTGGCAAGTAGGCGCCCATACTGATGATATATACATTATTCATTTGGTTATGATTTATCGTTCTACAATCTATCCGTTCTTTTTTTGCATCGAATTCAATTTATCTAAAAGGTCGGATGCGAACCCATAATTTTTTTTGCCTTTGGCGTGATGCTCGTTGTGAAATGTGCCGAAGAGTTTCCAACTGGCTCCCGTTCCTTTTCCGAAACGGTAATTGCAATGCCCGGCATAATTCAATAAAATACTTGCCAACGGATAAAGAAATATCGCCATTATCGAAAATGGAACAAATGGTGTAATGGTAAGCGGAACGGTACTTAATAACAATGCTTCGAACCAATGAAAGCTATACACAGAATACACTGTAGGCGTTTTGGATGTGTGATGGATGATGTGCACATTGCGCATAAAAAAAGGCAGGTGCATGATGCGGTGTACAACAAAAAAGTGAATTTCGTTCCATGCCGTAAGGAGTGCAATACCAATTACTACGTTTAAAAATGTGTTGGGCAAAAGCGTAATGTCTCCCGATCTTATTAAATATACTATTGGTAATCCCGAAAACCCGAATATAAGAACAGACTTTAACGAATGAAGCATTTCGAACTTGACTTGATTATCGATGAGTTTTTTCTCTATTATTTTGTGAAGGAGATTTTGTTTTTCTAAGAATTTACACATCAATAAAAACAGTGGTGCGAGCGCAAAGTAGAGGAATGAAAAATATGCAAAAACAACCAAGTACAGCTCTAATGCCGAATAGTTGTTGATGATGTTTTCTATTAATTCCTTAATCACTTTATACTGATTTATATTGTTTGTTGCTCAAAAATAAGTTTATTCATTTTCGATGGCTAATCGATTTACACAAATTCAAATTTTGTTTTTTGCATGATATACAATTGGGAGATGTCACAACCATTATTCCGTTACAAACATTCACTTACCTTTAACCTATGAGCAAGATAGTAGATGGCGAAATAAAAGATTTCCTTGATGAAAAGGTGGCGCAGTATAACAATCCCAATTTTATTGAGTCCGACCCGATCTCTATTCCTCACAGGTTTACGTTAAAAGAAGACATCGAAATTTCAGCTTTTTTAACCGCTACTATTTCATGGGGCAAAAGAAACATGATTATAAAAAACGCAAATAAACTAATGGAGATTATGGGCGAATCTCCTTATGATTTTGTGATGGAACATAAAGATCGTGACCTCGATAATTTGGAAGGGTTTGTTCACCGAACGTTTAACGCAATTGATTTAACTTATTTTATTAAGGCGTTAAAAAACATTTATTCTCAGCATGGAGGATTAGAACAATTATTTTCGAATCATGCTACAAGCGATTCTATGCAGCCGGCTATCCACGAGTTCAAAAAAGTATTTTTCTCTATTCAACATCCTACAAGAACCACGAAGCATGTTGGCGATCCAGCAAAAGGATCGGCTGCAAAAAGAATAAATATGTATCTACGTTGGATGGTACGAGATAGCAAAGCTGGTGTAGATTTTGGATTATGGAATTCTATTCCGACGTCTATACTGTCTTGCCCGTTAGATGCACACTCTGGTAGAGTATCAAGAAAACTAGGCTTACTTACTCGTAAAATGGACGATGCCAAAGCGTTGGCTGAATTAGATACAGCACTCCGATCGATGGATGCCAACGATCCTGTTAAATACGATTTCGCTTTGTTTGGCTTGGGTGTTTTTGAAAGCTTTTGAGGTTTTCTTTGAGGGATGGCTTTCTCGCGTACCACGACCTGAAGGTGGTGGCAAAAATATTTTGTTTTATAAATCGCCACTAAATGGCGCAGCCACTTAACACTTAAAAAAATCAACATTTGTACATCTCGAAAGTTTATAACATTCCCATGCAGCGTTAAATTCAATTTTGCCATTTTGTAATTTTATCCTATTGAACATCACAATAAAATGATTAAAAGAATTCTAAAATCAAAAGCTGCGTGGATTTCCCTTATTGCTTTTGCCACTTTGCTAAATATTTGGATTTCGTGGGATAGTACCGAACCAGTTATAATACCAGTTGATCCTGAAGTAAAGGTTGTTGAACAGGACACCATATCACCTGAAGAAAAAGGTACGGATATAATATTAAACGTAGACCTTAAAGGCATTGCAGCTCTTAAAGCTTACATTAAAAAGCTAGAGAATACTTCGGAAATGAAGCATGCCAATTGGGGTTTTATGGTGGCGCCTTTAAAGGGAGATACGGTTTATGCCCAACACAATGGCCCAAAAAGTTTGGTGCCTGCTTCTATTATGAAGGCTGTAACCACCAGTGTAGCAATGGAGGTTTTAGGACCTGATTTCCGTTTTAAAACCGAACTTCTATATTTGGGAGCTATCAACAAAGTACAGGGAACTTTAGATGGCGACATTTACATTCGTGGTTTTGGAGATCCTACACTTGGTTCAACAGATTTCCCTAACACGCAGAGCTACTCGATAATGAGACAGTGGTATGCTGAGTTTGAAAAATTAGGCATCGATACCATTAAAGGCAGAATTGTAGGAGATGCTCATAATTTTGAATTTGAGATGTTCCCGGCTAGTTGGGCTTGGGAAGATATCCAAGGAGGGTATTGTGCAGGAGTTTCAGGTTTGTCGTTTAGAGAAAACCTTTTCTCTATTGGGATTACTACTAATGCAGATACGGTCTTTGCCAATTTATACACCGATATCCCTGAGTATGAGATTGTCAATAATTTAATTAAAAACAAAAAGAAAACGCACAGTGCTATTTGGGTTGCGAGTTCTCCTTATACAGGCCATAGCTTTTTATATGGTCAAGTATCGTCCGACAAAAAAAAGTATGGAGTTAAGTGCCCCATCCCCGATCCGGCACTTTTAGTAGCTCATACTTTTCATAAATATTTAGAGAAAAAAGGAATTGTAATTCTTGAGAAACCATCAACCGTAAGAAGGTTAAATTTATCGCAACATAAAAACGAGAAAGCAATAGCCATAAAGTCCAAGCTTACTCCCGTTATTTTTCACACCACTTACTCTCCTACATTGCTTACCATCATAAACATTACCAACACAATTTCACATAATTTCTTCGCAGAATCTATATTGAAACAAGTTGCTTGGAAAAGAACCAGCCATGGATCAACAAAAAATGGATACAATACCATTAAAGATTACTTTAAAAGAAAACGGGTAAATGTCAATGGCTTCCACCAATTTGATGGTAGTGGCATGTCTAGGTTCAATTCCGTTTCGCCAGAGTTTATGGTAGATATGCTGATCTCTTCTTCGAAAAGCAAAACCTTCGATGAATACTACAATTCGTTGCCCGTTGTTGGCAGAACAGGAACCGTTAGAGGCATGTGTCATGGTACCTTGGCACAAGGCAACATCCACGCCAAAAGTGGCTATATGACCAGGGTAAGAAGTTATGTTGGCTACGTAAAAACTAAATCTGGCGAGATGCTTGCTTTCTCTATGATAGCGAACAATTACAAATGCTCTCCTTATGCAATGAGAAAGCATTTTGAGAAGCTGATGATATTAATGGCGAAATTGGAATAACTCTTAATTAGCTTCAATCGTCCCGTTTCGGTATAACTCCAAACCTTCGTTAACAATTGATTTTACGATTTCTTTGGGCAGGTCTGCTTCTGGATCAAATTGAATTGTTTTCATTTCAGCTGTAGCACACTCCTCTAATGACGGATATTTTAAGTGCTCCCCTTCTACCATTAACATATATGGATCGTACGTTTTCTTTTCTACCCATAAATAGCACAATATTTTATCCTTGTACATAAAGCAAGGCATTCCGTATTTAGTTACTCATGTTACGCATCGTTAAGCTACTTTTGCTAAATTGGGTGTTAATAACTGTTGTACTTCGGTTGTTGCTTTTTTCATTGCCATAATATTTATGTAGCGTTTTAGGCAAAAATTATTTTTACCCTTCCTCATTTTAATC
>JABSPQ010000192.1 GCA_013214205.1 Flavobacteriales bacterium
AAGTGTCTGGTATTCATTCCTAAACCTGTGCTTTCTATCTTAGCGTAACATTGTTGTTCTTTGTGCCAGCTTTTAGCTTGATAAGTGTAATTGATAAAATGCTGATGTTTTTCTCCTTGATTTAAGTACAAATGCTTTACAGCTTTTTCCGCTCGAGAAACCTTCTTTTTTAATACAGCATTACTTGCTTGTCCTGTGTATTCATTTGTGTGAAAAATGTAGTCTTTATCTTTCTTGTTCTTAAATCACAAAAACTATCTGCCAAGGTCGGGGATTTCTCTAATTTCATACATTAAGGATATATATTAAATACCTGATAATCAGATATTTAGGTGTATTATTTACCCGAAATTATTGAAATATACTCCTTGCAACGGTCTTGAGATGTTAAGTCTTTATCCTTAAATGCATTTATGCAATACGTTAATAAAGCGTGTCCGTTTATAATAAAAGATTGTGCGATAATTATCAACTCAATGGTTCATTATAAAATTGTGGAAGTTCTAATAACTCAAAGTAGAGAGTTGTTTGAAGTTAAAATGTTTTTAGAGGAAGAAGAAGCCGCGCAATGGCTAAAGGAAAGAAGTGGAATGAAAGTTTATTTGAATTAAGAACTATTAAAGTTCTTTAATTGATTCCATAACCTTCGTTTTCAACTCTTCTTTATAATCAGCAATCTTCTTCGATACTTCTTCGTCGAAGCTTCCAATTATTTGAGCCGCCAAAATACCTGCGTTTTTTGCTCCATCTAATGCAACAGTTGCTACAGGAACACCACCTGGCATTTGCAAAATGGAAAGAATAGAATCCCAGCCATCAATAGAATTACTTGATTTTATAGGAACTCCTATAACAGGTAGCGTTGTAATAGAGGCCACCATGCCCGGTAAATGAGCTGCACCACCTGCTCCTGCAATAATTACTTTTAAGCCTTTACCTGCAGCTGCTTTAGCATAATCAAACATTCTTTCGGGTGTTCTATGTGCAGAAACTATCGTAAGGTCGTAAGTGATTCCTAATTCGCCTAAAATATCAGCAGCTTGTTGCATAATGTTTAGGTCGGACTTACTGCCCATGATGATACCAACTTGTGGGTTTTTCATGCTTTAACTTTTAATGTTGATTTTACAAATAACGCCTTTTTTTTAGTCTCTTCAATATCTTCACCAACAATGGTAACGTGTCCCATTTTTCTAAACGGTTTGGTTTTTGATTTACCGTAAAGGTGAATGTTCACACCTTCAAGCGCCACTACTTCGTCTAATCCTTCGTAAATGGCATCGCCTTCATAACCGGCTTCACCAAGTATGTTAATCATTACTGCGCTAGCAATGTTTTTAGTTGAACCCAGAGGCATGTTAAGAATCGCCCTAAGGTGTTGTTCGTATTGCGAAGTAAGGCTGGCTTCAATAGAATGATGGCCACTGTTGTGTGGTCTTGGAGCGATTTCATTTACCAATACGTCTCCATTTTTTAAAACAAACATTTCAATAGCCAAAAGGCCAACCATGTCTAGTTTTTCAATTAAATCGGTGGCTATTTTTATTGCCTTTTTCGCAACGTCATCGCTAATATCAGCAGGAGAATAGAGAAACTCAACCAAATTGGCATCTGGATTAAACTCCATTTCAACAGGCTCATAATGCTTAACTTCTCCTCTTGGATTTCTTGCTACGATTACTGCAATTTCTTTTTCAAAATCCACCATGTCTTCTAGTAAGCTTGGAGCAGAAAAGCCTTTCGAAATATCTTCTTTACTTCTTAGTATGCATACGCCTTTTCCATCATATCCAAATTTTCTCAATTTCTGCACCTTGGGAAAGCTTTCGGAAAACTGATTTAAATCGGTGTTCTCATTCAATAATTGAAAGTTGGATGTAGGGATGCCATTGTCTTTGTAAAACTGTTTTTGCAAGCCTTTATCTTGCACAATTTTTAAAACCTTAGTTTGTGGATAAACTGTTCTGCCTTCTTTTTCAAGTTTTTCGAGCGCATCTAAGTTTACATTTTCAATTTCGATTGTAACAAGATCTACTTGTTTCCCAAAATTATAAACGTTGTTAAAATCCATTAAATCACCTTGGGTGAATTCGTTGCAAATATCTCCACACGGACAGTCTGGGCTGCTTTCTAAAATAGAGACAGAAATATTGTAATTAATCGCTTCTTGGATAAGCATTCGACCTAATTGACCTCCGCCTAAAACACCCAATTTAAAATTGTTGTAAAATGTATGATTCATGAGTTAAAGATAGTTAATTAGAGAGTATGACGTAACTTTGAGGAAAGAGTAAAATGGATAAAATTCAACTGGCAGATAAAGTGTTTGTTAAATCAATCGATGCAGAAACGATTGAAGCTGCAATCGATAAAATTGGTGCGCAAATTAGCTCGGATTTAAAAACAGAGACTCCTTTATTTATTGGGGTTTTAAACGGTGCATTTATGTTTGCGAGCGAATTGCTGAAACGATTTGAACATCCTTGTAACGTCTCTTTTGTGAAATTAAGATCGTATGATGGATTAACTTCAAATAAGAAACCGAAGGAATTGATTGGTTTAAACACCGATTTAAAAGGCCGATCTGTTGTGATTATTGAAGACATTGTTGACACAGGAATTACTATCTCAAACATCATCGAAAAAATAAAAGAACAAGAGCCTAAATCGATTGCGGTGGCAACGCTTTTCTTTAAGCCTGGTGTGTTTAATAAAAAAGTTAATATTGACTATATTGGCATCCCAATTCCAGATGATTTTATTGTAGGTTTTGGTATGGATTACAGGGAGTTAGGTAGGAACCTGAAAGAGATTTACACAATAAAATAGAACGAAAAATGCTGAATATTATACTCTTTGGACCTCCCGGGGCAGGGAAAGGAACCCAATCTGTAAAATTAATTGAGAAATATGGGTTGGTTCATCTATCAACTGGAGATATTTTCAGAGCCAATATGAAGGGCGAAACAGAGCTCGGGATTTTAGCAAAAAGCTACATTGATAAAGGGGATTTAGTGCCTGATGAGGTGACCATTAAAATGCTAGAATCGGAAGTAAACAAACAGGAAAATCCCAAAGGTTTTATTTTCGATGGCTTTCCAAGAACTAGTGCTCAAGCTGTCGCTTTAGATCAGTTTTTATCTGGCCGAGGAACCGAAATATCTGGTTGTGTTAGTTTAATAGTAGCCGATGATGAAGTAAGAGTAAGATTACTAAACCGTGCTAAAGATTCTGGTAGAGCAGATGATGCTGATATCAATGTAATCAACGACCGAATTCAGATTTACAAAAACGAAACACTTCCAATTATAGGTCACTATGAGAAATTGGATAGGTATAGCGCCGTGTATGGAGTGGGAGAGATAGAAGAGATTTTTAAGCTCTTAACAGATGTTATCGATTCGTTATAGAATCTTATTTTAAATTTTAATATGGCGAGTTCTAACTTTATAGATTACGTAAAGATTTGTTGCAGATCGGGCAAGGGTGGCGCAGGTTCTGCGCATTTTAAACGTGATAAATTATCTGCAAAAGGTGGTCCTGATGGAGGTAATGGCGGACGTGGTGGACACATTATTATTAGAGGAAATAAACAATTCTGGACACTTATTCACCTTAAGTATCGCAAGCACGTAATAGGAAAACCTGGCGTAAATGGCGGGAAAAATGAGCTTACGGGAGCAGAAGGAGAAGATGTATTTTTGGATGTTCCATTAGGAACTGTAATTAAGAATGCGGAAACTGGTGAAGTTGAATTTGAAATTACCGATGAAGGTCAATCTCTAATAATTGTACCAGGCGGAAAAGGCGGACGAGGCAATAGCATGTTTAAATCGTCTACTCACCAAACACCAAGATACGCTCAGCCCGGTGAAGATGGCAAGGAGGAATGGAAAATATTAGAGCTTAAGTTACTCGCTGATGTTGGATTGGTTGGATTTCCGAATGCAGGAAAATCTACTTTGCTTTCGGTTGTATCTGCCGCTAGACCGGCAATTGCGGATTACCCGTTTACTACTTTAGTACCTAATTTAGGCATTGTGGAATATAGAGATCATAGATCTTTTGTGATGGCAGATATCCCAGGAATTATTGAGGGAGCCAGTGACGGAAAGGGGATTGGGACAAGGTTTTTACGACATATAGAACGAAATGCAACACTGCTTTTTATGATTGCTGCCGATGCAGACGACATTAATAAGGAGTATGATATTTTGTTGAGTGAGTTGGGAAAATACAATCCCGAATTGCTGCATAAGCACCGTATTCTTGCGATTACCAAGTCGGATATGCTGGATGATGAACTGAAAGAAGAAATTGGCAAGACGTTACCAGATATAGAATCTATCTTTATATCAGCTATTCAAAATGATGGTATTACGAAGTTGAAAGACATGATTTGGAATAACCTGGAACATGATTGACCATTAAGATATGGAGCTGATTTCTGATTTAGATCGTGAATTGTTTTTATTCCTTAACGGAATTCATAACGACTTTTTCGATTGGCTCATGTATTGGGTTTCTTATAAATGGACTTGGATTCCGTTTTACGCCTATTTAATTTATTACGTTGTAACCAATAACAAAAAGACGGGCTGGCTCGTGTTTGGATCAATTGTAGTTTTAATTGCGGCAAGTGATTTAATTTCTGTTCATCTTTTTAAAAATGTTTTTCAGCGTTACCGGCCATGCCATAATTTGTTAATTCAAGACGTTGTACACATGGTAAAAGGGCATTGTGGAGGGCAATATGGATTTGTCTCATCTCATTCCAGCACATCGTTTGCTATTGCTTTTTTTGTATCACATTTTTTAAAAAGTAAAGCAGTTGTAATCGGAATTATACTTTGGGCAGCGGTTGTAGCTTATAGCAGGATTTATTTGGGGGTTCATTATCCTCTCGATATTTTTTGTGGTATGTTGCTGGGTTTAGGAGTATCTAATTTAACCATTGGGTTATATTCCTATTTTAGTGGAAAAATATTGAAGGTAGAAGTATGAATTATTTAGCTGTTTTTATTGGAGGAGGCTTGGGAAGCTTGGCTCGGTTTGGCGTTTCTAAATTCATCACCGCTAATTTTACAACTAATTTACCTGTAGCAACTTTACTGTCAAATATTTTAAGCTGTATTGTTTTAGCGAGTTTAGTTGGCGTGTTTAGCGATAAAATAATAGAACATCCATGGCTGCGCTTCTTTCTGTTAATAGGGTTTTGCGGCGGGTTTAGTACATTTTCTACCTTTAGTTATGAAAGCCTGGAATTAATTAGATCGGGTAATTTGTTATACGGAATTGCAAATATTGCTGTGAGTATTTTTGCTTGTTTAGGAATTATTTACTTTTTCACTAAAAATTCTCAAGTGGCTATTTGAAAATACTTAGTCGCTATTTCCCGCATTCTTCGTTCAGAAATAGGTTTGTTAATGTGTTCTTTAACATCAGGAAAGGAGTTCGCTTTATTAAGATCGGAGTCGATTAAAGAGCTAGTTATCATTAGTAAAATAACCTTTGCCTTTTTACCGCTTTCTAAGTTTTGGTATTCCTCCAAAAACTCGAACCCATTTAAAATTGGCATTTTAATGTCTAACAAAATCAAATCGGGCCCCTCGGTACTAGCATTTAAATAATCCAGTCCATCTTGTCCGTTTGCGGCGTAATCAACCCGTTCTACAATATTCATTTTATTGAGGATTCTAAGCATAATGAAGCGTGTAGTCTCATCGTCTTCTATGATCAATATTTTTTTCATGTAATAATCCTTGTCTTGAATGGTAAATATACACAATGACAACGGATGATCTTTTTATATAATTTCGTAAATCAAGGGTTGAGTATTGAAACATTTTATGTTAATTTCAGTATTAGACCATTCTATCTTCTGTACTTTTAATGGAACAATTATCAACTAAACTACCCAAGCAAATAATTTGGATATTCATGGCCATTTGTGTCTTGCCTATTCTATTGAATTTGGTGGGCGTAGACTTTGGATCTTCATTTGTTCCTTTTGAGGTTGAAGGAGTTGGAGATTTAACTACACCACAGTTATTGGATAATATGTTTTACCGACTAACTGGCGCATTTACCCATACTATTTTAGAGTGGAGTGCTTTTTCTACGGCACTGTTTACTGTACTGCTGGCATTTGTTCATTTTTCAATAACTAAAGATGCCACAACCCCCATTATTGGTGTAGCCCTGTTTACAGCTGGTTGCATGGATGCTTTTCATACGCTTGCGGCAGCTCGTTTAATTGATGCTTCAGCTCCCAATAAAGATTTAATTCCGTTTACTTGGGCCATTTGCAGAATCTTTAATGCGTTGATTATGATGCTTGGTTTGGGAATAATCTTGATTAAAAAGGACGTTAAAGAAGTAAGGGCCAATGTGAATTTTATTGTCGGGATGAGCGTTGTGTTTGGAATTATAGCTTATGGAATTATAGCCGTTTGTGCCAATAGCGAAACACTTCCACAAACTCAATATCCAGATGCCTTAATTACCAGACCATACGATGCGATTCCGTTGGTATTGTTTATAATTGCTGGTGTGTGGTTGTATCCACTGTTTTATAGGCGGCATCCTTCACTTTTTTCGTATGCGTTAATTGTATCAGCTGTACCCGAGGTGATTACAGAGATTCATATGGCCTTTGGGTCAACGAGTTTGTTCGATAACCATTTTAACATTGCACATTTCTTAAAGATTGTAGCGTATGTTGTGCCATTTAGCGGTTTGGCGATGGATTACATTCAAACCTATAAAAAGGAGCAAATGATTACCAAGAATTTAAAGGAGGAACAAGAAAAACTAAAGAAGATTAATGCCAACTTAGATTCCTTTGTGTACGTGGCGTCTCATGATATGAAAACACCATTAAACAACATGCAAGGGTTGGTTGATATATTGGGTGAAGAAGATTTAGAAGATGATGAAAGAAGAAACTTGCAAACAAGGCTTAAAACGAATTTAAAGCAATCCATTCAAACAATAAACGATTTGGTTGGCATTACTAAAATTCAAAAAATTAAGGATCAAGAATTTATTACGGTAAAGTTTTCTCTGGTTATTGGGGAAGTTTTAGAGGTGCTAGAGGAGACAATTGAATCTACTAAGGCTAAGTTTGAATTCGATTTTAAAGAGTCGGAGTCTGTTGTTTTCTCGAAGGTTAGTTTAAAAAGTATTGTTCAAAATTTGATAGATAATTCGTTAAAATATGGGCATGAAGATCGACCTCCTCTAATTAAAATCTCAAGTAGATTAGAAGAAAATCATGTAGTATTTGTTATTTCTGATAATGGATTAGGGATAGACTTAGATCGACATAAAGAAAAGTTGTTCACCATGTTTAGTAGATTTCACGATCATACCGAGGGGAGTGGGATAGGACTTGCAATCGTTAAAAATACACTGGAGAATAACGATGGAAAAATAGAAGTTGAGAGTAAAGTGGGCGAGGGGACAACCTTTAAACTTTACTTTAAGAACACTGTTAGTTAATAATTTACGAAAACTTTATGAACCTAAATGTGAAATCGTACGTATTAGTAATTTGGGTGAGAATGAGATAGTTATGAATTTGTGTTGAAATTAATTAGCAAATTGTGAACGGAAAAAAGTGGAGACTTGGATAATATAGAAACATACGAAAAAAACTATTCACCGATAAGTGATGTGTTTAGAGAAGATTACAATGATGAAGACTTTAAATTTGTCATGAATTTATTTCTCAAAGAAGGTTGTCAAACAATGGCAAACTTGAGCGATGCCTTGGAAAAAGATGATATGGACCAGATAGAGTTCTGGGTTCATAAAATTGCAGGATCAGCAGAAGTGGTTGGTGCAAGTAACTTCTTTCCAGTGGCTAGAAAGCTCGAATTTTCGATCAGAGACAACAGTTTGGTAAATGAGGATTCGATATCCTATTTATTAGATGAGTTTCAAAGAATCGAAGATTTTATTAAGAAGCTATAGCCACACACATGGGCTTTTTTAATAGGATTTAGTAAAGTATCACAAAACAGATAAACATGAAAAAGGCTTTAATAGTTGGTCACACCTTATTTCAATGCTTTTTTGTCATTTGGCTAAAAGTCAATCCTTACGAGATATAAGCAATGGGCTTCGCTCAGCTACAGGCA
>JABSPQ010000193.1 GCA_013214205.1 Flavobacteriales bacterium
GTTCGTTATGCTAGATAAAGAAGAGATTAAAAATACTGTAATGCCCATCTTATTGGTGGATGATGAACCTAAAAATTTATTTGCCTATGAAGTGTTATTGGATGATTATAAGACTTTTAAAACAATAAGGGCAAACTCTGGTTCTGAAGCAATTGAGCAGCTACGTATTCACAATGATGTAGGCCTTATTTTAATGGACATTCGGATGCCCAAAATGAATGGTATTGAAACGGCTAAAATGATAAAATCTAATACTGCTACTCAGCATATTCCGATAATATTTATTACCGCTTTAAGCGAAGGCGGTAGTTGGATGAATAAAAGTTACGGTACCGGAGCCTTGGATTTTTTAACTAAACCAATTAATGATGTGTTACTTGTTCACAAAGCTCGGAGTTATTCAGAAGCTTATAAGGACAGATTGCGTTTATCTGCTTTAAGAGACGAATATTACGAGCAAGGATTAGAGTTAAAACGAGAACAGGAAGCTCTTGACAAGTTTGTTTACATCGTTTCTCATGATTTGAAATCACCTGTTAAAAATTTACAAACATTGGTAATCTTATTAGCCGCTGATCTAGATAAGAATAATACGGAAGGTGTAAAGGCTATATTGAAAATGATTTCGAACTCAGCATTAACTATGGATCGCCTGGTATCTGATGTATTCGATTACTGTAAATCGGTTAAACGCACATTGGAAAAGGAAGATATAAACTTTAGTCTCCTTCTTGCTGATGTTTTGGAAAACATAAGCAATCCAGCAAAAATTAGGATTAAATCAAATTTCAAAAACCTAAATAATGCTTGGTTATCTAGCATTGCAATTAAACAGATCCTGACTAACCTTATCTCCAACGCTATTAAATATGGAAATAAAGAAGATTTGAAAATTGAGATTTCAGGAGTTTACGATAAACATAAAAATGAAATAGAGTTTTTCGTAAGAGATAACGGAGTTGGTATCGATAAAATATATCACAGCTCTCTTTTTGAAATACTGAACACGGCAGGAGAGAAAGGTGCTAAGAGCACCGGGATTGGTTTGTGTATTGTAAAAACCATGGTTGAAAGACTGAATGGAAAAGTTTGGCTAAAATCAGAAATTGGTAATGGAAGCACTTTTTATTTTACCTGTAAACCTTTAATCCAAGAAGAAATACTGGAAATGTCATAATAGACATAAATAGTGGCTCCTTAGCTAAATTTGATAGTTCACAAATACGATTATCAAAACTTTATATGCTATATATAATTGAAGGTAAATAACCTCAGGACACGCCTATGCATGTTACATATACAAATAGCCTATTGTTTTGATTAATGAACTTCATGCTTTTACTATTGCCAAAACGCTTGTTGATAATGAAGCTGTTTTCATTGTAGATGACAGTATTCAAGCAAAGCCCTACACGGATGAAAGTGAATTGATTTGCTGGCATTATGATCATGTTTTTGGCAAAACTGTTAAAGGGTTTTGTTTTCTAACGGGTTTGTATTACGGAGATGGAATAAGTGTTCCTACTGGTATTGAGTTTGTTACCAAGCCCATAAAAACAGTTAACAATAAGGGGAAACAAGTTAGAAAAGCCACTAAGTCAAAAAATACTTTGTTCAGAGAAATTGTTGGCCA
>JABSPQ010000194.1 GCA_013214205.1 Flavobacteriales bacterium
AAATCATTTTTGCCTAAAACGCTACATAAATATTATGGCAATGAAAAAAGCAACAACCGAAGTACAACAATTAATAACACCCAATTTAGCAAAAGCGGCTTAACGATGCGTAACATGAGTTAATTAGTATTTTAACACCCAAATACCTGAAAGTTTTAGCAAAATACAACTGGTACTTATCCAATTTAGTTGCCTGTCTAAGACTCAACCTATTTGTTAAGATAGAACTTCAAAAATGGTTAGATAAACCCTTTTTGAAAAAAGAAAAACCTCCCAATATTACTCACCAGGGGGTGCTTTTCAACTTCTAATGATTTTTAAGTAAATTTTACTGTTGAATCAAGGCCTTTAATAGGTTCTGGATTTTATTTAGGACGGGATTGATTCAATATATTTAATTTTGCTGTAGGTAGACATTTAGTAGGAAGAAATGAAACTATGGTTATGTATGCCACGTTATAGAAATCACAATGATTTTCGCACTAAATTTTAAGCATTTTTCTTAAGCATTTTTCTTAAGCAAATCTGATAACAACAAAAGGTAAATTCTATATAAAAGTTAAAATGTTTAATAGAATTAAAAAATATTCTAAAAAGTTGAAAATGTACCGCTTCACAATGACTATCTTTACGCCTAAGTAATAGCATGAAAAAAATAAAATTAGAAATATCGGGTCTATCTTATAGTCAAACACAAGCTGGGGCTTACGCTTTAGTATTAGGCGAGATTAGAGGAAACAGAACATTACCCATTATAATTGGTGGTTTCGAGGCACAAGCTATCGCGCTTGAATTGGAAAAAATGAAACCAAGTAGACCTTTAACCCACGATTTATTTAAAACTTTTGCTGATTCGTTCGAAATAAAAATCAAGGAAGTAATCATTCATAGCCTTAAAGAAGGTGTGTTTCACGCTAAAATGATTTGCGTTAAAGACGAAAACGAGATTGAAATTGATACCAGGACTTCTGATGCCATTGCACTTGCAGTAAGATTCAACTGTTCTATTTACACTTATGAGGAAATCCTATCATCTTCTGGAATTGTTTTGAGCGAAGATGAAATCGGTGATAGCCCAATAGAGGTTAAAGAAGAAGTTCCTATTGAAGAAGCTTCTGAAGACATTACTAAGTTGTCGATTAAAGAATTAAAATCTGAATTAAATTCAGCTCTCGAAAAAGAGGATTATGAAAGAGCAGCTGCTCTTCGAGACAAAATAAATATGTTTAAAGACAAATGATGCTAACAAGCTCAAAGCCTTTTACCCTTCTCTTCTTTCTTTTTTTATTTATTATTAGTTGCTCTGAAACTCCCACGGAAATTCAATCGACGTCAACACAAACAGAATCTCTCCCTATTGACAACAATTGCAATGTAGAAGCCAATTGGATGTTTACATCTATTCAGAACACGGATGGAGAAGACGTTAAGCCCATTACATCAGAAGATTTCATGACTTTAACCTCATTCGATTCAGAAAACTTTTTTTATTATCACCTAAAAGCTGCAAAAATATTTTCGTCGGGCTTATGGGAAGAAGAAAATGGAACTTTAAAACTTTATTACGATCCAAAACCTGATTCCATCTTTTACGATTCCATTGCTCACGTGAGTATCCAAGAGAAAACAAGTTGTACCTTTTATTTTCATGGCGATCTAGTTCATGAAATTGACATCTCGGAAGTTACTCGAAAAACTAGGGTTTACGAAATCACAATTTGTTCGGGAGACTCTCTTATATTTGAGGAGAATGGAATTAATTACGCATTTATTAAATAACATATTACGTGCAAGCATACCTTAACTTAGTAAAGGACATTCTAAAAAATGGTGCCGACAAAGGAGATCGGACTGGAACCGGAACCAGAAGTGTATTTGGCAGACAGATGAGATTTGATTTACCTGAAGGATTTCCGATGGTAACTACTAAAAAACTTCACCTTAGATCGATTATTATAGAGCTGCTATGGTTTTTGAGTGGCGACACCAATATTAAATTCCTAAAGGATAATAATGTAAATATCTGGGACGAATGGGCCGATGAGAATGGTGACTTAGGTCCTGTTTATGGTCATCAATGGCGATCTTGGCCTTCTAAAAATGGTGACATCGACCAAATTACTTCTTTGGTAGACCGGCTTAAATCATCTCCCGATTCGAGAAGACACATTGTTTGCGCGTGGAACGTGGGCGATATAGAAAACATGGCGCTCCCACCCTGCCATTGTTTATTTCAATTTTATATTGCCAATAATAAATTGTCGTGTCAACTGTATCAGAGGAGTGCAGACGTATTTCTTGGTGTGCCGTTCAATATTGCTTCCTACGCTCTTCTCACTATGATGTTGGCTCAAGTATGTGGATTAGAAGCCGGAGAGTTTGTACACACTTTCGGAGATGTTCATTTGTACTCAAATCACTTTGAACAAGCCAAGCTACAATTATCGAGAGATACCATGGCGTTACCTCAAATGAAAATAAATCCAGATGTAAAGGACATTTTCAGTTTCAAGTACGAAGATTTCGAATTGGTAAATTATCAATCTCACCCAACTATTAAAGCCCCTATCGCCGTTTAATTATGAAACTATCTATTATAGTGGCTATTTCCGAAAACGGAGTTATTGGGCACGACAATGATTTAATTTGGCATTTACCTGCAGATTTAAAATTCTTTAAAGAAACAACTACAGGCCACTTTATTATTATGGGGAGAAAAACCCATGAATCTATCGGAAGGCCGTTACCGAACAGAACCAACGTGGTGATAAGCAGAAACGAAGCCTATTCGAATGAAGGATGCGAAAATGTTACTTCGATAGATACGGCTCTTGAGCTATGTAAAGATGAAGACGAAGTATTTATTATTGGTGGGGCACAGATTTACAAAGAATCATTAGCAAAAGTCGATTATGTATACCTTACACGAGTCCATGATAATTTTAATGGCGACGTAGTATTTCCAGAATTCGATTTAAATGATTGGACTGAAGAAAATAGCGAACGACATGAAGCAGACGATAAGAATCAAACTGCCTATTCATTTATTAAATATTCCCGAAAATCGTAGTTAGCTTAAGCTACTTTCAGTTTATTGACTGATACTTTTTGCAATTTCTCCTTTGCATAGTTTAAAGTAATCTTGATCTCTTTGATTTTTTTATCAGAAGGAGAATCAAACATGGCATCTAACAAGATGGCCTCACAAATAGACCTTAAACCACGTGCACCCAATTTAAACTCAAGCGCTTTTTCTACTACCAATTCAAGTACGTTTTTGTCAATGGTTAACTTAATGTTATCCATTTCGAATAATTTAACATACTGCTTAATCAAGGAATTTTTAGGTTCTGTTAAGATCCTTCTCAATGCGTATTTATCAAGAGGTTTCAAATACGTGAGTACAGAAAGCCTACCAATTAATTCAGGAATTAATCCAAACGACTTTAAGTCTTGTGGAGAAACATATTGAAGAATTTCTTCTTCATCATACTTTTCAGTGTCGCTAGTATCGAAACCGATTGCTTTTACCTTAAGTCTTTTCTGAATTATTTTCTCAATACTATCAAAAGCACCACCACAAATAAAGAGTACATTTTTAGTATCTACAGAGATTAACTTTTGTTCTGGGTGCTTTCTGCCTCCTTGAGGAGAAACATTAACCACAGAGCCTTCTAAAAGCTTAAGCAAGGCCTGTTGAACACCTTCACCAGAAACATCTCTTGTAATAGAGGCATTATCGCTTTTTCGAGCAATTTTATCTATCTCATCAATAAAGATGATTCCCTTTTCTGCTGAAGCAACATCATAATCTGCCGCTTGCAATAATCGAGAGATAATACTTTCTACATCCTCGCCAACATAACCCGCTTCCGTAAGTACAGTTGCATCGGCAATACAGAAAGGAACGTTGAGCATTTTAGCAATAGTTTTTGCCAATAAAGTTTTCCCTGTTCCTGTTTCACCAACCATGATGATGTTAGACTTTTCTATTTCAATTTCATTATCGTCTTGAATTTCTTCTTGAGAAATTCTCTTATAATGATTGTAAACAGCTACTGAGAGTATTTTTTTTGCTTCTTCCTGACCAATTACATATTCGTCGATATGCTTTTTAATATCGTAAGGCTTTAACAAACGAAGTTCACCGATCAAAGTATCTTTTACTGCTTCGGGCTTCTCTTCTTTTATTATGTTTTGTGCTTGAACAACGCAACTATCACAAATATGACCAGTAATACCAGCAATTAATACATCGGTATCTTGCTTGTTCCTTCCGCAGAATGAACACTTTACTTTTTCAGTTTCTGACATGTTAGCTTATTAAGTTCTATTTCTTTCTTTCCAATACTTCGTCAATCATCCCGTATTCCTTCGCCTCTGTAGAAGTCATCCAAAAATCTCTATCACCATCCTTGTAAACTTTCTTAATGTCAGTTTTTGAATGATCAGAGATAATATCGTATAATTCTTTTTTCAGCTTTTGAATTTCAGCAGCCGTAATTTCAATATCTGAAGCCTGTCCCGAAGCACCACCCATTGGTTGGTGAATCATAACACGACTGTGTTTTAAACAACTTCTTTTACCTTCTTGACCTGCACAAAGTAATACCGCGCCCATAGAAGCAGCCATTCCTGTACAAATTGTAGAAATATCTGGAGCAATGTATTGCATGGTATCATAAATACCTAAACCTGCATAAACAGATCCACCAGGTGTATTTAAATAAATTTGAATATCTTTTTTAGAATCAACAGATTCTAAGAACAACAACTGACCCATGATAATATTTGCAACATCGTCGTCAATAGCAACGCCTAAAAAGATGATTCGATCCATCATCAATCGAGAGAAGATGTCCATTGAAGCAACGTTCATCTGTCTTTCTTCGATAATTGTAGGCGAGATATAACCATTATAAACCGAACTATACTTATCTAAAGTAATGCTACTTATTCCTCTATGCTTAATGGCGTATTTTCTAAACTCGTCTTTATCGAACATTGTGTAAATAATTTATTTGAATGGATTTAATCCCTTAAAAAAGGAATCTGATTTTTTCTCGTTTACTAATTTAACAAAATCATCATATGAAATCGCTTTATCCTTTAAAATAAAAGTCTTCTTAAATAGATCCATCAATTTATCGTCAACTAGTTTTTCGTATACGTTTCGAACTTCGTCTTTGTTCTCCATAAAACGTTTAATCACTTGTTCCGACTGTTCTTCATCTAGCTCTATCCCGTAATTCTCCTTATATTGCTTCAGGGTCATTTCTTTTACAAATGCCGTAAGCTCTTCTCCCTCAACCTTTACTTCGTTTTCTTTAGCAATTTTACTTGTGATCAACTGAATTTTTAAATTCTCAGCATACTCCTCGTATTCTCTATCAACTTGCTCTACTGTAATCTCTTTTTCGTTAGAAGTTAAAATCCATCTTTTAAGAAATTCATCAGGCGTACTGATTTTTAATTTCTCAAGCATTTTTTGATTGATGTCTATTTTTAACTTGTAATCGCTATCCTTTTCGAACATTTTAACCAACTCTTCGTTGATTTTTTCTTTGAACTCTTTCTCAGATTTAATTTTGTCCTTTCCGTAAACTTTATCGAATAATTCTTGATTTACTTCTGCAGCATTTACTTTTTTGATTTCAACAACTGTCAATTGAAATTCTGATTTTAAATCTTCAGCCTGACTTTTAGAAATATTAAGCATGGCAGCTAAATCTCCTTCTCCTCTGCTCAATTTCTTCGGATCAATAGTTAATGTATCACCTTTCTTTAAGGCTAATAAGCTTTTTTTAGATTTTTCATCCTTTACAAACTCTATGGACACAGTAGCATTGTGCTGAATTCCATCTTCCAAAACTTCTTTGTCTGCCAATTCTTTGAATTCGCATTGAATCATTGCCTCTTCATCAGAAATTTCTACGTCTATAACTCCACCAAGCCTTTTAGTAATGTCTTTAACATACTTTTCGGTCATTTCTTCATTTAAAGTAATTACGTATCTAGTAAATTTATCTTTATCCGAAATATTTACATCAAATTCAGGAGATAAACCAATATCGTATTTAAACTCAAATTCAGTTTGTGTATCCAAATCCATTTGATCATTGGTATCACTCGGAAGAGGATTACCCAACAACTTCAATTTCTTTTCGTCTATGTAATCATATAAAGAACTACTCAACAATTTGTTCAACTCGTCTGCTAAAACAGATTTGCCATACATTTTGTTAATCATACCCATCGGTACTTTCCCTTTTCTAAACCCAGGAATATTTGCTTTACCTCGGTAATCTCTAAGAACCTTGCTTACATTCGCCTCATAATCAGCTGGCTTCAATTGAATCTTGATAACTGAATTCAGCGTATCTACATCTTCTTTTATAATTTCCATAGAAATATTATTTAACTCTTATTGGATAAAAGTGCGGATGAAGGGACTCGAACCCCCACGTCTTTCGACACTAGATCCTAAGTCTAGCGCGGCTACCAATTACGCCACATCCGCATTAATTGGGTTAAAAAAGGATGGCAAAGATATTTAAATTTTAGTATTTCGTGTAATAAGTGCCATCATAAATCAATTGAATTTGCACCTTTTTCAGAATCCCCTATGAAACAGAGACTCCATCGGCAGATTTCGAGTCTAATGCATCTCTCAAACCATTGCCCACAACCATAAATGCCAATACCATTAAAATAATGGCTATGCCAGGTATAATTGCTAAATAAGCATGTCCGAAAATCATATATCCCATATTATCATGAATCATTACACCATATGATGGCGTTGGAGGTTGTGTACCTACACCCAAAAAGCTTAATCCTGCCTCCATTAATATGGCATGTGCAAAATTTGCTGCCGAAATTACAATTACAGGCCCCATTACATTAGGTAAAATATGAATAAAGAGAATTCTAAAATTTGTAAACCCAAGTGCTCTACCTGCTTCAACATATTCTAATTCCCTCATTACCAAAACCTGCCCTCTAACAACCCTTGCAACTTCTACCCACATAGTTAATCCTACGGCTGTAAATACCGCCATAAAACCTTTTCCCATTACCAAGGTTATGGCTATTACTAATAGTAATGTAGGAATGGACCAAACAACATTTATTACCCAAACTACAATTTCATCTACAAACCCTTTGTAATACCCACCTACACATCCTACAGCAACTCCTATAATTAGGGAAATAAGTACCGAAATAAACCCTACTGATAATGATATACGCGCCCCAATAATTATTCTACTAAATAGGTCTCGGCCAAAATCATCGGTTCCAAACCAATATTTACGCTTCACAATACATTCGGACTCTACAATACTTTTTAGCTCCTGCTCAGAAACGGTTAGCGTTTCATTATTAACTGTTACCAGTGTGTAATTGCCCTCTCCATCGGCTGTAAACGGCACGTCGAATGAAAGCGGATATACAACATCAACTAAGTTAAAAGTCCTTTCTTCCCCCTTACCTTTATCTGTGTACTCTTCAATTACAATTTGACCTTTCTCTAATTTATAACCTTGAATGGGATAAATTCGATAGTTGTTCTTTTTACCAAAAATCATTTGTTCCAAGAAGCCCACTTCAACTTCTTTCTCATTTTTTCTCACTTTTAAAAGTGTAGCGGTAAAATTGGGGGACTTACGCACTAGCTCAAGAGCCATTTCATTGGCTAATGGTGTTGAATCTGGAGTAATTAAATAACCAAGGATAGAGATAGATATGAAAACACCAATAATTACAAGACCTATCAATGATAGTTTATTACTGATTAACCTTTGCCAGGTATGGTAGGAAAGTGATCTTGATAAAACCGGCTTTTTTTCTTCCATTTATTCTTTTCTTCTTTTATTGAAGGGAAATTATCTTTCCTTCCAACGACATCCTGCAATTTGGCTATACGCTCCAATAAACACTACATAAAGCGCATATAAAATTTCTTCTATCGGGAAAAGCCACATTAACTTTTTTCTTCCAAAAAAAGAAGTCACAAAAAATAGAAAGGTAAAATCTATCAACAACTTAATGCTTAATGTGGCAATCGACCAAAGAACAAATGTATCTGAAAATAGCATAACAATTAAAGAAATGATGAATGAAACGTTTGAAAGATATGTTATAACTGAAACGAACTGAATTTTAGTGTCTTTGTGCCTAAATGTTTTGGAAGCCCACCTAAGTCGTTGTTGAATAAAACTAGAAATGCTATCTGCCGGTTTAGTAATTACTTCAGCTTTTCTCGATTTCAAGAAACCAATTCCATTTTTAAATTGTTCTTTTATTTTAATCATTAAAAAAACATCATCTCCAGATGCTATATTTATATTATCTGCGTATCCCCCAACTTTATCGAATGCTTTTTTCGTGAATGCCAAGTTAGCTCCATTGCACATTAGGGCTTCGTTGTGATGAATTGATCCACCTGTTACTCCCATCAAACTACTAAATTCAAGCGATTGAATCTTAGAGAACATTCCACCATCAAGAAAAAAATTGACAGGAGAAACTATCATTTGAAAATCATTCTTTTTGTAAAATGAAATAATGGTGTCCAGCCAATCGGCCCCCATTATACAATCTGCATCAACAGTAATAATCAATTCTCCTTCCGAAGCTTGAATGGCAGCATTGAGCGCATGCTTTTTTCCATAATCTCGGTTACTTTGAAAAGTTATTAATTGGATCCTTCTATTGGAATTCTTTTCAATAAATTTTTCAACTAAACTTACTGATTGATCTGTAGAATGATCGTCAGTGACAATTATTTGAGTATTTGTGTTCGTGTAGTTCTGAATCAATAGAGATCGTAAACATGCAATTATGTTTTCCTCTTCATTTCTCATTGGAACGATAATGCTTGTGCTTACCTCATATTTTTGATCATCAGCAGTAAATGATTTTGTTTTAATCCATCCGTGCAAATATTTACCTACCACAATTGCGTATAGGCAAATTATAATGAACAAAATCAAGCATACAATAAATCCCAATTCCATTTGTCAATCATTTTGAATTGCCCTTGTTTAATAAATTCATAACTTTCACTCAATCGATTTAGATTTATGGCTGGAGATAGAATCATATTGGGTATTGACCCAGGAACAAGTATTACAGGTTACGGTATTATCAGCATCGAAAAAAGCCAAATCAAATTGATTGCGATTGGCATTATCAAACTGAATAAACTGGATAATCATGCTTTAAAGTTAAAGCGAATATTTGAAAGAACGTTGGGCTTGATCGATGAATTCAATCCTGACAGTTTAGCAATTGAAGCTCCTTTTTACGGAAAAAACGTTCAATCCATGTTAAAATTAGGCCGAGCGCAAGGAGTTTCGATGGCAGCGGCACTATTTCGGGATGTTCCAATTTTTGAATATGCACCAAAAAAAATAAAACAATCCGTTACAGGAAGTGGTAACGCATCTAAGGAACAAGTTGCTAAAATGCTCCAAACGTTATGTGGTTTAAAAGAATTACCCAAAGATTTGGATGCAACTGATGGTTTAGCAGCGGCTGTGTGCCATTATTTCCAAAAAGGAGGAACACAATCAGGAAAAAGTTACACTGATTGGAAAGCTTTTATTCAAGAAAATCCTAAAAGGAAATTGTAAGATTCTGTTTAGTCCTTAATAACCGTTACAGGTTTTAGGTTGATAAAAATAGATTAATTAACGAGCAGTAAAACGTTTTTGCTGCTCTTTTTCATTTTATAAGTTAAGACCGTTGCAAAAGCCTAACAAATGAATTATAGACTTATTTATTGGAAATATTGCTCAATATTGATCTTTTAAGCTGTTAATATTTGAGCATAATGCTATTTATTTCGCTATTTTTTTGTTAGATTCCTCAGTTAGACGCAAGTATCCCTGGACTTCTATA
>JABSPQ010000195.1 GCA_013214205.1 Flavobacteriales bacterium
TATACTTAAAATCTAGATTGTTAAATCCGTGGCCAACAATTTCCCTGAACAAAGTATTTTTTGACTTACTGGCTTTTCTAACTTGTTTCCCCTTATTGTTAACTGTTTTTATGGGCTTGGTAACAAGCTCAATACCAGCATGAACACTTGTTCCATCTCCGTAATACAAACCCGTTAGAAAACAAACCCCTTTAACGGTTTTACCAGAAACATGATCATAATGCCAGCAAATCAATTCACTTTCATCCGTGTAGGGATTTGCTTGAATACTGTCATCTACAATGAAAAACAGCTTCATTATCAACAAGCTCTTGACAAATTACTTTGGCCTGTTTCTACACATGCTTCTCGTTCACAAAACCACAAGATAAGAGTCGAGTGAATTTATCATGACTTATTACATTGTCTGCAATATCTGATAACCCTGTCGTTACCTGAAAAGAACTGGCCATTAAGCCCTCCTGATAAATCTGCAATAAGTTTTCAATATCCATATGTAAATTTATCATTTATAACTGCGTAACATGAGTAAATAAGTCTATAATTCATTTGTTAGGCTTTTGCAACGGTCTTTAATTGTAAAGGGATTACTTAAACGTTACTCAGAATTACTTTCAAAAAAACAAGGGTAAACCCTTGTTTGATGGATACTATAACCGACTAAATTTATTGCATTTATTAACTCGATTGTGTATTATTGTTATCACATAAATCGAATTAAATCAGACCAATACCACTTACTCTAACATTTTAAACGACCATTATGATTAAAAAACTACTAGTATTTATTGCGTTATCAATATCGTTTGGCCAAGCATATAGCCAAGTAACAACATCTTCCATATACACAGAACCTGATTGTTTTGGATATGCGACTGGAGATATCACAATAACCGCGGCTGGTGGAGACGGAAGCTACACTTACGCATGGAGCCAAGGGCAAACAGATGCTACAATTACAAACTTAGTAGCAGGAGTATATACTGTAACGGTAACAGATGGCTTGGCTGAAACAGCAACTGAAGAGGTAACGTTAACAGAGCCTGACGTTGTGTTTGTGATAGTAGATTCTTTTGAGGATCCTTATTGTACAGGTGGTAATGATGGAAATATCTCTTATACGTTTGGAGGTGGAATTGCACCTTATGATGTTTCTTGGGAATTTGGAAACGATTTTGCCCAATCTGGACCAACATACCAGGTTTTTAACTACGCCGCAGGTTTTTATACTACTACAATCACAGATCAAAACGGATGTACTGCTGAGGTTGGTGAAGTATTAGTTGACCCGCTTCCCATGACTGCCACTATTTCATCTGTAGATCCTTCTTGCTTTCAATTATGCGATGGATCGATTGATGTAACTGTTGACGGAGGGCAAATGCCATACTGGTACGATTGGTCGGATGGAAATTCAGGAATAGAAGACCTTAATGGTGTTTGCTCGGGGAGTTATACCATTACTGTTACAGATCAATTTGGTTGTACGGTAAACGTATCAGCCACAGTTACTGATCCAAGTACTATTGCAATTAACTTGGTTCCTACCGACGACGTTTGTGGTGGTTCTACGGGTTCAATAGATCTTTCGGCCTTTGGAGGAACCCCTGGTTATACCTATTGGTGGGCAAGTGGAGAGATAACTGAAGATCTTACAGGACTTTCTGGTGGTACATATACCGTTACAGTTACGGATGCAAATGCGTGTGATTATATAGATCAAGTAATAATTAGCGATGGCGGATTAATTGGCAGTATTTCTATCGTAGATGCGTCGTGTGATGGTTTTGCTGATGGTTTTATTGATGTAACCGTTTCTGGAGGAGATCTAGCTTACACATATACATGGAATGATATTGCCACAACAGAAGACAGAACGGGGCTTGGCGCAGGAACTTATACAGTTACTGTTGTTGATGGTAATGGTTGTACAACTACCTTATCGGGTACAGTTACAGAACCAATTATGGTAAGCAACACATTTACAACGGTTCATCCTACGTGTAATGCATGTACCGATGGTTGGTCTATGGCAAGTGCTACGGGTGGTACTGGTTCGTATACTTATTCTTGGTCTACAACAGAAACTACCGTTACAGCTTCTGCTTTAACGATAGGCACTTATACCGTTACAATTTCAGACGACAACCTTTGTACATTATCGGAAGAGGTTACTTTAGTAGATACGGTTTGCGGATCGTGTGCGCAAATTAAAGGATTGGTCTTTGATGATACCAACGGTAACGGTGTGCAAGATGGTGGCGAAAATGGAATTGGTGGTGTATATGTTACTGCCGATAGTGGTGCATATGCTACCGTATCCGATTTAGATGGGATCTACAGATTGGTGGTTGAAAACGATGCTGATTATTACATTACTATTTTGCTACCAGAACAAATTTATGGTTGCTCGGGTGCAGTGTTAGACGCATACACGCAAACATTGCCAGTTGGCGGTTTAGGAATTGATGTTAGCGTTGCTGATGCAGCCAATATTTCTTTGGGCAACGATTTCGGAATTGAAGGAAGCGACATCGCTTGTGGATACATTTCGGGTTTTGTGTTTAGCGACGAAAACGGAAACGAGATTTACGACGCTGGCGATTTGCCTTACAAAGGGGCTCTTATTCAAATTGGAACAGGGGAGTTCACTGTTTCGGATGGCGACGGAACTTACTCTTTCGAATATCCTAAAGATCAGGAAACAACAATTACAATGATTCCTGTTTCAAATAACGAGAATTATTATTGTTCGTCTACCAACATTACAACTGTAGAGCAGGTTTACCCAGCAGGAATGGCGGGTTATACCATAACGTTAACAACGGGTAACGATACAATATCCGATTTAGATTTTGGATTGAATCAGTCGGCGCCAGTTATTGCGTCGGATGCAAGAATTGTGAGTGTACGTCCTTATTCTAGTCGTGCTGGGCAAGACTTTAAAGCTTGGATGGACTTTAAGAACTATGGCAACGACAATACAAACTGTGTATTGAGATTGGAGCACGATGCTCTTATTTCGTTTAATAATGCTTCTATGACGCCTAAAACGGTTGCTGCTACTTATGTAGAATGGGAGTTTAGTAGTCTATCTAGCTATTTCGGACATTGTATGGAAATGCAGTTTCATTTAGACGAATCGGCAACTGCTGGTATGGAGTTGGAATGGACTGGTTCTATTGGTTGCGATCTTTACGATCCGTGTCCGAACAACAACAGTATGACAAGAACTGTTGAAGTTTCTTCTTATCAGAAAAGCATGACAGGTGGGGTTGGGTTCAACTCAATGGAGGTGTTTCATTCGGGAGACGAGGACATTGATTTGATTAGCGCTGATTCTCTTGATTTATCATATGTAATCAACTATCAGAATGTGTCTAACGATACAGTGTTTAACCTAACAATTGTAGACACCTTGCCAAGTTACTTAGACGTTACAACTATTTCTCGTCCGTTTTCGAGCCATCACCATACCATGACAATTGTGGATAACAACATTTTGGTATTGCAATACGACGACATTGTTTTAACGGATAGTACATCTGATTATTTAAACAGTTATGGTTTTGCTCAGTTCAACATTCGTATGAAAAAGAATGTGCCTTATGGCGAAACGATTACGAACGATGCAGAGTTGGTTTACAATTACAACACTACGTTTAAAACCAACAATGTAGATTTAATAATAGACGATTTTGTAGGTGCCAAAAAAGGGATTGATGAAACGGCTAAAATTCGAATTAGCAGTCATAAGCAATCCGTAAGGGTAGAAACTGCCGACGGAGGAACTGCTACTGTTTACAATACATTAGGACAGCAGGTGATGAGGAAGAAAATGAATCAAGGATTAAATAAATTCAAATTAAACAGAAATGGAATTTATTTAATTAAGGTTACTTCTAAATCGGAAAGCACTACAAGAAAAGTGTTGCTAGAGAATTAATCTCGCGCTAACTTGCTATCTAGGTATTAGTTAATTAATACCAGCAATTTTACTTTTATTGATCGGCAATGCATTCTAGCGTTGCCGATCAATTGGTTTATAATAAGCTGGTTGTGCCCTAGTTGAAACGGATTCGATCCGTCGTTTTCAATATTTTGTGTTAAATTAGAGCAACCTAAACGTCAAACATGAAATCATCCTTAGCCAAAAAAATCGTTGCATATTCGAGTGCTGCCTCTGCTGTACTTGTTGCAAGTAGTGCGAGTGCAACCATGCGAACAATGGAATTGGAACCTGACAGCGTTATCGAAATGGGTAACGTTTACGAGCTAGACTTTAATGGAGATGATATTGTTGATGCTGGTATTGCTATGGCTTCGTATGGTGGAAATCCATGGGGAGTTGTTCAAGCTTCGGGTGTTGTTGGAGCACAATATGCTACACGAAACGCTAATGTTTATCCATATGCCTATGTGTTGAGTTCGGGTACTTATGTTTCTTTTGGACAAAACTGGTTGTCTAATCAAGGTAATTTGTTTTTTGCTTTTACTCCAAGTGGAGGTTCTTCTACAGGGCCATGGGTTGGGCAAACAAGCAAGTACATTGGTCTTACATTTCAGGTTGGTGGCCAACAGTTTTTTGGTTGGGTTAACATAACGGTAGCTCCCAATAATTTGTCGCTTACAATAAATTATTATGGCTATCAAGATGTACCGGGTACACCAGCGCCTGCGGGAACTTATACATCAATTGAGAATAGAAGCGAAAGAACAACCTCTATTTATAGCTTTGGAAGGTCGATAAAAGTTTCTGGAGCAAAAGGAGCAACTGCCGAAGTATACAACTTGGCTGGTCAGCGAATTTCGCAGCATTCGCTAACTTCAAACAACGCATCTTTTAATGTGGATACCAAGGGACTTCATTTGATTAAAGTGAGATCTGGAGGGAAAACAACCACTCAAAAGGTTTATTTATAATATTCTATAATATTCCCGAAAAGTTTGAGAGGATACTAGAATAAATTTCAATTTATTTTGGTTATGTTCGTTACACCCAAATGAATATGAGAATATCCTTAGTAATCTTAAGCTATAACGAAATTGTCGGCTTGCAAATCTTGTTCGACAATATCCCCTTTGATGTAGTAGATGAGGTATTTGCAGTTGATGGCGGTAGTACCGACGGTACATTAGAGTTTTTGAAAGAGAAAAACATCACCACATACGTTCAGGATATTAAAGGTAGAGGCGAAGCTTTCAGAATTGCGTTTAGAAAATCTAATTGCGACGCCATGATTTTTTATAGTCCGGATGGCAACGAAGATCCCAAAGACGTACCCAGATTTAGACCATATTTTGAGCAAGGATACGATTTGGTAATTGCCAACCGAATGGGGAAGGGGTGCTACAACGAAGAGGACGATCAAGTTTTAAAACTCCGAAAATGGACCAATAATGCTTTCACGTTTTTAGCCAATACCATTTGGAACAAAGGCGATTATGTGGAAGATACCATTAATGGTTTTAGAGGCATTACCAAACAAGCGTGGGAGGAAATTGCTTTAGATGGTTCGGGTTATACAATTGAATATCAAAGCTCTATTCGTTCGTTTAAAAAAGGATTAAAAATTGCTGAATTCCCAACACACGAATACGCTCGAATTGATGGCGCAAAAGGTTCGCCAGCTATTCCTACAGGCTTAGCTTTTGTTAAATTGTTCTTGAAAGAGCTGTTCTAATTGTTTCATTTTTAGTAGATTCGCTAATGCAATGCCAAAATACTTATTGATGAATTTGTTTGTTAAATCAATTTTCACTGTATGCTTTTGCTTCTTATTAGGTTGTACCAGCGAAGAAGATAATTATGTGATTCTATCCGGTAATGTTTCCAATTTAGGAGAGGGTTTTTTATCACTAACAGACGTTTCCATATTAACAAATTACAACGATAGTACTTTCGCCCAAAGTTTTGATGTTGATGAAAACGGAAGTTTCCGAGATACTTTCGAAATAACGGAAGGGGCTTATCTATTTAGTTTTCGAAAAGGTTTTATAGAACTGTATCTAGAGCCAGGTAACGATATGCAGATTTCTTTAAATCTTGATGATGCCATTAATACAGCTAAATTTGAAGGGGACGGTGCAATTGAGAACAATATAAAACTTGCAGTTTTAAAAATCGATGATTTCACAAATCAAGCAGAAACCTATCGAGATCAATCAGCTTACTTAGAGCTAAATAATTTGTTTTTAGATTCTACACAAGCATTAATTGATAACGCCGGTTGCGATGCGTCGTTTAAGGCATTCATTAAAAAGGAAGTTGTATATCGTTATGCCTATTATATAGCCGATTTTGAAGTAATGGAAGAAGGAACTAATTTCTCAGAAGCCTACAATAAAATGAGCATTCCGCTATACGATTCTGTCGAATTTGTTTCGTCCTATTATTATGGAAAGTACATGTTCTCTTATTTTCTCAGCCAAGTATATCTTGTCTCCGACCACCGTACTGATTTAAAAGCAATACAAAGAACATGTGATGCCGCTGTTGCTGAGCTGGATAACGTTAAAGATGAAAATGTAAAAGATTATTTGATTGAGCAGGAACTGTATTATTGGGTATCCGATATGTCGGCAGGAATTGAAGCTGTTCAAATTTACCACGACGCAATAATGGAAGTAAGCAACAACGACGAGTTTAAGAAAGAAGTTGCCGATTTGGTAACCGGTTTTAAAACAACTATTCCCGGATCTGCTTCTCCTGGTTTCTCTTACGAAAACTTGGCAGGGGATGAGGTTACTTTGGAAAGTTTAAAAGGAAAATATGTTTACTTAGATCTTTGGGCCACTTGGTGTGTGCCTTGTTTGCGGGAAATTCCTTCGCTGAAAGTATTGGAAGAAGAGTATCACGGCAAAAAGGTAGAGTTTGTAGGAGTTTCTTTAGATAGAGAAAATGCAAGAGATAAATGGGAGGCCATGCTAATAGATAAAGAATTGGATAACATACAATTGTGGTCGGCAAATTCCGATTCTAAATTTATCGAGAGCTATCAGGTTAACTCCATTCCTCGCTTCATTTTAATCGACCCAGATGGCAATATTGTAAATTCGGATGCACCACGGCCATCGTCTAATGCGATTAGAGGACTTTTAGAATCTCTCGAAATCTAGTGTCATACCAATTTAATTTCAAAACACGCTATAAAAGTCATTTAAAAAAAAGCTATTATGAGTAATACTTTTAACAATTTCTACAGAAAGATTATTTCTAACAAAATTGTGTAGCCAAAGTTTTACATTTTCTAAATCTTCAAA
>JABSPQ010000196.1 GCA_013214205.1 Flavobacteriales bacterium
AAAATGCAACAGGACCTCTCAGTGAAGAGGGTTATCAGTAAAGGAGGAACGTGGATCCTATAAATTTTACTGGTTTTAGCCAGTAATTCGCTTCGTGCAATTTTTAAGGTCATGGTGATAGAACATATATTTTTTAAAATTACTGCAACATAGTTGATTTGGACTTTGGACAAACGAGATCTATTGCAGAAATAAGCTAGTTAAGGAACCAATATATGTTGTCTAATGGGGGAGCCAACCTGTAACCACTTGAAAAATTCACTTTAACTTCAAAGCAAGACGAGGAGCAAGTACTCAAAACATGACTTGATTACATTCTTTGAGGGTCCGAGACTAAGAGCAATTTCCCCAACCCTCAAACAATTAAATCACTCATTAGCAATATCAGTTCAACTACCAAGGTTTCCCAGAGGATTTCACAAAAACGCTCGCTGATTGTGAATATGTCTGAATGATGCCCGAAGATTTGGTATTTTATTCAAGCAGTTGTTTACTGTAATAGCTCTCGTTTGTCCAAAGTCCAAAGTTGATACTCAGTCACATTTTGAATAAAATACCTGGGTAACTTTTCTTAATCTCCCCCATTAGTTTTTGTCTAACTTGTCTAGTAAAGTGGGGGAAGATAAGTATCCTGTTTGCAAGAAAACAGTGTAGGATAGCAGTTTATAAACTAACTACTAAGGATGATAAATCAATGCCAATTAATCTTGATAGATTACTGCAATCTCAAGAGCAGTTACAGTTTGAAGATTGGAAAGTCAACGGTGATTATTCATCGTCTGTATCAACCCTAGCTGTTGATGAGCTTATCTTTTTGTGGATAGTAAGTTCCGAGCAAACAATAGAAGAAAAAGGTCGCTTAGATTTGCTTAAAAGACTGTTCAATGAGGTCAGTGATGCTGATATAAAACGGCTGGTTGGAACAAAAGAGTATTCCGGGTTTTGCGAAATAGCAGATAAGGGATGTATGTTTATACTTGACTTTATTTTAAACATTTCCGACCCTGTAGAAAAGTATGCAATGTTTTTATCTGACGAATTTAGCGGATTAATTATGGCCATAGAAGCGAGTCATGAAAATTTTGTTACAATTATTTGGAATGAGTTAGGTAACAATGAAAAAGAAGATGCGCTAAATAGGATAGTAAAGTTTAACGCTTTAACCCGGACAAGCCCTAGGATTTTGTGGTTTTTTATAAGTATGAACAAGCTTGATTTGCCATCGCCACCAACCTTGGAACCTCTGTATACAAATTATCAATCGTTATATCAAGACTGGCAAAAAGAAGCGTCAATTAGTATGGAGATGGAGCACTCACCACCACCTCCACGTGATACAGGAGAAGCGATATATAGGATGATAAATAGGTTTTCTCCAGAGAATAATAATAATTTATTCCAAGCGCTACACCAAGGAGAGTTAGCTAAATACATGGGGTTAGAAGCAGCATTAAAATTCCAGACACCTCGCCATAGGAGCAGATAGAAATAAATACGTTTGTGTACCACACGCTCATAAACATATCGATACCTAACAATTATACCCTGCTTCCTGGTGCACTCCTTGCTCGCAAAGAAGGCCGTTGGGTATCTTCCTGAGACATGCAACGACTTTGACGTTCAAAAGATAAGCTCCTGCTTATTAGGAGGGGGGAACATGTAAACGATGCGCAATTTGTAACATCACCATTATTATGAGCATCAGCAGTGCCTGAAGCGCTATCATCCACCACAGCCGTAGCACTTAAAAAAGACGATGTGCAACTTATATCATTATCAATGTCTGAATCGCTATCATCCGCCATTGAAATGAAATTCTGTGGTATTGCACCGACTACGCTCGAATCATAGTCTTTTAAAAGTGAGTGCACGTTAGGAAACTCAACCCCGTGCCCACCGCCTACTATGACCTGCGGTTGAATTAGAGCACTATCCATAACATGCTTACATGTAACGCAACAATACAATGTAATGCCAATAATGTTGTCTTCAGTAGCACCATGGCGCATTATGAAATCAAACACCTTTTGTTCACAGTGTTTTGTCGGAGCTTTTTCTTCTCGATCATTAGCTATGATATTTGGTTCACGACTCAAATTTGTTAAAGCCACTATTTGTTCCTGATTATAGCCCTCTTTGGTTGTTGCTGACCAATGTAAATATTGGGCTCCTTTAATCAAATCTGTTATTAAACGATCCTTTGGAGTGGGATTATGAACCGCCCTTTCACCTTTGGCCTGAAAACTTACCCCACTATTCAAACCACCCTGCTTTCCCAAGCTCTTGATAATGCTTAAGGCTTCCTTTCTTTGTTTAGTTCTCCCTGCATTCCTAAGTTCAGGCTCACTGAGCCAGCGGTTGTAAAACTGTTGAAGAATTCTGAACTTCGCCCGCACATGACCGCTATCTATTGCAAAATTAGGCGAGTCATTGAGTCCAATCACGTAAGTACCATCCGGCCGTAATGATCCAGCAACGCACACTACGCGTTCTGGCCATAAACATCTTAATTCACCAACAAGTGTTCTGTACATTTTACTCTGAGCAGGGCTTTTGAACTGAGTAATGGTTCTTTTGGGAGTTTGTACTAACGTATCCGAGTTTGTAGCTGACGACGGGTAATTTTTCTCAAACCATCTTCCAAAGTGACTTTTAACAGCAAGTTTACTTTTGCAATCTGCGGCGGTTAAACTTCCAAGATAATCATTCACTATAGTGGTAGTGTGTTCATCATCACCCTGTGTGAAATTCTCAATTGGTCTCTGCATATGATTCGCTAGAGACCTTGCTACAGAAGTAGACATTTCAGATCCAACTGTAGAGGATTTTATAAGGCTTTTCAATGTTCCAAGTTTCATTTTCTTAGTATTCCCATTACTTATAAAGTGTGCATAGTAGAGATTTTTAAACAGGCCTATACAGTTGACTTCACTGTCCACTTTATGTGGTAGCTAGTGAAGTCAACCGTATAGGCCTGTTTTTTAATTGATAAGATTGAGAAGAGAAGAATAAATTTATGTTTCTTAATTATTAAGAAATTTAGTAACAAACATCAAAATATGAATACACAAACAACCAACAACTTCTAAAAACATTATATGTTAAAACCAATACCAAAAAAAAACAGTTTCAATTAAACAAATATTACTTCACCTACTTTGCTAATGCACTTGATTACGAAAAAGTTTTAACACTTCCTGTTTTGAAAAAATAGGTCAGATAAAAACTTTCACAAAATAAAATTGATGATATAGCTCTTTGCTGATTGGCGCAATACAGGTCAAACATAAGATTGATAGTGGTCAAACCGAATGAAAATTATGTGGGAAGAAATCGTTAAGGTTCTTAACTGAGTATATTATAAGGGAAGTATACTCAGTCACTCTATCTGACTGATTCATAACCACTTATTTTGCAGTGAATAATCCCTAAGCCAAAACTGAGTATAATACAGTGAATAATTACGATTATATACTTTGTTTTAAGCCTGTTATTCATTATTTATGCAGCTATGTTATACTTGTTATACAAGTTTAACAATTGAGAGTATTATCATGGTTGGCGTTAGATTAGGTGAAAAGACTGAGGAACGATTAGCTCACTTAGCTCAAATGACTGGACGGTCAAAGAGTTAT
>JABSPQ010000197.1 GCA_013214205.1 Flavobacteriales bacterium
AAATTGCTTGAAGTCCTTTTAATAATTTGGGTGCTTCGTCTCTGCAATTATTGGGAAATTCTGCCGATAGAATATCAAGAGTGAATAAATCTGGATTTCGTTCAAATTTTGTTCTCATAGCTTTCGAATGTTTATCTAAAAAAAACACGAAACTCCAATGAATGCGCTAAATACGTCCGGATTTACAAACATATTCAAGTGAATAACATAACGAAAAACCTTGTCACCAAAGGGGTCGGTGATTTACGACCAGACACTAAATAGCCTTTACCTAACTCAAACATCATGAACTTGATGCTTACCAAAGTATTCCAATTATTGGTTTGCTCATTGTGCGCCGATCTGCACTTTTCTTGTAAACGAACCATTTTTGTTGCTTATGGTCACAACAATTATTTGCGGTTCTATTTCCGACAATTTCACTTTAATCTTTTTTTCATCGACAGTTATAACTGTTGTGTATAATGTTTCGCCTAGTATATTCGAAACTTTCACAAAATAGCTCTCTCCCTTTTGCCTCTCTCCTTTCTCTATGGTAAAATCTTGTTTAGCCGGATTCGGATAAAGTTTGAATTCACTTATTGTTAATGGCAATTCGTTAACAGCCGTTACGCATGGTTCGCAGTATGTACCACCACAATCAATGTCTTCCTCATCTCCATTCTTAATGTGATCTCTGCACGACCAACCAGTTGTTCTAAGCTGATCTGCTTCTGCAATTAAATCATCCATGGCAGTTGTTTCCTCTGTGGTTAGCGTACCAAGCAAAAGGTTGGTTACTTCCAATGAATCTGCATACAGGTCGTAAAATTTTTGAGTACTATCGATGTATTGAACCAGTTTGTACTGCTCATTTCGGATAGCCCAACTGCCTGTGGTTTCTGTTCCTAATTCAGCATAATTGTAGTCTCTTGTTTCGTCCACTTCACCAATTAGTAGATGATTAAAGCTTAAACTATTGTAGATTCCGCCGGGTAAATCGGCGCCGACTATATCAAGTATGGTTGCATAAAGATCAACCACGCTAATTAAAGCCGCTTCCCTTTCGTTGATTCGAGTAACGCCAGCACCAGAAATTGTCATGGGCACATGAATACCACCTTGATAAACGGTTCCTTTTGCATGTTCGGACGAAAAGTTTTGAATTATGTTGCTCGGTGTTCCATTGTCGCCAACATAAATAACTGTTGTGTTTTCTTTTTCTTCTAAAGTCATCGAATCAAATAATCGCTTCATATCATAATCCAACGCCTCTATCATTGCCATGTATTTTTGTTTACTGTTGTTAACAGCATTTCGTGTGTACATTTCTTCGGGCGGCGCATGAAACGGAGCATGCGGCGTAACGTGGGCTAACCATAGAAAGTATGGTTTTGTTTGTTTGCCTATCCAATTAATAGCAGAATCGGTAAATGTGGTGGTTACATAGTTTGTACTTGTAGTTGTGATTCCATTTTGAGTGAGGTCCCACGAATTGTAATCAGGCACTCCTGCTCCCAAAACACCCATAAAGTAATCTATTCCATGATCTGCTGGATGATCAACATCATCGGGAAATGAAATGTGCCATTTGCCAACTACCGCATCAGCATATTGATTACTGGTTTGGTTAGCGATTGCTTTAAATATAGATTCATCGGATGTATCAAGGTGTCCTGGTGCTTTTAAAACCCCTGTGTTGATGCCGTATTTCCCACTCATTATTAATGCCCTAGCTGGGGTGCACATTGGTGCAGACCATACGTTTTCGAAGGTTAGCCCAGCAGATCGTAAACTGTCTATTGTGGGGGTTGTAGGAAAAACTCCTTGATCGTGATAGCTGTTAGAGAAGTCTACACCTAAATCATCTGCTATGATTAAAATAATGTTCGACTGCGCTTGTATATTTTGAATTCCCAACAACCCAATAAGGCTGATTGAAATGAGTACAAAATATTTTCTAAGTAATGAATTTAGAGACCAGAGTTTCATTGTAGTGTAGCTTTCGTTGAGGCGCTAAAGTAAATTTAATTTCATTCGGAATAACGTTGTTTAAAGGGAGTACACGTTATGTACACCAATAGAAGAACGTATAGCAGACTGGTTTTGTTACGAGATCCCCGTGTATTTCGGAAGGGCTAAATCACGAGGATGACGGCATGGGTGGCATAGGAATTACTCCAACGAATCCGACGGTAAAACCACCTTGGTTCTATCTTCAAGAAAGATGCTGTATCCTTCGTTGAGCCAATGATTAGGATCGTCGGTAATGTCGAGTACAAACAATGTTTTAGGCGGATTGCTTATTAGATCGAAGTATACGGTATCCCCAGAATTGGTGAAAGTAGTGTACCGTTCTTCCATTTGCTGATTGAATTTAACGGCCGAATCTGAAGCTAGATCGGCTATTACATGATAACCGTTTTTTGTAAAAACCAACGACACCCATATCAATATTAAGACCATGTAACGCCGATTTTGAGTGATTTGGAAGCTCGGGATTTTAAAGTGATTGAAGCATACGGACAGATTTACAAACCACGTAATTATGAATAGAAAGTACGACACATTCATGGTGCGGTGTTGTCCTAACATACCTGTTGACCAATATGCAGGGAAGCTGCCAATGAATATTGTGAAAAGCAACAAGCCTCCGCTTACAACAGGAATCAGATAAAATGACTTGGCAAAAAGGGTGATGCCTTCAACTAGTTTTTTGTGGAGAAAGTAATAGAGTATGGATAGTAGTATTAACGGAATAGACAAAACCCACGATACAAAGAAACGGCCTGTTTGGGCTACCGACATTCCGAAAGAATGAATAAAGTTGTGACTGTCTTCAAAGTGGTTGCCCCTAACAGAATTTCCTGGAGCCAAATAAACTAGCCCTGAAAACAACATGGTAGCGATTACAAAATACAAGGCAAGCCTAATGTTGGCCAATTTGTTTCTGTATAGAACAAGTAAAAAAACCAACGAAAAAGTGGCGAGCGCTATCATTAAGATCTCATTGAACCCGATGGTAACAAACAGCGCAATTGTAGTTAAAACAATCTGAACAATTTTGCTGTTCAACACATATCTTTCTTTAAATAAGCCATACAGTAAACCAAGGTAAATTAGCATAAAAGCACAACCCAACACGTATGTTACAGCACCCGTGTACCAATAGATTCCTTCGGATATAATTGGCATTTGATATATATAAAACAGGGTTAAAACAAGCGCATAAATCCTTACGGCGCTTTGCTTTATCTGGGTTCCAATAATCGACTTTATAAAAAAGCCAAAGGAGAATATAGTAAAGAGGATTATGCCAATTGGAGCACTTTTGTAAAGCCCAAAATCTAATTTAGAAATGGGATTTATAAAGACGAAAATATTGGATATATACCGACCATTCCAATTAAATAAATCTTGAATTAAGAGGAAGGATAAATCGTTGTGCGCTCCCCTATTTGCGTATGTAAAATCGTCGGCAATGGGATTGGCGAATTGACTAATGTAAAAATATGGCACGAATGCCGCTAACAAGAAAAGCGATATTAGATAGGGCTTATATTTTTCTATTAGGTTCAAATGGCTTTTTTAGTTGGCTAAAGATATTGGTACTTGCATCAAGTTGCAAACCCGCTTCCTCCAAGTTGCAAACTTGAAGGAGCGGTTTGTAATTCATTCATACGTATACAGAATTACCTTTTTGATTTCTTTGTTTGTCTTGAAGTACGTTTCCTTTGATGGGTTTCCTAAATGATATTCGTACTTAATTTCACTTTCAAAATCTCCTTCTCTGTCATATTGAGTCTTCAAAACGAGATGCCCTACATCATTGTATGTTAAGAGTTCCGTTAAATATTTGCCCAGGTCGTCAAATGCCCATTCTTTTATTGGCTGGCCATTGGGATTAAAATCTGTTTGATAATCAGGAGATTGTTCCGCGGTTGAAAACACCTCTTTAGTCACATTCCCCAAATAATCAACATAACCAATTATAGAAAGAACTAATTCATGCTCCCGATCAAAGGATTCAAAGGTTTTATTTCCGTTAAGGTCGGTGCTCCAAATTCGAAGGTCTGGAGTGTCTACATTTGATGAGACAAATTTATTCAGACCGTAAATTATATATTTGAATTATGGTAAGACAACATGAAAATGAATTTAAGGTAATGATGGTTGAATTAGTAGAATCAGGCAGAACCCCAAAAGAAGTAGGA
>JABSPQ010000198.1 GCA_013214205.1 Flavobacteriales bacterium
TTAAAATGAGGAAGGGTAAAAATCATTTTTGCCTAAAACGCTACATAAATATTATGGCAATGAAAAAAGCAACAACCGAAGTACAACAGTTATTAACACCCAATTTAGCAAAAGTGGCTTAACGATGCGTAACATGAGTTAATAAATAAAAAATGTAATGTGCAATTTTACTGTCGAAATAAGTAGGTAAGAGTCGTTGTGAGTCGTGATTTGGGCCATATGGCTCTGTAGATCAGAAAGTGAAGGTTGTAAGAAAAATATAATTCATATTCATTTTAATGTCACAAGGTGAAATTATATACGTATAACTGAAATCCTTATTAAGATTGTGGGTAATTGATTGAAAAAATCTAAATTTCTTACTTCCTTAAAACAGGTGTGAAAAAGGGCTAAATGTTAAATTAATTTCTGTGAAAGGATTATATATATATCCCTAGTTAACAAGGGGGTAAGTGGTTGGGCTTGAAATTTCAGTAAAACTGAATAGATAAAATGAGGTGGGGTATTATTAAATTCATTATGTTTAACATTACAAAGGCAATTGTACATGTTGCAGATAGAAAAAAGTAAACGAGTATTGTTTATAGATGACGAAGAAGTGTTCAACTTCATGGCGGAAAGTATCATTGATCTTTCTGGTGTTGATTGGGCATTTGATGCGGTGACATCCGGACAGGAGGCATTGGAATTCTTATTGGATCCTAATGAGAAATTTCCAGATGTTATTTTAGTCGATATAAATATGCCATTGATGAATGGATGGGAGTTTGTTGATGCATACAATAAGTTAAATTTTGAGGGTGCTGAGGAAACTTACATGGCTATTCTTACCTCAAGTGATAATCCACTTGATAAGAGAAAAGCGAAAGAGATGGACTTGGAATTTTACATTAAGCCCGTTGATATTGAAAGTATTAAAGTGATCAATTTAAATGTTGAAAAGTTTAATAGCCTTTCAAAGAGATAAATTGAATTGATTACACATGTAATTTGCCGAACCTTTTTCGAGGAATTCCGTCTAAATAACATGTTATTGACTAACAGTTTTAAAAAAAATGCTAAAACCTAGGGTGAAATGTTGTTCCGAGCATATTAATAGTAACACTTGTATGTTTCACCTCTTTGTTTTAGCTGAATTCTTAATAATTAATTAAAGTTTATCTGACCAAAGGTAATTCGAACTTAAATGTCAAAATCCATTATAAAAAGCCGCCTAATAGTATTGTTGTTGAGTCTGTTAATGACTGTTCCTGTTTTCGGACAGTTAAGCATAGATGTAACTGGTCAAGATGATGAATCTTGTAGATCAGATGCAGATGGTTCTGCAGAAATCACCACAGTAACAGGTGGAGATGGTTCTTACACCTATCAATGGGATGCTTTAGCGGGAGGCGGAACAGAAGATAATGTATCTAATTTGTCTAGTGACCCTGAAGCTGATTTAAGTACAAGTCATACATACACGGTTATAGTTACCGATGGAGGTGGATTAACGGCATCACAAGAATTTACGATTACTTACAAAACAGAGATTATTGCATCAATTGGTTTTCCAAATCTTAATCAACCAAGTTGTTATTTAGGTTGCGACGGAACAGCTACTGCAATTGTGGAAGGATCGTCGCGTAACGCAGGCGGTTCGTATACATACTTTTGGGGAACAGGAGAAACAACAGAAGGCGCTACCGCTTTGTGTGAAGGTTTAGCTGTAGTAACAATAACAGATGTTGCCTCCATGTGTTTTGGAGAAGGTAGTATCAACTTAGGAAGTAAATCTATTACTGTTGCACCTACATTCGATTTAGGAAATACAAACGATCCTACATGTAATGGCGCATCGGATGGAAAAGTAACTGCTACCGTTGGTGGTGGTTCTGCACCGTATAGTGTGGTATGGTCTACTGGGCAAAATACGCCAGCTTTAGGCGAGGGCGCTTCGGATGCTATTACGGGCTTAGGGCCAGGTATGTATGTAATTACTGTTACAGATAATGTTGGATGTACCAATCTGGATTCTTTAGAATTATTTGAGAACAACACAATAACCATTGCTTTTTTAACTACAGATCCACTTTGTACTGGAGATGAAGGTGAAGTAATTGCTGTGCCTACGGGTGGTACAAATATTTTTCCTGGCTTTGCATGGGATGGAGGTACAACGGATGCTGATACAACATGGGGTGTGGCTGGAACTTATTGTGTTACAGTAACAGATAGTGATGGCTGTTTAGCAAATGATTGTGCCGCAACAGCGGATCCTCAAGTGCTTGGGGTAGCAGAAGCTGCGGCAGACGATCCTGTTTGTAATGGTGGCTGCGATGGTTTACTTGACATGCATCCTTCAGGAGGAACAGTTGTTGGGTTATACACCTACTTATGGTCGGGCATGGAAACAACTGAAGATCTTAATAGTTTGTGCGCAGGAACTTATACAATTATTGTTACCGACGACAATTTATGTACCGTTAGTAGAGAAACAACATTAGCTGATCCTGCAATAAGTACTATAGCTAACATTTCTCTATCTGTAGATCCTAATTGTGCAGGTTCTATGGACGGAACAATTACTGTTCAAGTAAGTGGTGGAACTGCAAATTATAGCGTTGTATGGAGCAATACATCAACCGCTGCTGGGATAGCAGAAAGTGGTACCAGTGTTATTTCAGCCTTAGATGAAGGAACTTATACGGTTACAGCTACAGATGCATTAGGTTGTACTGATACTGAAGATATAACATTGTCAGATCCTGTTGTTCTTACCGTAACGCTTGATGCCGCTACCGACCCAACTTGTGCTGGTGGTGCAGGCGGTTCAATTAGCATTACCGGAAATGGTGGAACTGCCCCGTATACTTATTTATGGAGCGATCTTTCAACAGATGAAGATAGAACTGGTGTTCTCGATGGAGCAACGTACACGGTTACAGTAACAGATGATAATGGTTGTACTGAAACACTTGTTCAAATAATTAATGATGGTTCGGTTGTAACTACTGCAACAATTAGCGCTTCTAACGATATGCTATGTAATGGAGATGTTCCATTTACTGGTGGTGCTACAGTATTAATAGGCGGAAGTGAGGCATCATATTCCTCTTTATGGTCAGCTCCTGGTTCTGAAAATGCAAGTGGACTTGGAGTAGGAGCAACGCATCCTATTACAGGAAAAAGTGCTGGAACTTATACGGTTACAATTTCTGATGATACATTCGGTTGTACTGCAACAGCTTCTGTTGTTATTGGCGAGCCAGATGCTTTAGCGCTCGCAAGTATTCCAACAAACGCAACTTGTGTGGGTCTATCAGATGGTGAAATTGCCGTTGGTACTAGCGACGGAACTAGCCCATATACTTATGCTTGGGTTCACGGCCCAACTACCGAAGATGTAACAGGGTTATCAGACGGAACATATACAGTTGTATGTACAGATGCTAGTAGTTGTACTGCTTCAACCTCCGAAACGATTACATCTGTGGATTTATTAGTTATTACTGGTGCCGAAACGCCTGCTACTTGTGGCGATGCGGATGGTGAAGCTTATATTGATACTTCTGTTACCAAATTAGGTGGAACTTATCTTTATACATTCCTTTGGGATGCTAATGCAGGTAATCAAACTGAGATTAGAGCTACTGGCCTTGATGCAAGAAATTACAGCGTAACAGTAACAGATGCTACAGGATGTACAAAGTCTGCAACCATTGCTGTTTCCGATCCTGGTTCTCCTAATGTAGTTTACAATAGTCAAACTGATGTTACTTGCGCTGGCGGTTCAGATGGACAAGTTATTTTTGATATTTCGGGTGGTGTAGCACCTTACGATTCTTTAGTATGGTCTAATGGTGATAAGGTACTTACATCCTTTGGTGCAGGGGCCGTTTCTCCTGCAACAGATTTAATTGCTGGTGTAATTACGGTGTCGGTATATGGTGGAGCACCTGGTTCATGTTTAGGAACTGCTAATGCTACAATAAATGATGGTACAACTGTTACCGCGTTAATTTCTGCATCTACCGACCCTTCATGTAATGGTGGTACAGATGGAAATATGACTGTTTTCGCTTCTGGCGGAACAGGAGTTTATACCTATGTGTGGAGCGATGCTGGTGCACAAACGAACGTAATTGCAACAGGATTAGGTGCTGGTAATTATTGCGTTACTGTTTCAGATGGAAATTCATGTACCGTGGTTGTTTGTGGCGACTTATTCGATCCTCTTGTACTGTTGGCGTCTATAGATGCATTGGCAACAAATGATCCGTTGTGTAATGGTACGTTAGACGGACAAGTTACAGTTGCTGCCACTGACGGATCATTTCCTTACACTTATTTTTGGAGCACTTTTGAAACAACCGACGTTATAATGGGTGTTGGTACAGGTACTTTTACGGTTATAGTTACAGATGCCGGAGGATGTACTGTATCTACAGAAACTACATTAGTAGACCCAGATGTATTAACAGTTAGTATTGTTGGTACAGACCCAACATGTACAGATCCTGGAGAAGCGGTTGCTACTCCTGTTGGTGGAACTGTTGCTGGTGCTTATGTTTATGGATGGAGCAACGCGCAGACTACAGCTACTGCCACTGGTTTTACTTCGGGTACACACACGGTAATTGTTACAGACGATAACGCTTGTACAGCGTCAGAGGAAGTAATACTTACAGATCCTTCTGCCCCAATAGTTACACTTAGCATACAAACAGAACCTTTATGTAATGGCAATTCCGACGGACAGCTTTCTGTTACATTTAGCAATGGATTTGGTTTATATGATCTCGATTGGAGCCAAGAACCTACTATGAGTAATGTAGCAGGAGCAAGTTCTCCTGTGTTGTCTGATGGAACTCAAGCTATTGGTACTTATACAATAACTGTTACAGACGACAACAATTGTTCTACCACTTCTACTGTTGAATTAACGGAACCAGTTGCATTAACTGTTAACGTTGATAATTCAACAGATCCTGATTGTTTGGGTGCTGCCACTGGTATCATCAATATTACCGCTGCTGGCGGAGTTGGTGCTTTTGCATACATATGGACAGATGGAGGTACTGATGGTAATAGAACGACTTTGGAAGACGGAAACCACATTGTAACAGTTACAGATGATAATTTATGTACAGTAGCATCTGCAACAACAACGTTAAATGACCCTGCAGGAATTGGCATCGCAATAGATGGTCAAGTAAACCCTACTTGTAATGGATTAAGCAATGGTACAGTTAGTTTAACGGTTACCGGAGCAGCTACCTTATTATATGCATGGAGTGATGGTGCTACAACTACTGAGAATATTACGGGATTAGCAGATGGAACACATACCATTACTGTTACAGACGGTGGCGGATGTACTTTAACTCAAGAGTTTGTTCTTGCGGAACCAGCTGTAGTCGCAGTTGTAATTGATTCGCAAACTGATCCAATATGTAATGGAGAAGCAACAGGGATTTGTAACATTACCACAACTGGTGGAGATTTAACTTACACCTATGTATGGGATTATGATGGCGGAACTGATGCAGATAGAAGTGATTTGCCAGTTGGCACGCACACTGTTGTGGCTACAGACGGAAATGGATGTACAGGTTCAGTTGCTGTTACATTAGGAGAACCAGCTGCTACAGTAATAACTGTTGACGGTACTGTTGAACCACTTTGTTTTGGAAGTTGTGACGGTGAAATTAGTATTTCAGCCACAGGAGTAGCAATCTTAACTTACTTATGGAGTAACGCTGGTGAAACTACAGATGATCTTACCGGCTTGTGCGACGGAATGTATACGGTAACGGTTACAGATGGAGTAGGGTGTACGGTAACACAAGAACAAGAATTATTTGAACCTGCTTCTGTTTCAATAGTAGAAGATTCTAAAAGTGATCCAGTTTGTGCGGGTACATCAACAGGTAGTGCCAACATTTCAGTGTCTGGTGGAGATGGAGCTTATCAATATGAGTGGTCTGGTAGTGGAAGCATAACCAAAGATCAAGTGGGTCTTGCGGCCGGAACGCATACTGTTACAGTTACAGACGGAAACCTTTGTACAGGAACACTTGAAATTGTATTAACCGATCCTGCAGGAATAGCAATTACAGTAGATGATGCTACCGACCCAACGTGTAATGGCGTTAACGATGGACTTATTAACTTAACCGTAACAGGTACTGGCCCGTTAACATATTTATGGGATGATGGTGGATCAACAACAGCTAGTCTTTCTAGTTTGGTTGCCGCTACATATGTAATAACAGTAACAGATGGTGCTGCTTGTACATTAACGGAATCAGTAACCCTTACCGATCCAGCTGCACTTACTACTTCTATTACAGGAAGTACTAAACCAACTTGTTTTGGCGATTGCGACGGAGATATTACAGCTAGCGCTGGAGGAGGTACAGCACCACGAACATTCTTATGGAGCGATGCAGGTGCTCAAACCACTGCTACTGCTACAGCACTTTGTTCTGGTTCGTATACAGTAACCATTACAGATGCCAATTCATGTACAGTTTCAATTACAGGTACAGTATTAGATACACCAGCAGTTGCAGTTGCTTTTCCAACCGTTGTAGACCCTACTTGTAATGGTGAGGCAGATGGTTATATAATTGCTGCAGGAAGTGGTGGCGACGACGGGCCTTATACTTATGTTTGGAACAACGCAAGTATGTTATCAATAATTTTCCCAATAGCCGATGGCAGTTATACTGTTACTGTTACAGACGGATTGGGATGTAGTGTTGTTGGTTCACAAGATTTAAATGACAACGATGTAATTACCATATTAATTGACCCAACTACCGATCCTTCTTGTGGAGGTTATGCAGATGGTTCGGCAACTGCAACAGCAACAGGAGGAACAGGAGTATTCACTTATCTTTGGTCTGGTACACAAACGGATCAAACGCCAACTGATTTCTTAGCAGGAACGCATACAGTAACTGTTACAGACGACAATGGGTGTTCTTCAACAGAGGAAACTACATTAACTGATCCTTCTCCAATTACAGGAACATTAACTGCGACATTATCTTCGTGTTCTACATGCGACGGTACGGATGCGATGGCTGCAAGTGGTGGCGATAACAACTTTACTTACGCATGGAGCGATGCAGGTACTCAAACCAATGCAACAGCTACAGCGCTTTGTTCTGGTAACTACACAGTAACCGTAACAGATGGTTTAGGTTGTACGGTATCTTTCACAAACGCTATCAACGATGCAAATGCAGAGGTAGTAACTATGACAAGTACGCCAGCATCATGCTTTGGAGGTACAGATGGTTCTGCTACGGCCAACTTTACATGTTCAGTTGCAACTTGTACAATTGAATGGTATGATGGACTTGGAGCTTTAATTATAGGAGAAAATTCTTCAACATTGTCTAACATAGCGGCAGGGGATTATCAAGCTCAGGTTACAAACGGATCAGGTTGTTTAACTTCAGAAAACGTTACAGTGTCGGAACCAACAGATATCGACATTACGTTAACAAGCATAGAGCCTTCTTGTTTTTCAGGTTCAGATGGTTCTATTACTGCAATCTCTTCTGGCGGCACGGGATTCCATTCTTACATATGGTCTGATCTTAGTATAGCTCAAACTTTATCATCTGTATCAGCCGGAACTTATACGGTATTGGTAACTGATGGGGCAGGGTGTACAAAATCAGATGAAACAACACTAGGTGAGCCAACCGTAATAAATACAACATTATCAATTACCGATATTGATTGTAATGGTGCTTCAACAGGAAGTATTTCGGCAACATCTACAGACGGAACAGGGCCTTCATATACTTATTTATGGAGCACTACTGCTACCGACAATATTATTAATTCTCTTTCGGTTGGTAACTACACGGTAACTACTACCGATGTTGCTGGATGTACAATAACAGAGGCGGGAGCAATTTCAGAAAGCGATGCAATAACTAATCTCTTCGATCCAGTTGTTGATGCTGGTTGTGGTACTTGCGATGGTGAGTCTACAGCAGCAGGTGCTGGTGGAAACGGAGTATTCACTTACTTATGGGCCAACGGACAAACAGATGCAATGGCTTCTACATTATGTGCTGGTTCGCACGATGTAACAATTACAGATGGCCTTGGTTGTTCTGCCACATTCTCTTCTAATGTGAGTAACTCAGCCGGAGAAATTTTAACTTCTTCAACAGTTCCTGTTAGTTGTAATGGAAGTAGCGATGGTCAAGTAATTGGAACTTCCACATGTCTAAATTTCCCTTGCGATTACAGATGGTTCCGTGATGAAGCAGTAGATGTTGAAGTTGGAGCTACGCTAACAGTTATAGGTTTACCTGCTGGTTCATATTACTTACAAGTAATTAATGCTTCAAATTGTACTACGCTTATTTACGATGTGATACCAGAACCAGACGTTGTTTCTGGAACAATTGCTACAGCTGCCGAGCCAAGTTGTGCTGGAAGTGGTGATGGTGTTTTAGAATTAACCGCTACAGGTGGAGATGGATCATACACTTATGATTGGTCTAATGTTACAACTGAAGAAGATCCTACAGGATTAATTGCAAGTACTTATATAGTTACCATTACAGATGGCAATATGTGTACAGGTTCTGTCTCTCACGACCTAGACGATGCAACTGCACTTTCTTTAGTACTTGTCGGTTCCGATCCTGATTGTGGTGGCTATACAAATGGATACCTTACCGCTGCTCCATCTGGAGGAACGGAAACGTTTACTTACTTCTGGAATGATTTGCAAACAGGTGCTACAGCCACAGGGTTAGCTGCTGGTATGTACACAGTAACTGTAAGAGATGGCAACGGATGTACAATTACGTCTAGTGCTACATTGACAGATCCTGCTTCAATGACAAACACATTTAGCAACACATTAGCTGGTTGCGGATTAAGCGATGGTACATTAACTGCATCACCAGTAGGTGGGGCAGGTAGCTTCACTTACTTATGGGCTAACTTGCAAACAGATGCTACAGCAACTGGTCTTGCTGCAGGAGCGTACACAATAACCGTAACTGATGCATTAACATGTACAGCTACATTCTCTTCTAATGTTTCTAACTCTTCTGGCGAACCTGTTACAACCGACACAATTGGTGTTATGTGCTTTGGCGGATCAATGGGATCTGTGGAAGCAATATATGCATGTGGAGATTGTACGGTGGAATGGTGGAACGATGATGTTGTAGATACTCAAGTAGGATTAACAGCAATAGTTTCTGGTTTACCTGCAGGTGCCTACTACGTGCATTTAATTACTCTTGCCAATTGTACTACAACGGTTGCCGATACTATTAGACAGCCTACTGCTTTAGTTGAAGGTTCTGTTGTATCCGACGAAAATTGTACTTCTGGCGATGGAGCTATTGATCTTACTATATCTGGTGGTACTATGCCTTACACTTATGTATGGTCAAACCTTTCAACAGAAGATGATCTGTTGGCATTAAGCGCTGGAGACTTTACAGTTACCATTACAGATGCAAATTCTTGTACAATTTCAAGTACTGCTACTGTTGGTGATACGCCTGGTATTGTAGCTTCAATTGCTGGTACATCTGCTGGTTGTTATGGTGCTTCCGAAGGTATTGCCACTCTTACTGCTTCAGGAGGAGATGGGTCGTACACCTACTTATGGACTACATTGGAAACAACTAAGGATATATCAGATCTTGCCGCTGGAACTTATTCGGTAACGGTAACTGACGGAGCTGGATGTTCGATTACTTCCGAAGTAACAATTTCCGACTTAGATGAAATTACAGCTACGTTTGCAGAATCTCCTGCTGCGTGTAATACAACAGATGGTAGTTTAACAATTACTCCTTCTGGTGGAGCTGGTGGCTTTACTTATGCATGGGACAACAATGCGTCTTTTATGACAGACCAAACTGCGTCTCCGTTAGCTGCGGGTTCGTATTGTGTTACTGTTACAGATGCTGTAGGATGTACGGTTAATCTTTGCTCTACATTAAGCAGTGGTGGTGGCGAAATTGCAACTGTAGAAACCGATAGTGTAGTTTGTAATGGCGAAAGCAACGGACAGTTAAGAGCGGTTTATACTTGTTCTACAGGTATGGGAACTTGTTCTATCGATTGGACTGATTCAGATGGATTCTCGGTAAGTCCATTAGATACTACCGCTTCAGATTTACCTGCTGGCATTTACTTTGGTACCATCACAAATGGTGGTGGATGTATCACGGTTATTACAGATACTATTTTCGAACCAGCCTTACTTACTGCTTCAACAGTTGTAACCGACGAAACTTGTGTTGGCAACGATGGTGCTATTGTTCTTACAGTAGCTGGTGGAGTTAGTCCTTATACTTACGTTTGGGATGGAACTGAAACCGATAAAGACTTAACTGGCTTATCTGCTTCATCAAGAACAGTAACAATTACAGATTTTAATGCTTGTACAGTTGTGGTTAGCGATGTAGTTAATGGAGCATCAAGTATTGTGTTCAATTATACCAATACAGATGTATCTTGCTTTGGTGCTGCCGATGGAGCAATTGATTTAGAAACTTCTGGTGGTACTCTTCCTCACACATATCTTTGGGAAGATAATTCTACTAGCGAGGACAGATCTAATTTAGCTGGCGGAATATTTAATGTTACAGTTACCGACGATGACGGTTGTGCGTCAACTGATGCAACTACAATTAACGAAAACGCAGAATTAACAGTAGGTGGTACTTCAATAGATCCTACTTGTGGCAATGCAGATGGTAGTGCAATTGCAACTGCTGGTGGAGGAGAAGGTACTTATAGTTACTTATGGAATTCGCTTACTACAGATGCAACGCAAGCTGACATAGGTGTGGGAACATACACAGTTGAGGTTACAGACGGAAACGGATGTACAGTTTCAACTTCGGTTACCTTATCTAACAGTTCAGAAGATGTAACAATTACAAGAACTGCCATTACTTGTTTTGGTGGCAACGATGGTTCTTTAAGTGCAACATACACTTGTAGCCAACCTACTTGTACTCCAGTTTGGAAAGACGAAGCAGATGGAACGGTTTCAACAAGTAGCGATGCAACCGGATTATCAGCAGGTATTTATTGTATAGAAATTACCAACGGGTTTGGTTGTGTTACTATAATGTGTGATACAGTATTTGAGCCAACTGAAATTACTTCTACCATCGCAATAATAGATGAGTCGTGTTTTGGTAACGATGGCGAATTGGATGTTACTGCTACTGGTGGAACTGGTGCATTAACTTATATTTGGGAAGATAATTCTACGATAGACGACAGAACAGGATTAACTGCTGCCGATTATTCAATCACAATTACAGATGATAATTCGTGTACAGCTACAGACGCTGCAACGGTTAGCTCGGCTTCACAAATTACAATTACCATCGTAACAATAGATGTAACGTGTAATGGTGATGTAGACGGGGAGATAGACTTAACTTCCGAAAATGGTACTTTACCTCATACTTATTCTTGGAGTACAGTAAGTACATTAGAAGATCAAAATTCGTTAACTGCTGGTATTTACACAGTAACTGTTACAGATGATGATGGTTGTTCTTCAACAACTACCACTGAGATTTTAGAACCTACAACAATTACAAATGTACCGTCTACAACGGATGCCACATGTTTGCAAGCCGATGGTTCTGCAACTGTTGTTATCTCTGGAGGAACACCTGGATATACATATTTATGGAATGACTTACAAACAGAAGCAACTGCGGCTAACTTGTCAGCTGGTTCGTATACGGTTACCGTTACAGATGCTGTTGCATGTACAGAGTCTTATGTACTTGTTATTAGCAATGCTACTGCCGACGTTGTAGTTACTTCTACAGACTCTACTAGTTGTTTTGGAACTAGCGACGGTTCTGTTATCGCAAAAATTACTTGTAGTACAGGTATAGGAACTTGTGCTAGTGTTTGGATGAACGACTTAGGAGATATAAAAGGAGCAACCGATAGTATTAAATTCTCTTTACCTGCTGGTGCTTATGTGCTACAGGTAACTAACGCATCTACTTGTATTTCTTTCTATGCAGATACAATATGGGAACCGTTACCATTAGAAATTACAATGGACTCTACAGATGAAACTTGTATTGGAAATGATGGTATTGCTATAGCAACTGCTTTAGGAGGTACAGGAACTTTAGATTATATGTGGAGTAACTTAGATGCTACAAGTACAATCACAGACTTGTCGCCAGGAGCATATGAGGTTACTGTATCCGACGAAAATGCTTGTTCAATAACAGACGATGTGATTGTAAATGCTGCTTCATTTATTACAACAGCAATTACTGGAACAGATGTAACCTGTTATGGAGAAAACGATGGTACAGTTAATTTCACTGTTGTTGGCGGAGCTACACCATACACTTACATATGGTCTAACAATGCTACCGATGAAGATCTTACTTCATTAACCGGAGGTACATATGCAGTTACAATTACAGATGATGCTGGATGTTCGCAGACCAACGAAATTTCGATTACAGAACCAGAAGAACTTATCACCACAACTACAGTGTCGGATGCTAGTTGTGCGCTTGCCGATGGTGCCATCTTAGTTAATGTTTCGGGAGGTACTTCACCTTATAATTATGCTTGGGATGCAGCAACAAATAATCAAACCAGTGCTACTGCTACAGGTTTAGCTGCATCATCTTACTTTGTTACTGTAACAGACGACTCAGGATGTACCATTACAGTTGTTGAAGGAGTTAGTGATGCTACGGCAGAAGTTGTTACTTTCAGTAGTACAAATGTTACTTGCTTTGGCGATAACGATGGTACGGCTACAGCTGAGTTTGTATGTGTTTCTCCAACTTGTACAAGTTCTTGGATGACATTACCGGGCAAAATCGAAGTTGCAGATACAGAAATGGCTACAGATTTAGCTGGTGGAGATTACACATTCGAAGTTACCAATGCTGATGGCTGTGTTACTGTAGGTTTTGTAACCGTTGAAGAGCCTTTAGAATTAACTACCAGTATTATTGAAGGCAATGTAGGTTGCGAAGGCGGAGATGGCGGAGTAGACTTAACAGTTATCGGAGGAACTTCTCCATACGAAATTGCTTGGGATGTAAATGGAGCTACAGTTACAACAGAAGATTTAGCTACGCTTGATAGTGGAACTTATTACTTACAGGTAACAGATGCCAATTTCTGCGCAATACTAGATACAGCTAACATAACTCATGCTACTTCTATTACTATTAGCAAATCAGTAGACAACGATGATTGTTTCGGCTCAGTTAATTCGGAAATCGACATTACGGTTGTAGGTGGTACACCATCATATAAATTTGTATGGAACACGGCTTCTACCGACGAAGATTTAACGGAACTTATTGCTGGTACTTATATAGTAACAGTTACAGATTCTATATTATGTACTGCAGTTGATACAACAATAATTACAAATCAGCCTGAGATTATTGCTACGTTTAGCAATGTAGATTTATCGGATTGTGATGAACTTACTCCATGCGATGGTTCAAGTTCAGTGGTTCCATCTGGTGGATCGGGAAGTGGATACACTTATGTTTGGGATAACCTTTCTACAGAAGATAACATCTCAGCTGTTTGTGCTGGTGCGTATTCAATTACCATCACAGATGGCACGGGTTGCTCTGAAGTTAGAGTTACTGATATTGATGAAATAGGCAGTGAAGACATCATTATGGACAGCACGGCAGTTACATGTTATGGCGATGGCGATGGTTCTGCAACAGTAGAGTTCGTTTGTACTACTGGTCCTTGTTCTGTTGAGTGGTTCAGAATTAGTGAGTCGGGAGTAGTTCAAAGTACCGATAACTTCTACACTGGCCTTTCTGGAGATACAGTATATGTTGAGGTATTGAATGGTGATAATTGTAAAGCTGTTGAGGTGGTGGTTATCGAAGAGCCAGATTCATTAATTGCTCTAAGTATCGATATCAACATTAGCTGTAATGGATTAGAAGATGGCGAAATCGACTTAGTTGTAACAGGTGGTCAAGGTGCTGGATCGTACATTTATATTTGGTCAGATCAATCGACTAATGAAGATCTAATGGGACTTAAAGAAGGTGAATATTCAGTTGTTGTTAGAGATACCAACTTCTGTAGCGATACCAACATAGGTACTATAATTGATCCTGCTCAACTTTCAGATTCAATTGTTGTAACACCTATTTCGTGTGCCGGTAACGATGGCTCAATAGACATTACAGTATTTGGAGGTACACCAGATTACACTTATTCTTGGTCTGATGGTTCAATTACTCAAGACCTATCAGGTATAGATACTTCTTCAACAAGCCGAATGGTTACAATAACAGATTACAGAGGATGTACATTAACAGAAACAATATCAGTTGCTGTAATTCCAGCCGTTCAGTTAGGTACACCATATGTGAATCATGAAAACTGTGGATCGATAGATGGTAAAATTGATATATCTGTTTCTGGTGGTGTTGAGCCATACACATACAATTGGACTGGTACTACACAAACAACAGATTACATTGTTGGATTGGAAAGTGGAACTTATGTAGTAACCGTATCCGACATGAACAATTGTACCGCTGTTTTATCAGCAACAGTTGACAGTGTATCTGGATTTGTAGTAAGCTCTGATCTAACACAAGTTGGATGTTCTGGTAGCGCCTCAGGTGAAATAGATATAGAAGTTAGTGGAGCACAAGGTTTATTAGATTACGAATGGTCTTTAAATGGTGCATCGTTTGCAGATACAGAAGATGTAACAGGCCTTTCAGAAGGATCTTACCAAGTAGCAATAACAGATGTTAACGGATGTGCATTAACTGTCTATTTCGATATTGCAAAAGGAGCTGGTACATGTATTAACATCCCTGATGCAATTACACCAAACAAAGATGGATATAACGAGACTTGGACTTTAGATGGTATAGTAGACTTCCCAGATGTAACTGTTGATATTTACAACAGATGGGGTTCATTGGTGTTTTCTTCTGTAGGATACGCAGACGAATGGGATGGAACATATCATGGAAATGACTTACCTGCGTCAACATATTATTATGTTATATCATACGATGGAATAATTGATCAGGGAGCAGTAACTTTAGTTAGGTAATGAAGAGATTTTCAAAAATAATATACAGTTCTATTGTCATGCTGTTCATGTTCGCACAGAACATGAGCGCGCAACAAATTGCACAGCATAGTCAGTACATGTATAACTACTTTTATGTAAACCCCGGGGTTGCAGGTACAGGAGATTACTCTCCGTTAATGTTTACCTTCAGAGACCAGTGGGCTGGTTTTCCTGGTGCACCACAAACCTATACATTAAGTGCACACACACCCATAAACGATAAAATGGGAGTTGGCGTAATGATGTACAGCGATAAAATGGAGGCCATGAGCTACACTGGTGCACAATTGGCATATGCATACAGAATTGCTCCAACCGAAGATTCTAAGATCTCCTTTGGCTTATCAGGGCACTTTACACAAGCTGTTCTTAAAGCCGACGACCTAATGAATTTAACCGATCCCGATGATCCAAGCTTAATCGGAACACAAACTACCTTTGTGCCCGATGTTTCTTTTGGTGTTTACTATTCAATAGGAAGCTCATTTGCTGGGATCTCTGCAAACAATTTAATTCAGGGTGATTTAGAATGGGGCGATGGAGACTCTGTTGGTGTGGTAAATAAATTGGTTCGAAACTATTATATTTTGGCTGGTCAGAAATTTAAGATAGGCGAAAAGTTAGAATTTGAAGGCTCGTTATTATTAAAGTCAATAATAGATGCACCGTTTCAAATTGATGCCAACTTTAAAGCAACCTTTAACGAGTTGTTTTGGGGTGGTTTCTCATACAGACATACCGACGCGGTTGTTATTATGATAGGCGTTATGAAAAAGCAGTTTAGAATAGGTTATTCGTATGATGTTACCTTATCCGATCTTCGACATGCTTCTTCTGGTACATCAGAAATCTTTATGTCTATCAACTTCCGACCTTTTAAAGGTGGTGGAGCTTCCGCAAGCATGGAATAAATAGATGCTTAATCTTTACATTCTTGTAGTAATAAAGTCTGATCTGATACTTAGTGCCTGGTCGGAAACTCATGTTTTTTCAAAAACCACCATGTAAGCATCCTGCCAACTACATAGTAAGCATCCTACCAACTACATATAGGAATCTCTTTTCAATTTACAATTGTAGATTTATTCCAGTTTAAGGTTTTGCGGTAGCAACTCGTAAGCATCCTACCAAGTACATATAGGATATCTCGCAATGTGTATTTATGCGTTTATTCTAGCTTAAGGTTTTGCGGTAGCAACTCCTCTAATTTGTTCACTTTGTGCTTGGGTATGATGTCAAGTGCTTTTTTGAGCCATAGGTAAGGATTAACATCGTTCTTTTTACATGTTCCAAAAAA
>JABSPQ010000002.1 GCA_013214205.1 Flavobacteriales bacterium
CCATCAAGAACCAGTACTACACAAAAAAGCCATTTTATAGCTTCTATAGGAGCTATCAATAGGTTTGAATTGATTAAAAAGAGGAAGAGTAAAAATCATTTTTGCCTAAAACGCTACATAAATATTATGGCAATGAAAAAAGCAACAACCGAAGTACAACAGTTATTAACACCCAATTTAGCAAAAGTGGCTTAACGATGCGTAACATGAGTAAATAATTAAGATATAAGTTAATATCTGCTTGAAGTCACTATTCAACAACCAAGTCACTTTTTTAAATGTCAAATCAAAATCTGTTAATTAGATCTTTGATCCTCGCCAGTTATAATGATTATTTAAGAGAGGGGTTTTATTCCATTTTATTTGAATATTTCACTTTTAACGCTTGAAAACTTCCTTCTTTAACACTTAAAAGCATAAGATATGTGCTCTGACTCTTATTTTTTTGCAATTTTTATTGCCAAAAAATAAGGAAAAACCAGCCATTTATTCTGTTGATGGTTGCAAATGCAGTGTTTATTTCTTCCGTGCTCGTGCACAGAGAATTAGGCAGGGTAGTACAGGGCAGTCAGTATTGTGAAAACTCTTAACTTGGATGTTATCAAACACTTACAATCGATTGGAATGGACTCGTTGAAAAATATATTCTTAGCAAGACTGATTTTTGTCTTCTTGTTATTTGTTGCTTTTGGCAACACAGCTTTTAGTCAGGATACAGACGGCGATGGCGTTAAAGACGCAATTGACCTAGATGATGATAACGATGGAATTCTAGATTCAGATGAAACCGTTTGTACGTCGCCTAGTGGAGCATTTGCAGGATGGTCTTTTAATGATGGCCAATCTACTGAACTTGCAGGAGATATTAAAAATGCTGGGCAAATTGCCTCGGTTGGTGATCTGGTAGCAGGTAGCGGAATAAGTAATTTAACCACGCCTGTATCTTATGTTGAAATTTCGGGTACAGATGCCGCAACACTAGACGACGCAATAGTTGCAAATGATTATATTGAGACAGAGTTTACAATGCAGCCGGGTGCGGATACGGTTATGTTTAGTAATATTAGGTACCGCCGACCTTCAGTTGGAGTAAGCACAAACAATGATTTTAATTATCATGTAGGAGTTCTTATTTCCGAGGATAATTTTGCTACGTCTACAACGCTCACCTACGATTACTTTTTTGCTCCAGGCGAAGCACTTAGTGTAAGCTATGATTTACCAATTATAAGCTATCTGCTTTTGCCCGGTACTACCTATAATGTAAGATATTATTTTTTCGACGACCAGGGTAATGGTAGCCCAGAGGTTAATGTGGATGACATGATTTATCAGTCCTGCACAGGCGATTTGGATTATGATGGTGATGGAATACCAAATCATTTAGATACAGATTCTGATGATGATGGATGTCCTGATGCAGTTGAAGGTGGTGATGGGTATACATCAGCGGATTTAATAAACGACAGATTATGCGACGACCCTAGCTGTGTTGATGAATTCGGAATTCCTATGATTGCCTCACCTACTCAATCTGTAGATATTAGTCAGGATGAAACCAACATAAGTACCGATTGTGGACTTGCCTGTTCTTTATCGGCAACAGAAATACTTTGTAATGGAGATGTTAGTTCAGTAGACCTCGTTATCAGTCAGGGAGGTACTCCTAATTTTGATATTGTATGGAGCGGCGGTGGATCAAACGTAAACAATACAGGTCTATTCAATTTTAACGAGCCTAGCATGGCAGCGGGTACGTATACGGTAACAGTTAGTGATAATGCTGCGGAGGTTGCTACTTGCTCAATTACAATTACTGAACCTGCTCCAATTGTGCTTTCCGAAATCCACGTAGACGAAACCATTTGCGGAAGTGGCGATGGAACAATAGATATTACTTGGGAAAGTGGTGGCACGTATAATGATGAAACAACATCAAAGCCTTTTAATGGGGCTGTTGGAACCTTTGGCCAAAAAGCTACTACTACTTTCGATCTAGTAGTAGCAGGGATGGACTTGGCGCTTACCGATGAAACTACGATTACCGAAGTTTGTATTAATATAACTACTGTGCCAAACAACAAGATAGAAAAAGTAGCTATGACGTTAATTGCACCTTGCGGAGGGGCTTTTGAATTGGAATTGAAATCCGCGAGTAACCCTGGTGGAAACTCGTTTTCTAATGTATGCTTTGAACCAGGAGCAGGAACGGCCATTACAGGAGCAAATGGAGCCTTTACCAACGGTCCGTATTTGCCCGAAGGTGGAAATTTAGATGCAGCAAACGGCCCACTAACAGGTTGTGATCCTAATGGAACTTGGGAGTTAGAGATGGTTAATGGCGAAATGAACGACGGTGTTTTAGGTAGTTGGTCTATAACGCTAAACGATTTAGTAATTGGAAATGGTCCACCAGATTACGTGTGGGAAAGCACAGTAGGTGGCTTTGGCAACCCAACTACCGAGGACTTAACACATCTTGAAGCAGGAATTTACACAGTTACAGCAACAGACGATAATAGCTGTACCGTTTCTCAAGAAGTGATAATAGATTGCATTAATGGTAGAATCTGTGATATAGAAGTTACTTCAGACTACAATGGTTCAGATATTAGTTGTAATGGTTTTTCTGATGGAGAAGCAACGGTAACAGTTACTGGGAGCATTCCACCATTTGTGGTTGATTGGTCAACCGGTGCTAACCAAACAGGCTTAGCAAACGGAGCTACACATATGGAGTCTGGTTTAAGCGAAGCCACCTATACGGTTACGGTAACCGATGTAGCTATGATAACTGCAACCTGCCAGGTAACACTTACAGACCCTGATCCTGTAACGGCATCCACTTCTAGCATAGAACCACAATGCAACGGCGGAAGCGACGGAACAGCAATAGCAGTAGGAGCAAGTGGTACACCGGGCTATACGTATTTATGGGACAGTCAAACAACTAGCCAAACCAATGCCATTGCAACCGGTCTTTCAGCTGGCATAATATACGAAGTAACCGTATCCGATTTAAACAGTTGTACAACCACTACAGATGTAATTCTTACTCAACCAACCCAATTGGTAGTAATTCCTGTAGTAACGGATATCTCTTGCAATGGTGGTGCTGATGGAGCTATATCATTAACAGTGTCGCAGGCTACACCAGGCTACACATACATTTGGAGTACCCTCGAAACCACAGATAATATCTCAGGGTTAGATGCAGCAGGCGCACCATATAGCGTTACTGTTTCTGATTTGAACGGCTGTTCGGTTATCGAAACAGGAACTCCAGCCCAGCCTGTAGCAATTGATTATGCAACAGATTATTCGCCAAGTGCATGCAGCCAGCAGGATGGAGAAGCTTTTATAGTTAATGGAGCAGCAGGAATAACTGGAGGCACATCTCCTTATACTTATGAATGGACCGACGCAAGTTTGAATACCAACACCAATCCTGTTTTTGCAGGTACTTATACGGTTACAGTAATGGATAACGCCAATTGTACAGTCTCTGTTATTCAAGTAGTGCAAGACGCTGGCGCACCAACAGCAAGTATTTTAGATCAAACCATAGAGGTAGATTGCTTTGAAGATTGCGACGGTTTTATAACTGTTCAATTTGCAGATGGTGCAGCTGGCTATACAGTAGCGTGGCCTTCTGGAGCATCAACCCTAGAAGCAGTTGCAGGAGATGTAACAGAAAACGGGTTATGTGCGGGCGATTACATTGTTACCATAACAGACGCTAACGATTGTGTAATTGAAGTGCCAGCAACTATAACTGAGCCAGACGTACTTACCTCACAAATTACAAATAGCAACGATCCCACATGCTTTAACGGAACAGATGGCGATGCAACAGTAGCAGCTTCTGGTGGTACACCAAACTACTTCTATCTATGGAGTAGCAATACAACCGATCAAACCACAGCTCAGGCAACTACATTGGGAGCAGGAGATTACACAGTAACAGTTACCGATTCCAAGGGTTGTGTCACTTCAACACAGGTAACACTAAGCCAACCCACAGAAGTTGTTTCGAACATAGACGGTACTCCTTTAACATGTTTTGAAAGTAATGATGGAACTGTAGATTTAGACCCTTCGGGAGGTACGGGAACTTTAACATTCAATTGGACTCCCAATTTAGTAACGTCAGAAGATTTAAGTAATGTGGCAGCTGGTATATACGATGTAGAGATCTCCGATGTAAATGGATGTACAGCTACCAACACATACACTGTTACCCAGCCAGATGTAGTAACTGCCGCGGCAAGCACAGTAAGACACTCTACATGCGACGAAGATTGTTTTGATGGCGAAGTTACTAGCGTAGGAACAGGAGGCGATAGCGACTACACATACTTATGGGACGATCCAGCTAATTCAATAACAGTGGGAGTTGATGGCGTTGAAGAAGGTACTTATTGCGTAACCATTACAGATGGCAACAATTGCGCTGCAAGTAATTGTACGGTAGTGTTAGGTGAACCGGGTATGATTTGGGTGGAAGAAATTGTGCACATTCTCTGTTATGGACAGTCAACTGGTGAGATTGCTTTAACCAATACAGAGCCTGGCAATGGCCCTGTGTATACTTTTAACTGGACAGGTCCAGATGGTTTTACTTCAACCGATCAGGATTTAACGGGACTTGCTGTGGGTACTCATAATGTAACCATTTACGATAGACTAATGGTATCTGTAAGCTATCAGTATGTTGTAAATGAACCAACGGAACTTCAACTTTCATGCTTTGGTAATAGCCCGCTGTGTTATTTAGGAACCGATGGAGATGTGTTTACAACGGCTTCAGGTGGAACTAGTCCTTACCATTACTTGTGGAACAATGCAGATGCAGATACTACGGCAGCAGTAGATACGCTAGGTGCTGGGATTTACAATGTGGTTTTAACAGATGATAACGGTTGCATTATTACATGCAGTCAAGAGTTAATTGATCCGGCCGAATTAACTGTAGACATTGTTGACCCCAAAGATTCTGATTGTGGAATAGAGAATGGATCGTTAACAGCTGCTCCTAATGGTGGTACAGGCGGTTACAACTACTTGTGGGAGCCTGCAGACTTAACGATTATTAAACCAATTACATTGGCATCGGGCACGCATACGGTTGTGGTAACAGACGGCAATGGTTGTACTGCCTCTAACAACGAAACGCTGTTCCCTCCGGGTGGCCTTAATCCAACGTTTACTTTGGTAACCAATGTAAGTTGTAATGGAGGTAGTGATGGAGCGGCAACAGTAAACATTACTGACGGCGCTTCGCCATACAGTTATAGCTGGTCTACAGGTGGTGGCGATAGTGGAGTAGGAGTTGGTGATGTTTCAACCGATAACCTTTCCGCTGGCGATATTTCTATTACTGTTATAGGCGCAGATATGTGCGAGTTTACAATAGATACTGTAATTACTCAGCCAGACTTATTGGTAACTACGGCAACCGCAGATTCATTGCTTTGTATTGATGATTCAATTGCAACGATTAAAACCGCTACAATTGGCGGAACAGAACCTTGTAGCTTCATTTGGAACAACCCTACAGCAAGTACCGATACATTTGCTTTAAACGTACCTGGTGGAACATATACAGTAACCGTTACAGATGATAATGATTGTATCGCAACTAGTTCAACCTACATCGATCCATTAACAAGGGTTGTAGCCTCTTTAAGCTACGATACTGTTACTTGTTACGAAGCATGGGACGGAACCCTTTATTCAAGCGCTACGGGCGGAGCAGGAAGCTATACGTATCAGTGGTTTTCGCCAAATCCAGATTCTGCAACAACACCAAGTGTATTTGAAGATATATCTGGTAACAACGATACCGCTTATTGGGTAATTGCAGTAGATAGCAATATGTGTATTTCCGATACTGTTTTTGAGTTTGTTTCTCGTCCCGATTCTATTAGAGCGCATATCAGAATAGATGGAGATGCGGTTGGCCCAACGCCTTTTGAAGCAGTGTTTATAGATTCAAGTTATGGTAGTTATTACAATACTCAAACATGGCTAATTGGTGAGGAATTAGTTTATATTGATGTCGATACGCTAATTAATACGTTTTCAGTTAATAAGACAACTTCTTATCAAGTAATACTTGAAGTGTCTAGAAGTGGGTATTGTGCCGAAGTAGACACTGCTTTTATAGTGGTAGAGGCAGGTTCTTTCTTAGCAATTCCAGATGTATTTACACCCAACGGAGATGAATACAACGAAAAGTTCATGGTAACGTACATCAACATCTGCGAACTCACCGGAAGAATCTTTAATCGTTGGGGAGAGAAACTTTCGCAATGGGATGGGGTAGAGACTGGCTGGGACGGCAGAACATTCGCTGGAGAAGAAGTACCAGACGGGGTTTATTTCTACATAATAGATGCTATTGGCTGCGATGGTAAAGAATATTTTGACAACGTGGGTACTGTAACTATAATTAGGTAAAGAGTAAGTAAGAAAGTGTAAAGTTTTAAGTGTTAAGTCCTGCGGGATCGCACTTAACACTTAATATTTAAAACTTTACACTTAAATCAGATTATCACATTCGCTAGTCTGTATTATGATTTAGTGTAATTACCATCTAATCAGCACTAATAAGTTTGGATTTGTTGTCTCCAAGAAATGGTTACAGAGATTCACCTAGCAGTTTTCTCATCACAAGAACAATCCATAGTGGTTTATCTTAATAATTTTTTAATTTTATGGTAGATGAAAAAGATATTATTAATTCCCTTAATGTGGCTTTGCATAGTTAATGTTTATGCCCAAGGAGGTGGTTCTGACTGGGCAAAAAGTTTTTCAGAGACAGCGGATGACGCATTTAAAGCTGAATTATACTTCGACGCAATTGAGCTTTATAATAGAGCTTTTCAAAAATCTAAAGGAAATAAAATAGAAAGACAGCGAATTTATTTTCAAATAGGAATTTGCTACAGAAATATCGCTAACTACAGAGAGGCCGAAACATGGCTAGAAAAAGCCAAGAAGTATGGTCATTTAGATCCGCTTTTAATTCTTTACTTGGCAGATGCAAAAAAATACAACAACCAGTTTGAGGAAGCTCTTAAGTTGTATGAAAAATATGTTAAGAAATTACCAGACGATCCTTTGGGTAAACTCGGACTCGAATCATGCAAACTGGCAATGAAATGGATGGAAGAAGAGTCGAGGTTTGAAGTAAATAAAATCAAGGTTTTTAATTCGTCGTCTGATGATTTTGCGCCATCGTATGGCAAAAAAAATTACAGGGTACTTTACTTTACGTCATCTAGACCAGCTGCAACAGGCAACGAGGTTGACGGTACATCAGGACAAGATTTTTCGGATGTGTTCTTTTCAATACAGGATAGAAAAAAGAAATGGTCGGCTCCTAAAAAGGTTGAAGGTGGTATAAATACAGAGCTTAATGAAGGAGCTGCTTCGTTCAACAAAAAATTCCAGAAGATTTACTTTACTAAATGTTTGAAGAATAAAAAGGAGAATATGGGCAGCCAAATTTATTGGGCAGCTAGCAAGGGTACACGCTGGGGTGAGGCTGAAGTTATAAAGATAGCACACGATTCAATTGTTGTTACACACCCCGCAATGGCACAGGATGATAAAACATTGTACTTCTCTTCTAACATGAGGGGAACTTTAGGGGGAATGGATTTATGGGTACAGGTATACGATAAGAAAACTAAGATTTGGTCGAAACCACGAAACTTGGGCCCAAATATTAATACGGCAGGAAATGAGCAGTATCCGGTAGTTAGAAAAAATGGAGAGATTTACTTCTCTTCCGATGGTTTACCAGGAATGGGTGGACTTGATATCTTTAAAACGACTAGAACTAGCGATTCTACTTTTTCTGATCCTGTAAATCTAAAATACCCAATTAATACGCCTAGGGATGACTTTGGTATTACGTTCGAAAAATATGCGGATAATGGCTTTTTATCTTCAAATAGAATAGGCGGTAAAGGGGGAGACGATATTTACGAATTCAACATGCCGCCTATTGAAGTGTTTTTAGATGGTCATGTTAGGGATGATGCAACACAAGAGATTATCGAAGGTGCAATTGTCGAGTTAAGAGGTTCAGATGGTTCTGTAGCGATTGATACTGTTGGGAGAGATGGATATTACAAGTTTCCGTTAAAGAACGATGTTGATTACGAAATTGAGATTAAAAAGAAAGATTTCCTGGCGGGATTTACTCGGATTTCAACAAAGGGGATAATGAAATCAAAAACGATTCAACCTGAGTCGAGTTTAGGACTGGTTAATACCAAAGCGCCAATTAACTTACCTCGTATTGATTATGAGATGTCTGATTCCGTTTTTAAACCAGAATCTAAAGAGGATTTACTAAAACTGGTTGAGATCTTGAATAAGTATCCTAAGATGAAAATTGAATTAAGATCGCATACTGATTATAGTGGATCAACTGGAGATAATAAAGCGTTGTCTCAGAAAAGAGCACAAAGTGTGGTAGACTTCCTAGTAGCAGAAGGTATTGCTTCTGAGAGATTGAAACCTGTAGGCTCTGGAGAGTCTTCGCCGCTCACAGTTAGCAAGAAAGTGGCTGAGGAAACGGCATTCCACGAAGGTGATGTACTTACCGAAAAATTCCTTGGACCTATCACTAGAAAAGGTGATAAGAAATGGGATGAAGGAATGCAGTTGAATAGAAGAACTGAGTTCTTTATCTTGAATATGGAATAGAGCTGTAAGGTGAAGTAGAAGCTTACTTTGATTTCTTTAACGCCTTTTCTGAGCCGAAAACTCCATTGCTTCACCTTTTCCAAAGCCATAGCTAAAACCTAGCGTTATAAACCTGCCTCTGTACCCGCTTCTGTATATGTAGTAGTCTTCTTGATCTATTGTTATTTCATAGATTCGTGAAGCAAAAATGTCTCTTACACTTAGGTTTATAACAGCTTTGCCTTTCAATAGTTTTTTCCGCAATCCTAAGTTAGCATATAGCTGGTCTGCCATTGTTCTTTGAACTGTTTTATAAGCCGATTCATATTGGCCGGTAATTTCAAAATCTATTTGGGCTGGCAAATCAATTTTAGCAGTCCACTTAGTTGTCCATTTAGATGCGAAAAAATCGAAATTAGTTCCTTCAAATTCACCTTGTCGATTAAAGTAATTGAAGTTAAAATCGCCCATAAACGTTAGTTTCTTATAGGGTCTATACTTGGTGTTAAACTCTATGCCTGTGGTGCTCGACGTACCAATATTGCGAGGAGTTTCTGTATTGATATTGTTTTCAAAACTCGAAATTCGTTCTATAACATCGTTTGTAAAACGTTGGTATACACTGGCGTTTAAAGAAACCTTGTCGACAATGTAAATACTCGATAATTCATAAGAATCGGTAAACTCGGGTAATAAGTCTGGGTTGCCCACCCGAATGCTATAGCTATTTCTGATGTTCCAAAAAGGGTTTAAATCCCACAAACGAGGTCTGTAAATTCTTCTCGAATAACCAAATTGAAAGGACAGCTTTTTTGACGCCTTGTAGGACGTATGGCCGCTAGGAAAGAAGTTGGTGAAATTACGGTTGTTGGCTTCATCGGTTGCTATAAGTAAGGTCTTTAGATCTGTGTTCTCTGTACGCAATCCGAGCTTTACACCCCATTTATCGGTTTCGTAAGCACCTGTTGCGTATACTCCCAACACATTCTGATTGTAGTTGAAAATATTGGTTAATCCCAAGTCTTCAACCCAAATGTCGTTCTCTAAATTTGATACAGAATAATCGTTGCTCACATTTTGAATTACATATTGTGCACCTGCTTCTAAGGACGTTTTTTTAGAGAAAGGCTTAGTATAGTCTAGTTGGTAAGTGAATTTGGCTTCTTTAAAATCGGTACGGGTTTCTTGTTTACTATCATCATCAGAACCCAATGTTGTTTCATTTAGAAACTCCGAAGACTGATCTTTTCCGAAATAGCTTCCTAATGCGCTAAAAATCAACTCATGGTCTTTGTGATCTTCAAAGTCATTTTTGTAAAGTAGCTCATATTGAAATTTGGGATTAACAGCTTCTGTTGTTTCCGTTCTTTCCCATTCCGAAACAATTTTCTCGGTAGAATCGGCATAGCTAAATTGGGTATTAGAAGGTTGATTTTCCAGTTCTAAGGCCAAATTACCGGTAAGCGTTAGTACATTGGTTTTGTTAATGTGATAATCTGTGCCTAATATAAAATTGTAAAACTGCTCGTTTCTATACTGAACACCATCGCTATACACAGTTGTATTGTTGGTTAAATCGGTATTGATGTAATCCTCAGATCTTGGCAGTTCTCTATAGCCTCCGCCCAGCTGACTAAATAAATTGAATTTTTCCGTTCTCCTATTTAAACTTAACCCAGCGCTATGGTTATGCGGTACGCCGGCGTTAATGGTTACAGAGCCGTTAATACCTTCTCGTTCGTCTTTTTTAAGCACAATATTAATGATGCCTGCAGTTCCTTCTGCGCTGTATTTAGCGCCAGGGTTGGTAATTACTTCCACCTTTTCAATCATGTCGGCAGTAATGGTTCCTAATGCATTCTGTCCATTGGCAATGGATGGCTTGCCATTTATTAAGATTTGTACACCAGTGTTTCCACGCAGGCTTATTTCGCCTTCTATATTTACATTAACAGAAGGTACATTGTTTAGCACTTGTAAGGCACTGGCACCAGTGGTACTTAAATCTTTGCCAACATTAAAAACCCGTTTATCTAATCTGAATTCGGTAGAAGACTTTTCTCCTTGAATTACAATTTCATTCAAATTTTGGCTGTCCTCAATTAAGTAGAGTGTACCTAAACCTGCTTTTCCATTTTCAAAAACAATGTCTCTGATTGCTTTTTTTACAAATCCGATAAAACTTATTTCAATATAAAAGTTGTTCGAATCGGTTTGTAATCTAAATGCTCCGCTTTCATCTGTTGTAATACCAGTAATAATTTCATNGGAATTACTACTAATGATTACCACAGTAGCATAGGGGATAGGCTGTTTGCCGTTTTCCGCTAGTACACTTCCGAATACTTCTTTGGAAGNATTTTGAGCATTGGCAATTATAGTTAAGAACAGGAGAGGAATTAATAAGAAGTGGTAATGGCGCATCGGTTACATTTTATGCTTTGCATTGGTAGTATTTGGAGGCGCAAGATAAAATATATTTAAGAAAGGAGGGCTGATAAAGAATGCCGAAAATGATTAAGGCAAATTACCCCTAATTACTTTCCCGTCCATTACAACAGCAGAGGGCATTACATTCTTAATCTCATATTTATCTACTTCAAATAGGTTTTTATCAAGCACTACAAAATCGGCCAATTTACCTGTTTCAATAGATCCAAGGATGTTTTCTTTTCTCAACTGGTATGCTCCATTTTTGGTGTATCCTGTAACCAGTTGTTCAAGTGTTAATCTTTCATCACTAGGTGATCTGATACCATCGTCATCCGTTTCCCACCAATCTTTTGGGTACTGCCTATTGTGTCCTACCTGCATCCCGAAATAAGGGTTGATGTACGTTCTAAGCATATCGCCGCCCCACCATTCATCGCTCGAGAAAGTAACGGTAGCACCAAGATTAAAGAGAGATTTTGCTTTGTACATGTTCGAGTAGCGCTCTTCTCCTAATGATTCCTCCACCACATCATGGTGATTAACTCCTAGCCACCATGGAGTGAAATTGCATATAATGCCCAATTCTTTTATACGCGGTAAGTCGGTAGGGTCTATAAGCTCCAAATGTGCCATGGTTATTCTTGGATAGAAATCATCTTTGGCAATGGCTTTAGCAGCCTCAACTGCATCTATAACAGTTCTTACTGTAAGATCTCCAATTGTATGTACATGTAAGTCTAATTTTTCTTTGCTGAGCTCTAATAAAAAATCGCGAAGTTCTTCGGAAGTTAGTAGGGTGTTGCCAATGTAATTGGTGTCGTTTGCATACGGTTTAAGCAATCCTACAGAATGGTTTTCATTGATTCCGTCCATGAAAATCTTAACGGTGTTGAACTGGAGTAACGTACCACCGTATTCTTTTCTATATCGCTTTACTTCGGAAATGGCGTTTTGAAGTCGCTTTGGTGTAAATACTTGATAGGTGCCTTCGTACCTGATAGGAAGCTTACCTTCTTTTTCTAATTTAGAAATTAAACTGTATACTAAATCACCATATCCTTTGTTTCCTGCATCGAATAGCGTGGTAACACCAAATTCGCTAAGGATCTTAAGGGTTGATTCTACTTGTTCTTGATGTGATTTTAATCGCTCTTCTTCCGTAAGATTGAATTGGTTTACAAAATGTTGCACGCCAGCACCTTCTTTTATCCAGCCAGTTAGTTCTCCATTTTTATCTCTAGCATATATTGCCATACCTGGCCTTGGGTCGGGGGTGTCTTTGTTAACTCCAATCTTTTCTAGTGCTTTGGAATTTAACCAGAAATCGTGTGCTGTAGAACTTTCAAACCATATCAGTCGGTCTGGTACCACTGCATCTAACACTTCCTTCTGAGGTCCTTCTGTGCCAGTTGCAAACATAGCGGTGGGCCAGCAGCAGAGTCTGAGCCATTCATCATCGGGATGGTTGTCGGCATACGCTTTTACCGAAGCCAATAATTCCTCTTTAGTTTCGCCTTCTACCTCTCCAAAATGTTCTACGCCACCATATCCTGGGTGAGAATGTGCATCTGTAAGCCCAGCGATAACTAATTTCCCTTCAAGGTTTATTACACGTGTACTATCGGTTTGGTAAATGGAAGCACCAGCAGAATCTCCCACATAAATAAATTTACCGTCTTTAACAGCCACAGCGCTTGCCCAAGGCTGTTCGGTATTAGATGTAAATATTTTAGCACCGTAAATTATTAGGTTGGCACTTTCTTTGCTATTGTTTGAAGTCGAATTACATGAGCCTAGTATTGCTGCAATTATTCCTATGGTCCATAAATTATTTTTGATGCTCATTGTGATTCCTTTATTTGTGCTAAAACAAGTGATTTAACCTGTGCTAAAATACAATATGAGAACTATATTCCAATATCTATTTTATGACGTGCCTACTTAGGCTATCCTATGTTAATTGCTTAACTTGCGTGCGCTATTATTTATAACACATAACCCAGTTCTTTATAAAATGAAAAAACTTTTTCTTATTATTTTACTAGTTCCAATGCTAGCTATTTTGCAATCTTATATGGCTCCAGATAAACTATCAGAAACTTTACGGTGGAGCATTATTAAAACAGGTAAATCTATTGCCCTTTTCGAACAATGTTCAAGATCGGAGCCTGAATTTAAAAAACTGATTGATGTTGAACCTATAAGTTACGCTAAAGCATTTATTAGACTACAAGAGATGCAGGCTGTAATCGAAAAGAAGATTAGTAACAGATTAATCAACTATACAATTCAAGTTGCTGGTTTTAAGACCAAAGATAAAGTGGAAAAAATATATTTCAATTGTTTCTTAACGGATAAACATGCCGAGAAAGAAATGGATTGGCAGAACACAGCTGTTGTTAAGTGCGATGGCAGTAATGCTAATTGGGGAATGGTTTACAATACCGAAACTAATAATTTCGAATTGCTTAAAACGAATGGCCCAGCAAGGGTTAACGTAGATAATGTTAGAGATCGTTAAGAGGTAATCCTTTCAACTAATATTTGATAAAACGGACTTCAAAAAAAGCCGGCTCCTTTTATAAAGAAGTCGGCTTTTTAAATTAACTAATATGCCCTTAATTAAGAACTCCTTTTTTAACGATGGTTTGTGCATCAACCGTTAAGCGAATAAAGTAAGTTCTTTTAGAAACGTGGATTTACTACGCTGTTGTATATAGATCCAAATGTATAACTGATGCCAACATCAAAACCAAACTCATAGCCGGTTGCTAAACGTTGCTGTTGCAGTAGTATTTCTTCAGCAGTTGCTTCTTCTTTTGGAAGCTTTAATTGATTTCGAATAATTGCGGAATTTAAGCGAAGATCTAAGGATAAACCTTTGGTAATGTTAAATTCGAAATCACTGAAAAAACTAACTTCAAATTTCGAAGGATCGTGAAGGTAAACGAAATAGGAGGGTGCTAGATAAATACCTCCCCAATTGGTTTGAATACTGTATCGGGCTTGAATGCTGTTAAATAATAAAATTTCTCTGTCTTTGTCATAAATTGTTGTTTCTAAATAATCGTAATAATTGTATCCTATTCTATAAATAAATTTAAAACTCCTTTTCGCAGATTCTGAATAAGGATAGATGTTGAATTCAACTTGAGGAGAAACAGAAACGTTAAGGCTATAGTTGTTGTAAGTTGAATTGTATGCTCCTACATATGAACCGAAAGACCAGTGATCTGTTAAGCTTTTTACAACAGAATTTCTAATCGCAGAAAAGTTGTTGGTTGCAATGTAAACTTCACCATCATCATATTTGTATATTGATTGATTTGATGAATATTCTGCTGAAAACCCAATCTTCCATTCTTCAGTAACTTTATTTGCGCTTATGTCTACATCAATATATGTTTGCTGTCTTTGCTCTTGGGCACTTAAGCTGCCATAAATACCTGCTCGGTACACCCAGTTATTCCATTTGTTTTCGCTGGTATCATTCTCTTCAGCTTCCTCAAAGTCGAAGGTGATATATTTTCTGGCCGGTGTGTGTGCAACATATTTCATTAGGCCTAATGTTAGTACAGATAATCTTGCTTCACGTCTATCATCGTTGGTGGCATTACTTTCCGTAGTACATTTTAGTGTGTCGTTTTGGCCTGCAAATCGGTTCAGTCCTGTAAACGTTAATTGGTATTCGTTTCCACCCGAACCCGTTCTTTGACTAACATATAGTACTTGAACATCTGCTACTTTTCTATCTCTTACATAATTAACATAGGATATGTTTTGTCGGATAAAATTCATGTCGCAGTAACCACAATCAACATAAACCTTAGGACCTAAATTGGTGGTGTCTGTTTCTATGCTTTCTTCTTGAGCACTGCCAGCACTTGCCACTGCAAACAAAACTCCCATAACAAGCACCAGTCGCTTAAGGCTGTTTAAAAGGGCGATATTTTTAATCAATCTCAAAATAATCGCGGGTTAACAATATTGTTGTTTAATGCGCCAAACGAGTAGCTTATGCTTAGGTTAATTCCATAATTGTAACCAGATGCGAAAGTTCTTTGTTGGAGTAAAAGATCTTCTACCGAAGCACCACCTGCAGGCAAATTCAACTGATTCCTGATAAGTGATCCATAAAAACTCGGATTCAATGATAACCCTTTGGTTATTCGGAATCTCATGCTTGTATTGAAGCTTATTTCATACTTAGAAAGATCGTGGTAATAATGTTTTCCGGAGAGCCTTATACTAATTCGTCCCCAATCTTGCTGTGTTTCATAGCTAATACTCATAAAGTTAGAGAATAATATTTCTCTATCTTCCCCATATACGGTCGTTTCAAAATACTCGTTGTAGTTGATCTCTGGGCCACTATAAATGGTTAACATGCGTTCGGAAGATTCTGAATAAGGGAAAAAGTTATATTCAATCCTAGGTGCCACGGTGGTGCTGAATTTGTAATTGCTATAAATTGAATTCTTCACGTTTCCCCAAGCACCCACCGACCAGTGACTATTGATACTCTTTACCGTTTTATTACTAAAGAATAGAGATTCAGTGAGGCCTTGAACTGTTTCGTCATCAATTTTATAAAAACTTTCTTCTCTGTCGTAATCAGCATAAAACATGATCTTCCAGTCTTCTGTTACTCTTTTAATATCAATGTAAGTGCCTATATAGTATTCCTGCGTTAAATCTTCAAATTCAGCATCTACATCCAAGCCAATTTCAAAAACCCAATTATTCCATTTGTCGTCGGCGTTTTCGTCTATTACAGGTGCTTCATGGTCAATTAGTATTTGATCTTTGGCCGAAGTGTGGCTTAAATAACGAATCAACAATATTGTTAATGTAGACTGAAGTTCTTCAGCTTGTTCCAACGAATCTTGAGATGAGATTTGGTAGGAGAGGATATCGTCAACTCCTTTAAACACTCTTAGTCCCTTTACGGTCATTTGAATGGAACTATCGTTTACGGAATTGTTTTGAAGGATTTCAACCGAAACATCAGCGCCGGCCTGATCTGTTATGAAATGTAAATAGGGCAGCGATTTTTGGAGAGAATCCATAACGCAGAAATCACAAGTAAGGAGAACGTTTAGTTTACTGTCGTCTCGTTTGTTCTCATTAGTTTGAGCAGATAGAAAATTACCGCCTATCAACGACAGAAATAGTGTAACTAATAAAAACTTGATGTTCTTTGCTGAACTCATCTTTTTTTATCGCTCTGTGAAGTGCTTAAGGTATTATTTGAATTAGGACTGTTCTACTACAAATGTAGTTTAGCGCTGGGGATTTACCTAGTAAAAAGACCCTCAAGCAGCTTTTGACAACTAAATACTTATTGTAGGTTTAAGTAGAAAAGACTAAATGTGCTCCTACAGATGCTTAAGCAAGCCTAATTAACGGGCTTACTTTTTCGCCAGCCAGCTTTTAATTGTGCCGAAAGCAATTCAACAGTTTCTACATGCGCCGTTTCCATAGCCAAATTTTTATTCTCTTGTGGATCTATAAAATGGTCGAATAATTCCTTTCCAATTAATTCGCCTCTAACTTGCTCTTCTTTATTCCATAAATACCATTCAACATATCTGTATTGATCTGTTCGGATGGTATAACCCATACGTTCAATATCTTCAGCCTCAGGAATAAATCGGCCTAATAAATATTGGCTGTAAGCTGCTGTTTTCCATGCTTTGTCTGGGTTTTCTAACAGAGGAGCTAAACTGGTTCCTTGAAGATATTTAGGAACCTCAAAGCCTGTCATTTCGCATAAAGTAGGGTAAATATCAACAAACTCTGTAAGGGCATTGCTCATGGCTCCTTTAGATTTAACATTATTACCGCTTATAATTAATGGCACTCTGGTATCAATTTCGTAGTTCGACATTTTACCCCAGCTATTGTGGTTGCCCAATTTCCAACCATGATCTCCCCATAGAACAATAATTGTGTTCTCTGCCAAACCAAGTCGTTCTAATTCATCAACAAGTCTGCCTACTTGAGCATCTATGTACGATACACTTGCATAATAGCCATGCTTCATTTCTTTTTGTCTTGCTTCGTCCCACGGTTTTTCGCTTGGTAATGGTAAATCTTCGCTTCCAGTATATCTTCTTAATTCCCTATCACCATGTACAGCATAAGCCGGACTTCCTTCTGGTATATATTGGTTCTCTGCCAGTGGAATTGAATCTCTATCGTACATGTCCCAATATTTTTTTGGTGCATTAAAAGGAAGGTGTGGTCGGTAGTAGCCAACCGACAAAAAGAAAGGTTTGTTGTCAGCTTTCAAATCTTTAAGGATCTCAATTGCTTTTGTAGTTTGTGCTCCATCAAAATATGCTTCGTCGCTTACATCAGCGCTTTCTGTAGAATGTGCTTTGGTATAGTAGTGGCCAAATTCATCTGGTGATTCCCCATCTGCTCTCATCTTTTCAATTTTCTTATTTTGAATGGCTAAATTTTCTTCGCCAGCATAAACTGCATCGGGATCAAAAGGGAATTGTTTGAGCAAAACCTTTTTTGTCCAAGATAAGCTGTCGGTACCGCTATTGTGATATGTTTTGCCTATGCCTATAGAAGTGTATCCGCTGTTTTTAAAGAATTGTGGTAAAGTAACCACGTTTGGTAAAGTATTTCTAAATTCTTGATCTAAGTCCCAAACTTTAATGGTATCTGGTCTGAGGCCAGTAAGCAAACTTGAACGAGATGGATTGCAAACTGCTTGTTGGCAATAAGTACGATTGAAAGTAACACCTTGCGCAGCCAATTTATCGATGTTGGGAGTTTTGATTAATGTGTTGCCGTAACAACCCAATTCGGGTCTAAGGTCATCTATTGGAATAAATAGAATGTTTGGCATGACGCGCTCAACTTCAACTTCTACTTTTTCTTCGGGTACATTAGTACAACTACAAACTATGCTTAATAAGGCAAATAAGATGATTTTATTCATGAATCTAAATTAATAGTTTTGAATGAATTGCTAATAATTGATTGATGTATTTTAATTATTATTTGCGTTGTAAATAAATTAATGGAACGATGTTTGATAAAACCGTGCTATCAGTAATTTCTGTTAATAACATTAAAAAAATACGAATTTTTACGCTGCATTGGATTCAATCAGTTCAATAGAAAATCTTAACTTCTCAAAAATTTAAAAGGATCACCCTATGACAAAAAGAATCTCAGTTTCATCACTTACCATATTATTGCTTTCAACGCTTTCATGTTCTTTATTCGCGCAAACAACAGATCACGATCATGCCCAGCATACCCATGGTAACGAGATAGCGCATAATCATCAACATCCAACTACTCCTGAAACAAAAAATACGGATCAAGCTAAATTGGTAACGGGGCAAGGGGATTTTGTTTTTTCATGGGACAAAGAATTAACTGCTGCTCTTCCTAAAGAGGCTATTGAGTTTGAACCCGATATGCATGGTGGTTTTAACGAAGACCCCGAAACAGGAATTGTGTATACAGGAATTCCTGGTTATGGATTGTGTACAATTAGTCCTGATTTAACGGAATGGAAATTATTAGGGAAAGACGAACGCTTAAAGGATAACATTCATGGCATTACTTTCTTTATTCATAAAAAGGTAAAATACCTTGCTGTTGCGCAAGAACACAAAAGAGTACTTGTATTAACCTTGGATGGCAAGATTGTGAGCGAAATTGTAAAGCCAACGGGAGATGAGTTTAAGTTTGAGGCGGCTAACGCATATTATTTAACCGAGAAAAGCAATTTTGGTGTAACAGATGTTGCTTATTTAGACGGTACTATATATGTGGCGCACGGTTATTCTAAAGGCGATTTTATATTAACGATAAAGGAGAAAGGTGGAACTTGGAGTTGGGGCAGCTTGGCTTGGGGTGGCAAAGGGCATGAGCCTGGTCAATTTCATACGGCGCATGGTGTTTATGCGCACGAAGATCACATTCTTGTTTCTAACAGAGCCGCTGGCGAATTGGTGAAGTTTACCAAAAAAGGTGAGTTTGTTGAGAGTTTTGAAGACATTCCGGTAGGGAGTTTGGTTTGCAATGTTTCTTATAAAGAAGAGCATTATTTTTTGAATGCTTTAAAAGCAATTGGTAAACAGAAATCGGCTCCTATATATGTGCACGATGGTAAGATGCTTAAGTCTACTATTATTGCAGGAGATTTAGGAATTCCAGTTTTAACTAATATTCATCAAGCTTGGCCACACATTGTTACTGCCGAAGATGGAACTAAGCAACTTTATTTATTGGTTCACGGTTGGAACATCGGCAAGTTTGCTGTGTTGAAGATGGAGTAGGAGTGCTCCTCTAAAAACAGAAGTTGGATGTTTCTTTTGGATATTAAAATAAACTAAGACTTCTTTTTAGACTTTACTTCTAAGTAAATAAAATCCCTGAAATTTGCTCGGTTAATTCCTGTATCGGTTGATTTGTAACTATTCGTGAATGTTTTTGGAAACTTGATTTTCTTTTTTTCATTCCATTTGAATTCATAGCCAAAGTATGAATCGTTAACTTTTTCTATAAAATCAACTTCTTGCTGCTGAGTTGTTCTCCAAAAATAAAATTGACGTAGGTCCTTGTTTATACTAATTTGTTTTACCCTTTCACTAACCAAGAAGTTTTCCCACAATATACCTACATCCTTACGAATTGATAATGGCTGAAGTTGCCCTATTACTGCATTTCGGATGCCATTATCGTAGAAGTAGATCTTGTTTTTTGCTTTAATCTCGTTCCTTAAATTACCGCTTAATGGGCTTAATCTGAATATGATGTAGGCTTTCTCTAAAATGTCTATATAGGCATCTACAGTTTTGGGAGCTATACCTAATGTTTGCGCCAACTCTTGCAACGATACTTCGCTACCTATCTGATATGCTAAGGCTTGAAGCAACTTTTTAATCACGGTTGGCTTCTTTAAGCCTTCGTACATCAAAACGTCTTTGTATAAGTAGCTTTCTGTTAACTCAATTAATATTGATTCTGGGTTCTCTTCATTGCTAAGTACATCGGGGTAAAATCCGAAGATCAGCCTGTTTTCGAGGTCTTGCTCGGCTTTAACGTATCCTATATGGTTTTCCCATTCTTTCCAGGTGATAGGCCAAATATTATATGTGCGTTTTCTGCCAGTAAGTGGTTCGTTTAGTTTGCTATATAGATCAAATGATGATGAACCGCTTAAAATTAATTGTACGTTTTTAAACTTATCTGTAATAATTTTAGAGGTAAGTCCAATGTCGGTTATTCGCTGTGCTTCATCAATAAATATAATTTTATTGCTTGCAAGCATTGTTTTTATTTGTTGGGTATTAGGTCTGTTGAGTAAATTTTGAACGGTTGCGTCATCTCCATTCAAAATCAATACTTCGTCGTGATATTTATGTAAGATACTTTCCAACATTGTTGTTTTACCAACTTGTCGTGGACCACTTACAATGATTGCTTTCCCTTTAAAAAAAGCTTTTTCAATCTTGTCTGTTTGTACTCTATATATCATACCATTAATTTGATTAAAGGTATGGGTTTTTAAGAGTAATTCCCTGAAAAACATAATATTTAGGGAATTGAATACTCGGAAAATATAATATTCAAGTAATTGAATGCTTAAAAAACATGATATTTAAGGAATTTAATACTTGAAAAACATAATATTTAAGGAATTAAATGCTTAAAAAACATAATATTTAAGGAGTTGTATGCTTTAAAAACATAATATTTAAGTAATTGAATGCTCAAAAAACATAATATTTAAGGAATTGGATGTTTGGGATCTCATCATGCAGCTATCCACTACATATCTGTGTTTTTGGCATGGATTTTACAATACACAGCAGGATGGTTAAAAGTGGAATGAATAATAAATTTAAATTCATACAACGCTTGGTATCTATTCTAATTTAAAACCAGATTATAATCTATAAATTCACCAAGTTGAAACAAGGTATAACCAATTATTCAATCATGAAAAAACTCCTTCTTATTCTTCCTGTTCTATTATTGTCTATTGTAGCTCAAGCACAGCTTAAGGCCTTAATTATCGACGGACAAAATAACCACAAGGTTTGGCCTAAGTCTACCATAATGATGAAGCAATACTTGGAAGAATCAGGATTGTTTACAGTGGACATTCAGCGAACTAAATATACCTGGAGAGCGGAACGAGAAGAGGCATTTTTGCCTTTAGCTGGTGTAGGAAGAACAGAAGACTTAGAAAAGCCGAAATCTGATCCTGATTTTGCACCTAACTTTAAAGACTACGATGTGGTGATTTCTAACTTTGGATGGAACACAGCAGATTGGTCGGAAGCAACGCAAAAAGCATTAGACGATTATATAGAGAATGGTGGTGGGTTTGTTTCCATTCATGCTGCCGATAATTCTTTTCCTAATTGGGAAGCATACAATAAAATGATTGGTATAGGTGGCTGGGGAGGCAGAACCGAAAAAGATGGGCCTTATGTTTATTATGATAACGACGATAAGTTGGTAAGAGACGATTCGGAAGGTAAGGGGGGCTCGCATGGTCCGCAACACGAGATTCCAATTACTGTTCGAGTAAAAGATCATCCAATTACGAAAGGGATGCCTACACATTGGATTACTACCAAAGACGAATGCTATGCCAAGTTAAGAGGACCTGCGGAAAACATGATTGTATTGGCCACAGGTAAAGATATGTCGGGCGAAGCGCCAACAGACAGACACGAACCAATGTTGATGGTAATTGATTATGGAAAAGGACGCATATTCCATTCTACTTTGGGCCACGATGATTATTCGATAGAAGGAGTAGGGTTTATTATTTCCTTTTTAAGAGGAGCCGAATGGGCCGCTACTGGTAGGGTTACCATTCCAATCCCTGAGGATTTCCCTACAGAAAAAGATGCTACTAATAGGAAGTTTGAACTTAAAAAGTAATCGGAGGACAACAACTTTCTAAAACATTATTCAATACATTTTATAATGAATCAATTCTTTTCATTTTCTACCATTTTTGCCGTTGCAATACTAGGTTCTTGTACTTCTCAGCCAGAACCTAATCTCGAAAAATATTCCGACGAAGACATCGCAAATCACGATACGTTAAAAGTCGATTTAAACCATCCCGATTTAAATGTACTTTCTCCACAAGAGAGCATGGCGCTTATGGAAATGCAGCCAGGTTATAGCCTGCAGCTGGTGGCTTCCGAACCTATGGTGCAAGAACCGGTATTGGTTGTGTGGGACGGCGATGGTAAAATGTATGTAGCCGAAATGAACACTTACATGCAAGATGCTGATTTTACTGGTCAGGATTCTGCTGTATCGCGCGTAGTTTGTTTGGAAGATACAGATGGCGATGGCGTAATGGACAAAAGAACTGTGTTTGCTGATGGCTTATTGATTCCAAGAATCATATTACCATTAGACGGTAGAGTGATAATAGGAGAAACACATACCCTCGATTTATATGTTTATGAAGATACGGATGGCGATGGCAAGGCCGATACAAAAGAGTTAATTTTTGATGGCGGCGACAGAGGTGGTAACATGGAGCACCAGCCATCTGGCTTAATTTGGAATTTGGACAATTACCTCTACACCACTTACAACCAATACAGACAGCGCTATAAAGATGGTAAAATCGACAGTGTGGGCATACCAAATGGAAGAGGCCAGTGGGGACTAACGCATGATGATTACGGTAAGGTTTGGCTAGTAAATGCAGGCGGCGAAATTGGCCCGTTATGTTTTCAGCATCCCATTCATTATGGGGCGCTAGAGATTGAACTTGACAGCACAGACCAATGGAAAACCGTTTGGCCAATAGATAAAATACCAGATACACAAGGAGGTCGCCATCGTTTGAGATATGACAATACGCTTAATTATTTTACAGCTACTTGTGGTCAAACTATTTTTCGAGGAGATCGATTGCCTGAGGATATTCGTGGTGAGTTGTTTTTCTGTGAGCCTGTGGGACGTTTAATTAGGCGTACACAAATTGATGATGTAAATGGTAAAGTTGTGCTCTCAAACCCTTACGAAGCAGATAAAGGTGAGTTTATGAGAACTACAGATGCGTACTTCCGACCTGTAAATATGGCTTCTGGGCCAGATGGTTGTATGTATATAGTAGATATGTATAGAGGAATTATTCAGCAGGGTAACTGGACAAAACCAGATTCTTATTTACGTGGAATTATCGATACGCTAGATATGGCTAAGGTGATTAACAATGGTAGAATTTATAGAATTGTGCACGATGATTTTAAGCGTGATACGGTGCAACCTCAGTTGTTAAAAAAGACTGCCAAGGAATTGCTCACGTATTTGGCTCACGTTAATGGCTGGTGGAGATCTACTGCTCAAAAACTGATTGTTTTGAAACAAGACAAGTCGATAGTACCAGCTTTAAAGGAAACTGTATTTGCTAGTTCAAACGAATTGGAACGAATTCATGCGCTCTGGTGCTTGGAAGGACTCGAGGTAGTTGATAAAGACATCATCAAGAAAATCATTAAAGAAGGCGATGACAATTTGAAAATTCAGGCCATGAGAGTTGTAGAGCAATCTGTACTTGATGGAGACGAAGAATACTTTGAGATATTCGCTGGCCTTGATGCACATAAAAACCCCAAAGTAGTTGTTCAATATGCCCTCACATTAAGGCGTTGCATGAAGGCAGATTCGGAAGAAGCGTTGCTGAAAATTCAGAATAAACATAAAGGGACAGAGGGACTAGATGAATATTTTGAAGCATTGCTTTACACTTACGAAGAAGAAAGAATATGGGAGGCGGAAGCGTTAAGACAAAAAGAAAACCGACCAACTTTTGAATTGGGAGAGAAGCATTATACTGCTTTGTGTGCCAGTTGCCATGCAGAAGATGGTGATGGGGTAATAGCTGGCGACATTAGATTGGCACCTTCTTTTTGGAGAAGTGAAATTATTGGAATAGAGAATCCAGACAATCTTATTCGCATTGCGTTGCACGGACTTAAAGGGTCTCTTAGAGGTGAAACTTACGGTGCAGACGTAATGACTCCATTAGAATCCAATAATGATGAGTACATCGCTGCCGTGTTGTCGTACATCCGTAATACTTTCCGCAACGAAGCTTCGTACATAACACCTGAGCAAGTGGCGAAAATCCGTGCAGAAACAGAAGGACACGAAATGTATACACAAGAGGAGTTAATGGAATTAGATTCGGCGTATGCCAAAACGGTTGAAGAGATTTTGGAATGGAAGAAATCCAGAAAGTAGTATCATGCTAATAAAATTTAAAAACCCAATAGGAAATACTTGTATGGTGCTTCTTGTGGTGCTTTTTAGTATGTCGTGCGAGAACAACGGCTCGGAAGAAAAAGGGGATGCGGTTACTGCTGTAGCCAAAGAAACCAACCTAGCTCAAGAGATCATCGATAAAGCAATTGGTTTTTCTGGTTTGGCGGCATTAGATACCAGTACAGTTCAATTCACTTTTAGAGACATTGTATACCGATACCAACGAGATTACGGTTTATTTGAATATCAAAGAATTCAGTTGGATTCGAGCGGAGTTGAAACTAAAGATGTGCTAAATAATGATTCGATGACTAGATCCATTGATCAGGTACAGGTGTCTTTAACTGACGAATGGAAGCAGAAATACTCTAACTCTATAAACTCGGTAATGTATTTTGCATTTCTTCCTTATAAGCTAAACGACGATAGAGTACTGAAAGAATATCTCAATCAAATCGCAATTAAGGGTACCGATTACCACAAGATAAAGGTTTCGTTTGAGCCAAGAGAAGGAGCTGACCACAAGGATGACGTGTTTATCTATTATTTTGACGTAAAGGATTATAGCATGGATTATTTTGCTTACGAATACTTTACAGATGAAGGTGGATTCAGATTTAGAGAAGCATTTAACTCAAGAAAAAATAAGGGTTTAACCATACAAGACTATCACAATTACAAACCGATTGATACCGTTGGTGTTCATCTAGAGCGGTTAGATGAACTTTTTGGGAGTGGAGAGCTTAAATTACTTTCGGAAATCTTAACGGAAGAAGTATCTGTAAAGTAGAAGCTTGATGTTTCCGCAAACAACGCATCTTAATCCTAACTTTTACTTGCTTTATCGAGTAAAGATACAGCGCTTCTACAAGAAGTCATTAGCACTTATAGTTACAGATACATTGATTATGCACTATATTTCATACGTTAAAGTTAGCTTGCGTAGTTGATATTAACCCAAACCAAACCAATTCCTAGCAAGATCAAACACATAAACCCAAATCACTTTTATGCTTAAAACGGGTATTTCTTCAATAAAAAAAATAACGACTGGCTTAGTCGCTGTTTTAATTTCTACATATTGTTTAGGCCAAGGACTTAATGTTGAATTAGGCATTAACAGTGCATACGATCAGCAACCAAAGTCTAAAATAGTATATATTGATGAGTTTACTTATTTGTTGGTTCATTATGACGAAGAATCGAACAGTTTACAAAAACTAGATACCAATGGCAATGTGCTTTGGCAAGTAATACCAGGATAAAATTCATCTCCATCTAATTATCTGTGGTCGGTTAATAACATGATTGCTGCTAATGATGGAGGGGTATATGTTAGTGGTATTAATCAAGTATGCGACGTGATTGGAAACTGTGTTGTATTTATTGAAAAGATTAGCGCTAATGGAACTGTTGAATGGACTACAACATTCACGGATGAATATTGTAGTAATCTGTATTGGTATACTTCTCATCCCGCGTTATCTCTTTCCTCCAACAACCAGTTGTTTTATTTCAAAGGGAGATTATGACGAATCATCAATAGTAATACTAGATACCACGGGTAATTATTATTACGATTATAATCATTTTTTAGATTTTGACAACGATGATTTTGATGAATATTATCTATTTGAAGAGTTTAATACCGACTATGATCTATTAAGTGAAATAGCGGTTTTAAGTGATGATATTGTAGTTGCGAGCAGAGAAGACATGTTGGTGCAGTTGTTTGTTAACACTCCAAACGAACTTAATTTGGGTAGCTTCATTAAAGATATTAAGGCAATGGATGATACCCTCTATGTACTTACAACCGACAGTATTTTTGTTCTAGATACTTTACTTCAAAAACTAGCCAGTACTCATGTTGTTGGATATTCCGATTATTCAAACCTTAAAGTAGCTGATAATACAATTCAGTTTATCTCAAGCACTAGCATGCAAGAACACGTAATTACCCTCAATAAGGAGCTACAACAAACTAATTTAATATCCTTTGATATCGATTTAGAATCTTCGCAAGCTAAAGACTTCTCATCAACGCATTTTTCGTGTGCCAAGAGTTTTGCATTAACAAAATAAACAACTGTTCGCTACTTCGATTATTCGATGACCAACGACGAGAATGCATTTGTAAATACCACTGATATAGGGATTAGTAAACTTGATATTTACCAGACAACCTACAGGCAATCCACATTTGATGAGAGCTATTTTACTATTACGATTGCAGCAAATGCACTTTTGGTAAATTATGGTCCCAATACATTAGACAGTTGCTTGATTAGTTCTCTCTTTCATCCGGGCTATTATTGTTATGCAGTTTATTTTTCGGAAAAGTTTACCGATTTAAACTTAGCACCGGGCGATTCTGTTTGGCTTGATTTGGGAATGTACTACGAGCAGTATACCCGGTTTACAGATACGATTTTTGCAAATACATGTTTGTATACAAGCCACCCCAATGGTGTAACCGATTTAAAAGTAGATAACGACGAATATTGTGAATCTGTTTTATTCCAAATTATTGGGATAATTGAGGTTGAATTGAATCAGGTGAGTATCTCGCCTAATCCTACGCAAAAGGGAATTACAATAGACTTAGGAGCGAAAGTTAAAGACTTTACCATCAATGTGTATTCCTTAGAAGGCAAGTTGGTAAGCAGTACAAATGCGAATAATATTGATAGAACTAGTCTCATATTAATGAACCAAGTGGGATTTATTTCGTCGAATTGATTTCTGAAACTCAACGAAAAACGTATAAGGTAATCAAGGAATAAGATTGGTTAAATGAAAAAAAGGCCTCGTATTTCAACGAGGCCATCATAAACCAAACAAGCTCGGGGCATGAAACTCCTAGACCTGAACCGCTAAATTACTACGTATATTTTTGTTAATCTATGTATCGATAGAAATTGTCGGTTGAATGAAGAAGGGCATCTGTGAATAGTATTCTTCTTCCTGTCAAATTAGGAAAACCTTACCTAGTTTTTTGTGTAGCCTGAATCTTTAACATCTCTTTGGCATAACGTTGCCCGAAGATTATTATGCTTTTTGTGTCAAAATGTAAATTGTCGTGGGTTGTTAAGTTTACCGCGCTAGCGCAACTCGTAAAAGGCAATACACTCGATAACTTCATCATCACTTCATTTATCTCTTTATGAGACCTGTTGTTGGGGTGATAACAAACTTGCCCAGCTACAAAAGGTAAATCAGGTAATCCTAGGTCTTCTCTAAGGTTGGTTACCAATAGCTTTAAGTCTGCAAGGTAAGTTGAAGGATCGCTTGCGTTAGCTTCTCCTTGATGCCATAAAACACCTTTGAGGTTGCCATGTTTCTGGGCTGCTTTTGCTCTTTTTATAGCCTCGTCGTAGTATGGAGTTCCTTTTGCCCAGCCTTCAATTCTTGTACCTCCTTTGGCATTTACCACCAAACCAATTGGCTTCGATTTATCTTGCTCCAACATTGCTTTGGCAAACGAATAGCCAGGGCCCATTCTTTGTTTGGAGAGATCCTTCCTAACGGTAGAATACTTATTCAACGGGTTTTGCGCTATTTCCCATTCGCCAGTATAATCTAACAAGTAACAGCCTGCGATAGGTAGAGAATCGTTTTCACCAATGGGGGTACGTCCAGCCATGTTAGACTGACCAATTAATAGATAGAAATCTAAATCAGTAATTTTTGTTTGGGCAGAAGCAGATAGTGCCATAAGGCCTACTAAATTAAATAAGAGAATAAAAATCAACTTCATATTGGTAATATTCCTTCTTATTAAATCCAGTAGGCATTTAGGATACTAATGTTATTCGAATCGGTAATCTCCCGTAACGATCCAGCCGTCTGTAATTCTATCTGGATCTTCTTCTCCGTGTGCTTTTAACAACTCTTTAAAGTCTTCCACAGTAAGCTTTCTATTTAAAGCATTATGACGGAAGCATGCGTTGGTAAATTCGTCGCCGAATTCCTTGTTCACTTTATCCCAAAACACCATTGCTTTTGTTCCTTCATACTTATAACCGTATTTCTTTTCAGATAACGGAAAGTCTTTATCGGTTCCTTTAAACTCATCCCAAAACTTCATGTCTTCATTATAGTTTTCACCTTCAATAAAGTTTCCGCCGTACTCAATCATACCTTGATAGCCAATATAATCTGCCAGCCCTTCGGTAACCCAGCTAGGTCTGCCACCTGCATTCCAAATATGAACAAACTCATGCATCAACGTCCATTCGCTTGCTTTGTCTAACGAGCACAAATATGCATCTGTAGGGCCAGCTAAGCCGAGTGCTTTAAGTTTTAGATTCTCTAAAACCATGTAAGGATTGAACCCAGGAAAAGGAACACCCGATTTTTTCTCATAAGCAGGAATAGCTCTTTTTAATAAACCCAACATGTGATTTGCAAGCTCTCTGTTTTTTGTTTGGTAAGTAAATTCAACCCTTAATTCAATTTCTTTAAGAGGAATAACCACCACTTGCATTTCGAAATCGCCTGTATCAGGCACAATTGTATCGTTTATGTTTACTGGGTAATCTGTAATTACCTTGTAATCAGGCTTGTAATAATCTTTGTAGGCTTGCCATTCTGTTACAACCAGTAATTGCGAATCGCTCAACATAGTTAGAGGGAAATCAAAAATCCTTCTGTACTCTTCGTTAGTTACAAATATTCTCTTGCCGGTAACCTTAACAATTTGTGCTTTAAACTCCCATCCATCAGCATCAATCATATGAGTATTAATCTTTAAAATACTGTCGGGTGTTTGAAAAGTTGGAGGTGGAGCTTTTGTTTCCGTTTCGCCACACGAGGTAAATAGTAATGAACCAATGGCAATGGCAGATAGCCAGCTTAAAAGCGTCGTTTTTTCAGATTGCATGTAGTTGTTGATTAGATGTTTAGGTTTCTTGTAATATGCTTATACAAATATATCCCGAAATGTGGTTAGTCAACTAAATTAAGCATGAATCTTAGTCAATGCATCCCGTTCTGTACTGTTTAGAAATAAACTATTTGAATATTTTGATAAAATCTGCCTAAATAAGCCGTTTTATTAGGATCGAATTACAACGCTAAACAGCCTATTTCGACAAGTAAACCTTTTTGGTAATGCTTGTTTTTTCCGTAGTTACTCTTACAAAATAAACTCCCTTTTTGTTTATCTGAATTTTAGCTCTGTTGCTGATGGAAGCTTTGCTAACTTCTCTACCCGACAAATCATAAATAGAAATTTTGCCACTTATACCTACAATTGTAATCACGCCATCATATCCTGTTATAGATACATCGCTTTCATTTAATTGAGTAATGCCTACACCGCTGCAATCCAATCTGAACTCTGCAGTAGCAGGTAATTTATCAGACCAGTTTGTATTGGCCCAATCAACATCATCCACTTGCACACATTGTAAACTGGGGTTAGGGGAGAGTTCTAATGTGGTAATTTTTGAGGTATTACCATTTTGAAGATTAATGGAAACAAGGTTGGCGTTGCCGCTAGCTTTAAAATATGTTAAAGCTGTGTTGGCAGAAGCGTCGATAATAGTTAAATCGTTATCGGTCAAGTCGAGTGCTGTAATTGAAGTGTATGCTTCAATGCCTGTCATATCGGTAATACCTTTATCGGATAATAACAAATACTTAGTATACGACTTAGCTTCTGTAACAGATATTTCATCATCGTTATTCGGATCATAGTTCGTATAGCTGGTTAAGTAATCTTTTAACTGTGCATCCGGAATGTATACAATCATTGTATCCTCCGAATTTTCGTTAGAGCCAGTCCAACTAGGATTACAACTTCCACTACCCGTCCCATAAGTGTACTTAATCAGGGCGTAGTCAGCGTCAACAGTTGGAAACATTGCTCTACCAATCGTCATTAGTCCTCCATCACAAGTTAACAGTAAATCCATTGCTAAATCATTATATCCAGTGCCAGCGTTGTAATAAATGTTTTTAAAAGTATAGCCATTAGTTCCGAAGGACGTGTTTAGAGAGCCATCCATATTTAAAGCTGCCAATGTAAAGTCGTAATCATAAGTATCCCACTCATTGTCTACAATGGTATCGGCAGACGTTGCCGCAATAATTATTGCTGTATCACCAGCTACTTTAACCGAGGCGCAAAAACTAGTAGCTCTTGGTCTAAATGTTGCATCACCATCCGTTCCAAATGTGCTGTCGATTACACCGTTTGAATTAAAACGCCTTATTAGCATCTCCCTATTACTAGATGATAGATCGTATGTACTTGATCCACAAACTAGGATTTTACCATCTCCCTGAAGATCCAATTTGTGAATTCTTGTGCTGGAATTCATTTTTGAATAGGTAATTGCTTTTCCGTTCACGCCAAAAGTATCATCTACTGTACCATCTTCGTTGTACCGCATTAGTAACTGACCTTCGTTAGATGAAACGTAGCCAACAACAACAACAATTTTACCATCTTCTTGAATTTTAACGTCTGTAAATTCTGCGTATTCATTCATAAAGGCAACAGTGTCTACACCTGTTCCGTTAAAAGTAAGGTCTAGCATTCCATCTGCCGTGTATCTTGAAATCATCATATGACAATCAGATATCGCTGAACAGGACCTACCTACAGCTATAATTTTATCATCAGGCTGTATTGCAATTTTAAGAATACCATCGGAATGGCTTAATATTTTGCGGAGTGTGGAACCACCTGTGCCAAATGAAAAATCTGTAGTACCATCGCTTAATAATCTTGTGATAGCGGAATACCCTTGGGAGCTATATGTTAATCCAGCAGTAATTATTTTTCCGTCAGATTGTAAATCGATTGTTTTGCCCATGTCATCTGAGCCTGTAAGGAATTGGAATACAATACCACCTTCACCAAAAGTATCATCTAGCGTGCCATCCGTATTGTATCTGGCAATTCCAAAAGTGCTTTTGAATGCATCATAATTAACGGCATCTCCAATTACCAATACTTTTCCGTCTGGTTGTTCTACGCCACTATAAGCTTCATCTATAAAGATCCAGTTGGGTTCGAAGTTGAGTGTGTCACTCCATCTCCGCTAAAACTGTTGTCGATAGTTTGGCCAAATGTTGATGGAAAGAAAGCTAATGATACAAATGAGAGTAGTATTAGTTTTTTCATAATTTATTTTTATGGTTAGTGATCTTGTTGTTTAGTAAGTGATTGATTTACCGAATTTAATAAATTTATATTAAATGATATCGATCCGAAAAATTTAGAAAATGTGATTAGTTTATAAGTAAGGGATATTCAAAAGCTATTTATCTTGATGTGAATCGATTTTTCTTTTTAGTGTTTAAAACTAGTGTCCTTCAAATATAAATCGTGCTAGGATTGAAGGGTAGCAAATACTAGTTTCGCGGTATAACACTTATAGAAGTAAAGAAATGGGAGAATTTCATCAGTTAACATTGTCGGGCGTTAGCAAATCTACCGCAGATTGCACAGTACTATCATTTAATGTTCCAGAAGAACTAAAGGATGCATTCGCCTATCAGCATGGGCAATACTTAACGCTTAAAAAAGATTTGAACGGGCAAGAAATTAGAAGGTCTTATTCGTTATGCTCTAGTTCTGTCGATAATAAATGGGAAGTAGCAGTTAAAAGAATCCCTGATGGTGTGTTTTCAAATTATGCAAACGATCAATTGTCTGTTGGCGATAGTCTTGATGTAATGACGCCCATGGGAGCTTTTACGTCTCCAATTACTCCAGATGCTACTAAGAGTTATGCGCTATTTGCTGCAGGTAGTGGTATTACTCCTGTAATGTCTATTGCTAAAACCGTATTGGCTTTAGAGCCCAATAGCACCATAAAACTGTTTTATTTAAATAAGAATTCTAGTTCCATCATCTTTAAAGATGAGTTGGAAGAATTGAAAAATAAGTATGCAGGCAGGTTGGAAGTTTACCACTTTTTAACTCAAGAGCAACTGAGTGAACCTTTGTTTAATGGCAGGTTCAACAAAGAAAAATTACAAGAGATAGCTAATAATTACCTCAATCTTCAATCATTAGATCATTGTTTTGTTTGTGGCCCTCAAAAAATGACTTTCCTAATTAAGGATGAATTGGTGGCTCTTGGTTTAGATGCGAACAAGGTACATTTCGAACTTTTTTATGTTGATGCTACTGATGAGACCTGTTCAACTGAAACAGCTAGTAGTGGCGGTGCTGTTACAAATGATTCAGATCACACGATGGTTACCATTATTGAAAGAGGCGAGAAAAGAGAATTTCAAATGAGTAAAGACGGTGAAACTGTTCTTGAAGTTGCAACCGAAAAAGGGCTTGATATTCCATTCTCTTGTCAGAGTGGAGTTTGCTGCACCTGTATGGGTAAAGTAATAGAAGGTTCCGTTGAGATGAAGACAAACTTTGCTTTAGGCGAAGATGAAATGGACAAAGGGTTTGTTTTGGTTTGTCAGTCGGTACCAACTTCAGATGTTTTGGTAATTGATTTCGATCAGAATTAGTTTGAACGTTTCTTCAAACTGAAACATTATTGCTAAGTTTGAGGTTATATAATTGATCATGGCACAATTAGGAAATTCATATTTTTCGTTTAAATCGGTTCAATACATCGATTTTTATCCAATGTGGTCTCGCATATCCACAGTGCCCGTTTTGTTTTACATGTACTATATGCACAAGGGAATCTTAAAAAGATAACTCTTTGTTTGCAGGTGGGTTTTCATCCACTGACAAAAATCTATTCGAGTTCTATTTCGAATTCGATTGGGTTTAAGCTCAACTTATAGCCAATGCTATATGCTGCACTACGTTTCATTACAGAAAAATCACGCTAGTTTATAAAGTAAGATTTACGAATTAAGAATCGCGTTTTAACTAAAAAACGATTGATTAAAATTTGTATTTCTTAACAGGCTCATAGGGTCTGTAATGCATGTTGTTATGACAATTATTAAAGCACAAGAAGTAATTAAGAATGAGTTTCAAAAGAGAGGAGAAGATTACCCAATTAAGGATGGAGAAAGAACGCTGCCCGGGAAATATTACCACAGCGAGGAAATTTACAAAGAGGAGATAGAGAAGATTTTTTATAAGTACTGGATTTTTGCGTGTAGGGCAGAAGAGTTAGCAGAAGCTGGTGATTATAAACTGGTACAGGTTGAAGATGAAAGCATCATTATATTGCGAGAAACAGAAACTGAGTTTAAAGCGCATTTTAATGTGTGTCGTCATCGTGGTACACAGCTATGTGTAGAAGAGAAAGGAAAGTTTGAAAACAACTCGATTCAGTGTCCATACCACGCTTGGACATACGGATTGGATGGTAAGCTAAAAGCTGCCCCAATGATGAAAGAGGAGAATGGATTTACCAAAGATAAATGTGCGTTGCATAAAGTACACATTCATAATTGGGAAGGCTTTTTGTTTATTTCTTTAGCTGTAGAACCGATCCCGTTTGAAGTACAAATGGAGGGACTTATGGGTAAGTGGGCTGACTACAATTTGAGCGAATTGCGCATTGCTCATAAAATTGAATACAAGCTTAAATGCAACTGGAAACTGATTTTGCAAAACTATCAGGAGTGCTATCACTGCCCGGGTGTACATCCATTGCTTACTCAGTTAACAGGTGTGCAATCCGCACGACACGATTTTGAAGACGGCGCCGTAATAGGAGGTTATATGGAACTTACCAAGGAGAGCATGACAATGAATGGTGAAGCGGCTTCTAAACCGATATGCGATGTGGATGGCGACGACATAAAAAAGGTTTATTACTATTCTGTATTTCCGAATATGCTATTAACTCCTCATCCCGACTTTGTGCTGTTTCACCACATAACGCCCGATGGACCTGGTAAAATAACCAACAATTGTTATTGGCTTTTTCATCCAGATGCCATCAAGGATAAAAACGGACAAGCGGGGATTAAATCGGCTGTAGAGTTTTGGGACATCACCAACAAGGAAGATTGGGCAGTATGTGAGCAAATGCAGTTTGGTACTAAATCTATCAGGTTTACCAGAGGGTATTATTCTGGAAGAGAAGATATCCTACACAAATTGGATAAAGAATTAATAAAGGTGCTAGGTCATAAAGATCCCCATGCCGAATTTGATTCTGATTCTTAACCTCTATTACCAATCTCTATTTCAAGTGTCCACTTGGAATAGCAACAAGGTCGCATAAAATGGATAATTACACTCATAAGTGGACGCTTGCGATAGAGGGTAATTAGTGAATATTTTCCACCAAAAAAACATTCGAAAAAAGGTCTAAAACATTAGATTTGACGGGCATTAAAATGCTTTGGTACAGAATATGCAAAGCGAATTGAAAGAATAGCCGAAATCCTATGAAAAGAATCCTAACCTTAGTTGTACTAGCTACCTTATTAGCGAGTAGTTTATACGCGCAAAGCATTTACAAAGTGAACTACGATAGGGATTCTCGTTGGTTCTGGGGAGTAAACATGGGAGGTACTGGCATGTACCAATCAGAAATAGAATCTAAAACATCTTTGGGTTGGGGGGCAGTTTTTGGTAAATCTATCGGAATGCGAGAACGAAATCATTTATCCTTTGATCTTCGTGGTAGATTTTTTGCAGCTTACTTTGTAGGGCAGGCAACAGATAATTATGATCTAAATAGTTCAAATCTTGCACCATCCACATATAGAGACAACCTTTCTGAATATGAAAACACCCTAGGTTACTTTATTCCGAATTACAAAACCCGTTTAGTGAGTGGATCACTAGAGTTGGTGGTAAACACCAATAGCCTCCGACATAGAACAGGATTAAACTTATATGCATTTGCTGGTATAGGCGCAAAAGGGTATAGAACATCCGCCGACCTTTATAATGATCCATTCTTTTCATCAAGCATATACGACTACAGCCGTTTTCAAGAAAATACTCAGAAATACATTTTACGTGAACAAGACAATAGCTATGAAACCGAATTGGTGGGATCTAAAGGCAAAAAGGTAATTACTTGGATGCCTTCTCTAGGAGCAGGTTTAAGCATTCAGCTAGCACCCCGATTTGCAATAGGTGTAGAGCATAAAATGACTTGGACACGAACAAATGATTTTGATGGAATGCCAACTGATTTTACTGGTGAGGCCACCAACAACGACATTTATCATTATGGAGCTGTTACTCTAAAATTCCACATTTTTAAACATAGAGCATTTAACGAAGACAAGCATAATACGGCTGTAATACCACCTGCGAAAGTGATTCCGCCTCCGCCCGTTAAGCCTAAAACACCCGACAGAGTAGTACCGCCAGTAAAAGAGATTCCTGCATCAAAACAACTACCTGTAGTAAAAATTTATGATCCGAGCACTAGTTCATATGCAGTGGAAGAAGAGCTATTTATATTATTGGCCAAGGTTTACCATGTAGATGGAAAATCGAACATTACATTTAAGCAAAATGGGATTGTAAGTACAAATTTTAACTACGACACAAATTCAGATAGATTTTTGAGTAAGGTTGTATTGAAACCGGGTAGAAACATCTTCGAAATAACTACTACTAATAGCGCTGGGTCAGACTACGCATCTACCATAATCGTTTACGATAAGGAAGAAGTATTACCGATTCGACCTCCGCCAATTGTTACTATTATACGACCATCTGTATCGCCAAAGCAAACAAATAACAGTACGTTTAGGCTTAGAGCAACGGTGTTGGAAGTTGATTCTAAATCTCAAATTAAAGTTTACCTCAACAGGGTAATTTTAACCGACTTCACCTACAACATAAATACCAACGTTCTTTACGCACCACTTAATTTAATGGAGGGGCACAATAAGGTTACTGTTACTGCAACAAACAAAATGGGGTCGGACAGTAAAACTGCCGAGATTAATTATGTTGTGTCTGCGAAAAAACTACCACCTATTGTAGAGTTTAATAATCCTGCTTCCAACCCAGCTAAGTCAACTCTTTCCACATATCATGTTGAAGCTACCGTTTTAAATGTAGAGGGTAAATCAGATATCACAGTTAAATTGAATGGCTTCGAAACTACGTTGTTCAGTTACAACAGTGCTTCTAAAGTTATTAAGCTCAATGTAAAGTTGATTGAAGGCGCCAACTTGATTGAAGTTGAAGGCGTTAACGAAGTAGGAGACGACAAGAAGAACACAACCATTTTTTATCATAAAAAAGAAGTGGTTCAACTTCCCATTGTTGCTTTCTTAAACCCTGCGGTAGATCCAATTAAAGTTTACAAAAACAATTATAGCATAGAAGCTAAGGTTCAGTTTGTTGCTGGATCGGGATACATCGATTTAAAAGTTAACGGAATAATATCAACGTTGTTCTCATACAGCAAATCGTCGAAACTAATGACATTTAATGTCAATTTAATTGAAGGCGCCAACGTGATCGAGATTAAGGGAACAAATAAATTCGGATCGGATGTAGAAACAACTATCATCGTTTACAAGAAGGAAGTTTTAAAAGCGCCTCCTGTTGTTACTATTACCAGACCAACTGTAGATAATAAAGTGTTTGCTAGCGCCAATAAAAGAGTGATTGCAGAAGTATTACATGTAGATAGTAAATCGCACATTGTTGTAACGGTAAATGGTGTATCCACTACTTCGTTTAAATACAACACACAAACCAAAGTTCTTATACTTCCTGTTGTATTAAAAGTTGGTTCGAACGTTGTTGAAATAACGGGAACCAATTCGGCAGGATCAGATTCGGATAAACGCCTTATCATACATACGCCTCCTAAAGTGCCATCACCACCAACAGTCGACATAACTAGCCCAATGTCGTCGCCATTTATTGCACAAAGTGAGGTGTTCCGATTCGCTGCGAAAACAACCAACATCGAATCTAAATCGCAAATCGAATTAACGATCAATGGCGATGTTATTCCGTCTGCAGCCTATACATTAACCAGTACACATCAAATCGTATATCGTGCAAACCTAATTACAGGGAACAACATCTTTAAAGCAAGTGTGGCGAACGATGATGGAACAGACGACGATATGGTAATTGTTGTTATAAAAGAGCAGGAGCCATGTGTAATTCCAACTGTAGGTTATATTTCTCCAGTACCTTATTCAACTATAGATGTTGCCGATCAAAAGGTTGAAGCGCAGATTAACAATTGGTCGGAAGGAACAATCGTAAAAATGGAAGTAAATGGGGTTGGAGTTGGATATACTGCTTATAGCGAAAGTACTTCTCTAGCAACAGCCAACATTAGATTAAACGAAGGGTCTAACGCTGTTATAGTAACTGTTTTTAACGATTGTGGAACGAATAAATCCACCTTTACACTTACTTACCAAATGCCAGATGCACCTTGCGACGATCCTGTTTTAACTACTATCGGCGATGCTGCTTTTGCTACATTAACAGAAACAGCAACGGTTTCTGTAGGGGCCACTCATATTGAAAAAGCAAGTGAAATTCGCGTAAAACTAAATGGAACAACAGCGCCATTTAAATTTGATGCCGGTACAGGTTCAATTACAATTGATGCGAATTTATCGGTTGGCAACAACTCAATAATTGTAACAGCTACTACCGATTGTGGTTCGGCAGTTGCTAGCATCAATATAAACAGAGAAGTATGTGAAGAGCCTACTATCATTGCGGTTTATCCACTTCCTAAGGCAAGTACAGATAAAGCCACCGCAAAAGTAAAAGCGAGTATTACAAACGTTATCTCTTCAGAAATTACTTTATTAATTAATGGAGTAGCTCAACCATTTAGCTACGATCAATCTTTGGGTACGCTAGTAGCTACTGTTGCTATAACTGTAGGAAATAATAGTATTGCTATATCGGCTACCAATGCCTGTGGTACTGTTAAAAAGCGAACCCGAATATATAGAAAGGAACCTTGTGCCGAAATAGTGTACAATTTGATTTCTCCATCTCTTGCAGAAGTTACTTCGGCCGAAGATAAATATACGGTTCAACTGAATGCTGCTGGCTTGCTTGCATCTAGCCAGATTAAAGTAACATTTAACGGAGCTAGCCAGCCGTTTACTTTTGATGCCGTAACTGGCGACATTAATGTAGATGAGCTTACACTTGTTGATGGAACGCATGCATTAAAGGTGGTTATGACGAACGATTGCAGCACTAAAACTGTTGATTACAAGATCAGTTATAAGGGATGCGAGAAGCCTCTTATTAAGATTGAAGGATTTGCGAAAGGCACAATCTTTACAAATCCAGAGTTTATTTTAAAGGGAAAGGTGCTAAATGTAAATAGTGCCGACGACATTGTTATTAAGCATAAAGGTGTGGCGATAGATTTTACTTATGATTTAGCAACACATACGTTAACTGCTACAATAACGCTGGTTGAAGGGAAAAATGGAATTAATATTTTAGTTAATGGTTGCGAGAAAGCGACAAGATTTGTTAACGCAAATTACGAAGTACCGTGTGCAGGTATTACAACATCGCTAATGATGCCGGCTGCTCTCAATCAAAGTGTTGTTGAGCCAGCTTATGCAATTAGCTTAACGGTAAATGGCGTGGACGACCATTCGCAAATTAAAGTAAACCTAAACGGATCAACAATTCCTTTTACATACACTGCCAGTTCTAAAGTTGTGGAGATAAACGGAATTACACTTATCGATGGTGCCAATGCAATTAAGGTAAACGCGACCAATGCATGTAGTGTGGCTAATGTGGTTTACAATATTGCTTACGATGGCTGTAAACCACCAGTTATTACTAAAGGAAACAATGCTGCTAATGTTGCTGAAGCTCACTATGCGTATACGGCTACCATCACTAATATTAGTGCAGAAAGCGACATTACATTCCTAGTTAATGGCGCGTCAACTTCGTTTGTTTTCGATGTTGCCACTGGCGACTTCAGTTCGGAAGTTGTATTGAAAGAAGGCAGCACCGATTTTAAAATTGAAGCGAATGGGTGCGAAACTCAGACAGCAACTTCAGCTACCGTTTACGAAATACCTTGCGAGCAGTTGGTTTATGCGCTTAGTGTGCCAAATAGTTTGTCTGTTTCTGTTGCCGACGAAACTTATTCAATTGAATTAGTTGCACAGCACGTTACTAAAAACAATATTTCGCTAACACTCAATGGAACAAGTCAACCTTTTACATTCGCAGACGACTTAGTAAAGATTGCTGGTATTAGCTTAAAAGATGGTGCAAACAGTGTTGAAGTTAGTTTAATGAACGATTGCAGTAACGAAACAATTACATATTCAATTACCCACGATCATTGTAATACGCCAGTAATAGATCTGTCAGCCAATGCTACAGCGTCTACCAGCGCGTCTTATTCGCTTACAGCGTCAGTTTCTAATATAGATGTAAAAAGCAACATTAAAGTACTTGTAAATGGTGCTTCTGTGGCGTTTACATACAGCACTACAACAGGTACATTAACAAGTTCGGTTACTTTAAATGAAGGCGATAATGAAATTGAAATTGTAGCGAACGGTTGCGAAAATGCAAGTGATAAGTTTACAGTTAATTATGAAACACCATGTGCTGCTCTTACTTATTCGTTGGCTTCGCCGTCGTCTACAACCGCTACGGTGGAAGAGAGTGGATACGCCATTACGCTTAATACAACAGCGATTGTTGCTAAGGGAGATGTAACGGCTACTTACAATGGCAATCCAAATGCCTTTAAGTTCGAGTCAAACGTGATTTCTATCTCCGATTTAACGTTAAAGGAAGGCGACAATGCGATTGTAGTTAATATGAAAAATGCTTGTAGTACCGAGCAGGTGACATATGCAATTTCTTATGAACCTTGTAATCCACCTGCAATTACATTAACCAGTTCTACAGCCACTGTGGCGGACGCTTCGTATGATTTAACAGCAACTGTTTTAAATGTTACTGCTAAAGAAGATATTAGGATTAAGTTAAATGGTGTTAGTGTCCAATTTGTATACGATAGTGAATCTCATGGAATCAGCAAGTCTGTAACATTGCTAAAAGGGGAGAACACAATTAAAATTAGTGCCTACGGATGCGATAACAGTGCTGCAACATACAAGGTAACTTACGATGTGCCAGTTATAATTACCAATACAGAACCTGAGGATAAACAAGGTTTATATGGTGGTCATATTGATGTGGATACCGATCTGTCGTGGGGTGGAGCAACAAACGGACACGTGCACGAATACGATAACAAATACAGCACAACTACTGTCAATTATTTTAACCTACAAGACGAAAAGCTTACCAATATTAACAGGGGAATAAAAGATGCCAATCAGCGATTTATAATTGTTGTTGGTAATGCAGACCTTTCTCCTGGAGCTTATATATGGGTTAATGGAGTTAAAAAATCTGTAAAGGCTTACGACAATAAGTCTGTTGAATCGCTTCCTATTTATTCAATTGGTTCAGGAGTTTTAGGAACAACTCAGCTAAAATCGCTAAAGGTTAGTTTTAGTTTCGACGCCTTATCTTCTGGGCAAGTAATTCCTACCAATACCGGAGATGTAAAAGGAAACGTTGCTGGTAAAAATGGCGAATGGAGAAATGGTGCACTTACCATACAGGCTATTCCGGTTGATGAAGACGGTAAATTAGAAGGTACGTTAGATCTTAGCAAAACTAGTGGTGGGGTTCAGGGAGTTGCTTCAAAATGTTCGGGAATGCTATTTGAATCTACTATTTTCTGGCATTGGAAAGGAGATTCTTATCATAAAACTACATGGGGTTTTGATGGGGCTGCAGCAAGTGCAAATGGGCCTACAACCAACGATAGCGATTGTATAAGCTATAAGGTTGAAGAAGAGACAATGGGAAAGGCAGGCAAGGCAGACCCAGCAGGTAAGAAACCTGCCGGAAAGAAAAAGCCTGAAGAGAGTGCTGTGAAAAAATCAGCGCCAAGTACGAGTCAAATCCAGAAAAAGAGGCCAGCTACAACTACAACCGCAGGAGGAAATAAAAAGCCCGTAAATAATGCAAAACCCGGAGGTGGTAAAAGAACAGTAAGTAGTTCGAAACCTGTTGCCGCTAAAAAGCCAACTACTGCTAAGGAACCAGTTACTAATACAAAGCCAACGAGCACAGTTAAGCCCGGAGGTAATAAAAAGCCGGCTAGTAACACAAGAGCAGGAGGAGCGAAAAAACCAACTGGAGTTAAAAAGCCAGTAGGAAATATTAAGCCAACTAATACAGTTAAACCTGGAGGCAACAAAAAGCCGGCTGGTAGTGGAAGACCAGCTGGAGCTAAAAAGCCAGCGGCAGCAGCTAAAAAGATTACTTATATTAGTCCAAGAACAGGTTCAGTAACTTCTAAGTCTCCTACATATACAATCAAAGCGAAAGTAGTTGGAGTAAAATCGAAGGCGGAAATTAGAGTGTTTGTAAATGGTAAGGCTACAACCGCGTTTAGTTGGAATAGATCTACTAAGGAATTAGTCGCTAGAGTGCCTTTGAAAAAAGGACAAAACAAAGTCAGAATCTCAGCTACAGGAGGAGGGAAGCCAGTTAATAAGACTTATACGATTACACATTAACACTGTCAAGTCGAGTGTGCCGAACAGCCGTGTCAGTTCGAGTGCTCCCGTCTTACGGGAGTGTATCGAGAACACAGTTTTTAGCTATAATGCAATGCATTAGCACCTACATTTGATTTATCCAACCATAACATTAGTTTAGCTAATACATTTAAAATCGTATTAATATGTTGGGTTATTATAAAATACATAGGCGTTTTATTTATTTTATACTGTTAAGTGTAGGAGCCTTACTACTGTTTCAAAGTCTTAAACATGGCCCCTGCTAATATTGATGGATTTGATCGTACAGGAGGTCCTTTGTGGCCTGAAGACTGTTCATCTTGCCATAGTGGAGGCGACTACAATCCAGCTATCGAAATCTCATTTAAAGACATCGATGGCTTTGCTGTAAGTTCATACATCCCAGGTAATACATATAGAATGGAAGCATTGGTATCTGGCGATATTCCTATGGGATCCGCAGTATTCGGTTTTCAAGGTATGGCATTGACTGATGCAAATGTTCAGGCTGGAGATTTTTCTAATCCAGGCGACTTTACTCAAGTTGTCTTGCTAGATGGCGTTGAATATGTTGAACAGTCGGAACCACCAACAGACAATGAAAGCTTTTTGTTTGAAGCAGAATGGACAGCTCCGGCAGTCGGAACAGGTGATGTAACAATTTATGCTTGCGGCATTGTTGGAAATGGAGATGGTGATAAAGAAATTGATTCTCCTGCACCTCCAATAACTGTGTTGTTAACCGAAGATTCGGAAACTAGTATGTCTGATATTTCTCGTGATTTTACTTCTTTAATTTATCCCAATCCTGCGGCTAACTATATCGAAATCTCTGAGATTGAAACAGGTAATTCTAACGTTAGAATAATTAATACAGCAGGTAAAGTTGTAAGAGAACAAGCATTTATTAAGAATCGAATAAGTGTGGTTGACTTACCAACAGGGCTCTACTTTGTTCAGGTCAGTAATTCGACAAGAAATTACATTGGTAAGTTTCTTAAAAAGTAGAATGGCTTTTTTAAATCGAATGGATTAAAAAACTACGAGCTACTCATTAATTCTTTATGTTCGTACCCGAGCAAATTGAACTACCAAAGATCAAATGTTAATTATTAAAAGATTATTTGTCGCAATAATATTAATGACATTAGCCAGTTGTTGGAATGCGGAATCAGGAAATGACGAAAAAGAAATGCGTCCAGTAAAAGTGTTTTTATTAGGTGGGCAGTCGAATATGGAAGGCTGTGGCTTCGTTAAAAACAGAGCAGAAGAATATTCAACTCACCCCGAAAATGTAGTTATCTGGGATGCCACAATTAAAAATTGGACAACATTAGAATCGGATTCTATTGTAATAGATAGAGATTCATTATTCGGACCAGTGATTGGATTCTCACACCTGCTAGCAAAAAAATATCCCTACCATACCATCGCTATTATTAAAGTAGCTGCGGGCGGAACAACCTTGTGGAGAGATTGGGCGCCAGAAGGAGTTATGTATAAAGACTTTAAATTCACAACTGGTCAGGCGTTAAAACAACTTAGCGATAGCGATGCCAACTATGAGATTTGTGGAATGCTTTGGATGCAAGGAGAAACAGATTCGGAATTTAAAGAACATGCAATAGCTTACGAGCAAAACTTAGAAGTGCTAATTGCCGATGTACGCTCTTTATGTGACAACAAAAATCTTCCGTTTGTAATGGGACGAATTTCATCTAGCTTACTTAAAGAAACACCTTGGAATTTCGATCAGACTGAGTACACTCAAAAATCACAGGACAATGTAGCTGCAAATGATGACCACGCCTTCATCATCAATACCGACACGCTAACCACTTGGACAGACAACACGCATTTTGATGCTGCATCTCAAATTTGGCTGGGTAACAGAATGGGAGAGGTGATGCTTGACGAATTGACTGATCTTTCAAGTTTCTAACTTGGAAGACAGGAACAATTTAGAACTTGGAAGACAGAAACAGTGTGCAACTTGGAAAGAGAAAACAGTTTGTAACCTAGAAGACGGAAGAACACATTATACCTATCGCTCAAAAAATCATCTCCACTGATGAATTTGAATTGATAAGAAAACTTGAAACGATCTATGGTATTCAGCCTTTTCTTCGTTAGAATTTGCGTCAATAAAATAGTTATAGGTATTATTAGAAGTAGGAGTGAGGCCATGCTTATATCTTACTCCAATCGCTAAAGATGTTCCTCGTAGAAAGCTAATTTCAGACACAGCAGCTAATTCAAACTTATTATTATAATGTCTTTTAAAATTGCCTTTTATATAGTCGGAACCACTGTCCGCAATGTAATTGATATTAGTTCCAATTAAATAAGAAACATCTAATCCAGCTCCAAAAGAAAACCCTGAATTATGCGAACCCGAATTAAGGAAAAGCTTGTTTACCAATAGTGGCATTTCTATATAACGCAATTGGATTTTCTCGTTGGCATCATTCTGCTTTGTAAAAGTTTGATATCCTTTAGTCGTTATACCAGGTTCAATCTTAAAGTTGAATTTTCCATAATTAAAATCGAATCCCAAATTATAGTTCGACGAAACAATCGGATTCATTGTTTGTTTCTGCTTGTTAAACGGATTGGGATTGTTGCCAAAGTAAGCGTTAGAAAAATTGGATCCATATAAAAAATAGAACCTTTTATTTAAAACCAGCTTGGACTTATAGGAGTTTAAAACTTCATCTTCAACTTTCAAAAATGAATAATCAGTGTTATTCCTTTTATAACTTTTATTTCGCTTGGCTGTATCGTAGGCCGTTTCACCTTTATCGGTTCGGATTGATTTATCTACGCCCAACGAAATCAAATAGTTCAAAATTTCGGTGCTCTTGGTTGAAGTAACAGCGCTGTGCAAAACAGAGCCGTAAAATGTGTTAAAGTCAATTTTCTTATAATATTTCTCCATTTTTTTTAAGAGAGCAACGTCAGTACCTCGTCCATTTATTACTGTTTCTAATATGGGGCCAGATTTTCTTACTCTATCCATATCTAAACCGTTATCAAGTAAAATTTTAAACTTCTCATCAAACCAACTTTTATTTGCATAATAAGAAGCCATTAATTGTCCAAAGGCTCTGCGGTCTCTTTCGTTTATTTGCATCCCGATTTCGAATAGATACTTTAATGCTTGCGGATTGCCCACCCAAATGGCTGTATTAAGGGGAGAACTGACGCTAGAAATATCGTCCTTTTTGAAATAGTTGAGCTCGTTTAGTTTTTTTAGAATATCGATATTTCCATCTTTAGTACGTATTGCCAACATAAATAATTTCGACATAAAACTGTGTTCAAGTTTGAATCCATTCTCTTTTAGAATCTCATACTTTTCATTAAAACCTTTTTGTTGTTCTTCCGATTTTGGGTCGAATTTATAGAAAAGGGCATTACCAAGATTACTTCCTTCAGCGGCTCCTTTGTTGTATGATTCTCTCACGTCATCTGGTGTTCCTATCGCAAGGTTATAGGTTAGAATTGAATGTCCATTCACTTCGTCCTTAATTCGTACTTCTTTAACTGATTGCGTAAAATATTGGTCAACAACTTCACCACCTGTTCGTTCTCTCTCAACAGACTTAATCTTAGTATTCGATTTGTTTGTAATAAACCGAATGCTCTCTTTAGGCAGTCCGGGGAAAGTGTATTCTTTGTCGGATACCCTTATCATTTCAAACAATCCGCCTTCAAAAGGAATATTTACATACAATGTACTGTCCGTATATTCCATTGTAAACACAGTCCAACCATCTGTATAATATGTTTTAAGACCTTCAATAAACTCCATCGACGAAGTGCTTCCTGCGCTATGTTCTGTTATCGTGCCAGCAATATCCAATGTTTCCACTTCTTGCAAAGTCGTTACATTCTGAATCAACTCAATAGGCTTTTCGCTACCTATAATTTGCGAGGCATTAACTTGAACCGTTTTGTAACCGAGGTAACTAATATTGATCGATTCCTTTAATCGAGATGATGGAATTTGGAGTTCGAAATAACCATCTTCATTGCAAGCTGCTCCAAGGGTAGAATTGTTTACTAAAAGGGAAGCGTAAGCCGCAGGAGCCTTATTGGGAAGCAGTTTTACATAACCCGAGATCTTAGTTTTATCTACCGTCGTTATTTTATTGAGTACAACTTGCTCTCCAATTTCTTTGTACTCTATGGCATAATTAGTTTTTAAATAGTCGAGAAATTTTTCAAGTGGAGCATTGTTTAACTTGATAGATGCCGAATTCTGATCCAACACTAAATTTGAATTATAGAAAAATTGAACATCGCTATTGCTCGCCACAGAGTCCAGAACAGTCTTCAATTTAGCATTGGTTAAATCAACCGAAACTTCTGTTTGCAACAACGATTGTCCGTTGCATACAATACTGATTAGTATCAATAGAAGAAGAGTCGAAAAAGATTTCATGTTTTTCTTAAATGTCATTTGAAGTGATTATGTATTTATGATTGGTTTTTTTATAGTTGAGATTCAAGCCATGGGTAAGCACCATAAGCATGTTCTCTAGAGTTGGATCAACGAAGGTGCCTGTCCCTCGTTTTTCGTATATAGCTGGTTCGGCTATTTCTATTTCAACATTAAAATAAGCTTCTAACGTTTTTTCAATAACGACTAGGGGAGTATTATCGAATATTATTTTCTTGTTTTTCCAAGCTAAAAAATTCATGTCTTCATTTAGCGATTGAAGTATTTTATGACTCACAGCATCTACTGTCGCCAGGTCGCCTTTCACTAATTCTACTTTTCCAGCATTGGTTTTGTTTACATGCTCAAACAACACTTTACCTGTTACCACCGTAATCTCTACAGATTCTGCATCGCTGTTAATGTTGAATGATGTGCCAAGTACAGTAGTTTTTGTTTCGGCTGTATAAATAGTAAAAGGCCGACTCGCATCTTTCTCTATCTCAAAAAATGCCTCGCCTTTTAAGTCAATATTTCTAGTTTCAAAATCTGGCGAATAAGAAACTTCACTGTTTTTGTTCAGCCAAATTTTACTGTTGTCGGGCAGTGTTATTTCTTTAATTTCTTGCAGAGATGCAATGGTAACTTCGTTGCTTGTAAATGTGCTTTGATAAAGAAATCCCAGACCAATTAGCAAAGCAATACTAGCTGCGTATTTCAACAACGTACTGCTTTTGCTTGCTTGGTTTTTAGACGCAATTGAACTCCAAATTCTTTCTTTTTTATCTTGAGCAATTTGCTCATGAACGGTTTCAGAATCGGCTACTTTCTCTTTGAAAAAGTTATCAAATTCATTTGTTTTCATAAGGCTGTATTTTGTTAAGTTGACCGATAATGTGGGCTCTTGCTTTCTTCAATTGCGACTTAGATGTATTAACCGAAATCTTTAATAAATCGGCAACCTCTGTATGTTTATAGCCTTCAATTGCGAACAAATTAAATATGGTTCTGTATCCAGCGGGCATCTCTTCAATTATTTTCATAACTGCTTCTACATCTATGTTAGATGAGAAGTCTATGTCTAAGTCACTGTCGGAAATTACCGTCATGTCTGCTTCAAACTGCAATGGCTTGCGGGCGTTGATGCTTGTAATGCAATCGTTAATAACAATGGTTGTAATCCATTTTCTAAGGCTATCTTCTCCTCGGTATTCAAATTTTGCAATGCTCTTAAACACTTTTGTAAATGCTCCGGTAACAACATGCTCTGCACTAAAATGATCGTTTAAATACCTCATTGCTATGTGATACATTTTGTTGTAGTAACCATCAAACAGCATGCGCTGCGCCTTATGGTTATTTTCAATACACTGTTTTATTAATTCTTGCTCCTCCAAAAGTCTAATTATCGGCTTTTAATAGTATAACACATCAAAATGCAAAAGGGTTGTCTCAGGTTCTCAAATATTTTGAGAACAGTTCTAAGTTAAACCAAAATGTTCACACCGCTCTTTCAAGTTTGCAACTTGGAAGGCGGTGCAATGCAACTTGGAAGGCAGAAACCATTTGCAACTTGGAAGATGCCAACGTTAAGGAGATCATTATCGAACTTGAATTTAGAACTAGAATTAAAGCTATCATAAGAACTTCATCTATGTGGGCTCTGCCAATACAATAAATATTAAGGTAGGCTAATGCAGCTATTATCTTGGTAAGTTTGTGTGTAACAACGTTAAAGCTTTTATTTTGATAGGTGTTATTATGAGGCGCTTTAGTATATTCACAATCATTTACTAATTTTTAAACGATATAAATTATGCAAAATAGAAATGGTCAAGATGTCCTCGATAGTTCGGCAGAACTAATGAGAAAAGACGGATTTGTAATTATGGCAGATTTTTGTTCTGAGGAATTAATTAAAAAATTAGGTGATACGGCAATACAACGACTAAAAGATTTGCGAGAAACCCTAGGAGATAAAGAGATAGGAATTGGTAGCTCGGCTGGATACAAGGAGATTTGTTTGCGTTCTCGTGGGAGATGGGACGCACTTATTTCGCCCAAAGAATTTGGCTATGAGCCTGAAAACCTACCTTGGTATCCGCTAATGCAAGAGATGCTAGGCGAAGATTTAGACTTTGGAATGAGTGGCATAATTTCCTCCGAGCCTAATACACCCGAGCAAAAATGGCACATAGATTCACCACATGAAGGTGCGGAATTATTACCCGTACATCACATTCAAGTACTAATTGCTATAAATGATATTCCTGTAGAAATGGGCCCAACCGAATTTGCGCGTGGTTCACATATTCTTAGCAATCACATAAACAAAACCAAGCTACCTATGGAGCAAATGGTATATCAAGCCGACGGAACAAGTCCTGAAACATTGGTTGGAGGCACGGAGTACGCTGTGCCAGAAGCCGTGCAAAATGACATAACCGCTGGTACTTGCATTGCTTTTGATGATAGGGTGCTGCATCGTGGAGGACAAAATAAATCGAGTAAGAATAGGCATGTAATCTATTTTACTTATACCAAAAAAGGGTATAATCTCAGCACGCATTGGGAATCTGATGCTTCTGTTTTCGACTAAATGTCTTTTAACTATTAAGCTAGAAGTAATAACGAAAGCAGAACTTTTTGAATTGAAAATCTTGTGTGGGCGTGATGCTCTACCCGAAACTCGTCCCGACATTTATCGTCGGTGAGCCCAAAGCGAAGGGTAGGAGCGATTGTGAACATCGTAAATCTTTTAATCATTCGGGAGGACTGTGTTAAGGCAGTTCCTCTCTTAATGTTTTTTATTCTCTAATCTTCTTATTCTTTTTGTTTTCCTTTATGGACGGCGGGTAATATGGTGTTTGTTAAAATGGTAAATCTTCTTCTTTCGTAGCTTGAATAGTATCTTCTTCTTTATATTCAAAAAAGTTGTTCTTCACTACTTCATCGATTATAGTAATAACCTCTGAAGGCAAGTCTAAAATATTTGAAGCAATTGCCTCCTTCAACTTAACTTCTTTTGTGTTACCAGAACTGGTAACTGCGGATACTTCTGTGAAGCCCCTTAAATCAAATCTTGAAAGCACTCTCGAATAATGCGAGGATAAAATATTCTTAATGTCGTTAATTTTTCCCCATTCAATAATGTGAGCCACTTCGTTTTCTTCTTGCCACCCTGTCAGCAGTTTGTTTCGACCAGCATCCACGATGTAATGAAGCATTAAAAGTTCATCTTCTTTTAATTTTCGTTCTGTTACCAATTTGATGAGTTTCGAATACAAATTATTCGAAGTAGCATCATACGGATGTGTAATTGGGGCATGTAAAGTTGGGATTTCGGTTATTATACTTTGCCCTTCTTTATTTTTAGTGACGCTAATACTCGTTTCCTTCGCTTTTACGGACGATTTAATAGTGCTAATTTCTTGAATGAATTTTTTTACACTTTGTGAAATTATAACAGGGTTTTGTGTTATACTGAAATTTACAGATAGCGCTTGAATAAATGACAATATCCGTTCTTCGTCGTTAATATAGAATCCTATCTCCCTGGGATCAAGCGCACCATTTTGAAATTCTTTACTAGATAAATCAAAAGTTGGAGTGAAAATAGTGGCGTGTTCATTTTCTATTATCCAGGCTGCACCCATTTCATTCAGACAAGCAACACTTTCGTAATATTCTTCAGAAAGCAAATAAATGACAAATGGCTTTTCTTCAATTTGAGATTTTAGCCAATTAAAAATATTCTTGCCTACCGGGATTCCAAAAGCAATATTACTAGTGAATATTATTTCAATGTCTTTTACACCAATATTTCTGAGAAGATCAACCAACAAATTACCATAGTCTTTGTTTTTGGAAGTATGCGATATAAATATTTTCATAGTGTATGTATTTGTTGTTAGGCTGGCTGTTATGTTCGGCTATTAGAATTTTAATACGAAAGGCAAAAAGGTTTTTATATAATGTTGTGGGGATTTAACTCTCCTTATGTTTTTTATTAAATTCTGCATTGAAATGATCTTGATATAATCCGTTGCCCTTAAAAGTTAAACGATAATATGGTAAACTGTGAATTCCTATTTTTTCCTCAACGATATCGTTAATTAAATAGAACTCTTTTAATTCACTTCCAGTTCCTTTTGGGAAATCTTCATTTTCTCTAATGTGTTGAGCCACACTCATAAATGATCCGAAAACTTTTTTGTTTGATTTCAATTCATCAAAATCGGACGATGAGTAACTGCTCGATGAATTTCCTGATTTTGAAGCATTCTTTCTTTTGGGCAAGTCAACTTCATGTTTCCTAATTCGCTCTTCCAGTTCCGAAATATCATTCTTTAACAGCTCTTCGTTAAGGTTGTTTTTTTCTATTATCTTATCAAATTCAAACTCTTTCTCTCTGATTTCTTTTCTAATCTCAATAGATTGCTCCATTGTCAATAACTGTTTTCTTTCGATCTTATTAATTTTTATCAATTCTCCACATTTTGAATTTCATGCTAAGCCAAAATGCACCGTTAGAAACAAATGGAACTAAAGTGATGAAGATCGCAGTAGAAATTAATGGAAGTGTAACTAGTAAGTGTATGTTATACAGTTCGTCAACTATGTAATCGATTTTGTTAACACTTATTTTATCCTCACTAATAAACAATGTGAGGTAAATAATCTTCCAATTGCAGGCCAACCACGAGGTAACAAAAGTTCCGAAAAGTGGGCTAATCACTCTTTCGTATAAAATGGCGTTCGTAGATTTCTTTAGTTCCGACAACATATTTCTCTAAATTAAGTAATTCTAATAACTTGCGGAAAGGAGGGGAAGGCTACAAATTAATTAAGCTCAACAATTCAGCAAACAGGATTATGATGTTTATTTCTAATCTACACAACACCAAATCCCACCTACAACTTACAACACAAGTTAAACAGGATAGGCAAGGATAGAAATAAGAGGCAACGTTCGTTATTTTATCTTAAGTTTAAACAAACAATAAGATGAGAATAGGAATCAACATGCTATTATGGACAGACTACGTTACGCCAGCGCATTTTAGCATAATAGATGAATTACAAAACGTAGGATACAACGGAGTAGAAATCCCTTTGGGAGATGGAGATATTTCTCACTACAAAACCATAGGCAACTATCTTTCTAGCAACGGAATGGGCGTAACATGTGTTACTTCATTAAGTCCAGATACCAATATTGCCAGCCCCAACCAATCGGTTAGAGAGGCAGGTTTAGACAGACTAAAATGGGCTATAGATAGAGCGTATGTAATGAATTCGGAAATTATATGCGGCCCATTTCATTCTGCGTTTGCACATTTTACTGGCGTGCCACCAACTGCCGACGAAAAGAAATGGAGCATCGAAATGTTGCACAAAGCAGGAGATCATGCCCAGCAAGCCGACATCATTTTAACTCCCGAAGCCCTCAACAGATTCGAATGTTATTTGGTAAATACAATGGCCGATTTAAAAGATTTATTAGATCAAGTAAATCATCCCAATGTGCAAGCCATCTACGATACGCACCATGCCAACATCGAAGAGAAAAGTCAGGAGCAAGCTATTTTAACAATTAAGCCTCACCTAAAACATGTGCACATAAGCGACAACGATAGAGGTACACCTGGCAAAGGACAAGTAAATTGGGGCGAAGTTTTTACAACCTTAAAAGAAATCAATTACGATGGTTGGTTAATGATAGAAGCCTTTAGCAGAAACTCACCAGATTTTGCCAACGCAATTAATGTGTGGCGAGAATTCTCGGAAACAGAAGAAGTGTACAAAGAAGGGTTTGATTTTATAAATAAAAGCTGGAACAACTAATGCAAAAACCTAAGTTTTCTATTGGCAGTTGGGCGTTTTCATTTGGCCCGTTCGAGGATAATCCTTGGTCGTTTGAAAAGTTTATAACCTACGCAGCAAATGCTGGATATAATGGCGTTGAAATTAATGGCTTCGAACCACATCCACATCCCGATACATACAACACACCGCAAAAGTGTTCGGAATTAAAGCATTTGATCACCGATCATGGATTGGGGATTTCGGGTTACGCACCCGATTTTAGACACGTACCTGCTGCGGAAGTTCCAATGAATGATCACATTGCAGTAATTGAAAAAACGTTGGCGTTCTGCAACAACATGAATATCGATACTCTTAGAGTAGACACAATTAGTCCGCCAGATGAATTGAGTAAGGAAGAGTACAACGTAAGGTTTGATCGACTTGCAAAAACGTGGCACCAAGCGGCAGATGTTTGTAAAAAAGCGGGGGTGAAATTGGTGTGGGAGTTCGAACCGGGTTTCTGGCTCAACAAACCAAGCGAAGTGGTAGACATTGTTAAAGCGGTAAATCACGATAACTTTAAAGTGCTTTTTGATACAAGTCATGCCTACATGTGTTCGGTTGTTGGAGCACGACAAATAGGCGAGAAGGAAGTATTGGCTGGTGGCGTTGCAGAGTTTGCTAAAAACCTAAGCGGACACATTGGTCACTTTCATTTAATAGATAGCGATGGTTCGTTACACGGAGAAGAGACCAGTACCCATGCGCCATTTGGAACAGGGAATATAGATTTTGTAGAAGTAATCTCTTCCATTAAAAACGAGGTAGAACAACTTCCATGGTGGTGTTTCGATTTCTGTTTTTGTCCAACCACCGAAGTAGATGCTAAAAAAGCCATCCCATTTGTAGATCATGTAATTAGTCAGATTAAATGAGACATTTTGTAGATGCTAATGGAATAAAAATCAGCTACCAAGTTTTCGGACAAGGAGATCCACTGGTATTAATAATGGGATTTGGAGCCGATGGCAACGTTTGGGAAAAGCACCTGAACGAATACCAAAAGCATTTTAGGTGCATTGTGTTAGACAATCGTGGTGTGGGAGAATCCGATCAACCAGCGGGCCCATATTCCACCAAAGTGATGGCGGCCGATGTTGTTGCAGTAATGGATCATGCCAAGGTTGACAAGGCAAAAGTTGCAGGCATTTCTATGGGTGGAGCCATTGCCCAAGAGTTGGCTTTAAACTATCCTGCAAAAGTGAGTGCGTTGGTTTTAGTAGCTACTTGGCCCAAGTTTAACAATTATGCAAAATCGGTTTACGAAAACCTCAAGAACTTAAGAGTAACAAGTAAATCGGATGATTTTATGGCATTGCTGCAACTCTGGATTTTTGCACCACCGTATTATCAGGATGGTTTGGCCGATTTAAAAGACGGACAGAATGCTGCCATAAATAACGACACCCCACAAACTCAAAACGGATTTGAAGGCCAGCTCGACGCATGTATTAACCATGATACCATTGATAGATTGCACAGGATTAAAGTGCCTACTTTAATTACCTGTGGCGAAATGGATATTTTTACTCCGCCTGCATTTTCTAAGATTTTACACAATGGCATAAAGAATTCGGAGTACGTTTCTTTTCCTGAAGCAGGGCATGTGCATCATTGGGAAGACCTCGAAAGATTTAACAAACTAACAACCGAATTCTTTTTAACTAATTAGTAGATGAGCAAAATTAAAGTTGCGTGCGAAACATATACTTGGCAAATGCCAGGCGAGGGTTATAAAGGCAAGCTAGATCACATTATGGGCGTGGTTAACAATTCTGGGTTTGAGGGCATTGAACCTGAAACGAGTTTCTTCCACCACTTGTCTGATCCTATTAAAATGAAGGAAGTGTTGGACAAACATCATTTAAAATTAACCGCGCTTTGTCATGTAGAAGATTGGCTGGGAACCCAAGAAACCGAAACCGAAAAAGCCAATGCCGATAAATGGATCGACTTTCTTGCTCATTTTCCTGATACCATTTACCTGATGGTTCAAATGCCAGGAACGGACAGAAATAATTTGAAGGAGCGACAAGCCAACTTGTTGTCGTGTGTAAACGATATTGGCCAACGGGCATCCGATAAAGGCATCACCTGTTCCTATCATCCCAATTCTCCCGAAGGATCGATTTATAGAACGGAGGCAGATTACAAGATTTTGTTGAATGGATTGGACAGCACTGTAGGCTACACTCCAGATGTTGGACACATGGCAAAAACAGGTATGGATCCGTTAAGCATCATCAAGCAATATAGAGATCAAGTTAATTTGGTTCACTATAAAGACATGTTCGATGATGGAAGTTGGGCACCAACAGGCGAAGGAATTATTGATTTTGATGCCATCACAAAATATTTGATTGAAACCAATTACGATGGTTGGATTGTAATGGAAGATGAATGCGACGAATGCATTACAAACCCTGATGGTGTTACTTTGAACGATGGAAACTTTATCGATGCCAACATCCGATCTTTACTAAGCTAAACAAATACAGTACTATGAAATATTTAAACCTCTTTATTATCTCCATATTTTGGATGGCGTGTGGTTCACCTAACGAGTCCTCAGAATCTTCAACGAATGAGGAAGCAGTAGAGGACGTGTCCTCCATAGCTTTAGCGACGGAGGAATGGCTCACAATGACTGGAAAGGCAGACAAGCCAAATGTCGTATTGATTGCAGGTGATGAAGAATACCGATCGGAGGAAGCATTGCCGATGTTGGCAAAAATTCTGTCGGAAACACATGGCTTTAATTGTACCGTATTGTTTGCACAAGATCCTGCCAAACCCGGAATTGTTGATCCCAATTATTTGAACAACATCACTGGATTGGATCAATTAAAAACAGCCGATTTGATGATTATGTTTACCCGTTTTAGAGCGTTGCCAGATGAGCAAATGAAATACATCGACGATTATTTAATGAGCGGCAAGCCTGTAATTTCTATCAGAACAGCCACCCATGCATTTTGGTTCAAGGGTATAGAAATGGAATCGAGTTACCGACACTATTGTAATTCTTACCAAAGCGAAGATGAGTGGAACAAGGGCTATGGCGGCTTAGTAATGGGCGATAAGTGGTATTACCATCATGGTGGGCACAAGTTTCAAAGCACAAAAGGGTTGATTGCTTCAGGTGCCGAAAATCACCCTGTTCTTAATGGAATTGAAGACGGTGACATTTGGGGCCCTTCGGATGTTTACGGAGTAAGATTGCCTTTGCCCGGTGATGCACAACACCTTGTATTAGGCCAAGTAACGGTGAGAGCAGGTGAATGGGATTCAACCGATTCGAGGTATGGCATGCGACCAACCGATAGCGTATTGGCACCACATGTAGATTGGGAAGACGAAGGGATGATGGACGTTAATTTAAACGACCCAATGATGCTGATAGCGTGGACAAAAACATACCAATTACCCAACGGGAAAGCTGGAAAATCGTTTAGCTCTACCATTGGTGCGGCAACAGATTTAATTGCAGAAGGAACCCGAAGATTGATGGTGAACGCCGCATTTTGGTGCTTAGATTTGGAAGTCCCAGAGAAAGCCAATGTTGATGTAATTGGCACTTACGAACCGACTGCATATAAGTCGTTTCCCGACAGTATTTGGGACAACAGAGATTTGAAAATTTCAAGTTTACAATAGTAAAACATAAGGTATGCGTTATTTAATTGGTTGCTTAATTTTTGTTGTATTGCTTTCAGGCTGCGGTTCCGAAGATAATTCGGGCACATGGGATGTGGTTATGAATTTTGAAGACGGTGAGTATACTGCTGTTTTAAGATTCGAAAATAAGGATGGAGAATTTGATGTAGCCATGAATTCAATGTCGGATGGAAAATACAATGTCGAAAAAATCGAGATCACAGGCAATCAATTTGTTCTTGACTTTAATAAGTGGGACGATATATATGGATTGAAAGGCGTTATTGATGGCAATACAATTAAGGGAGACATATATTTAGATGGTGAAAAAACGGAGGATTATTTCTCAGCCACCAAGCAATCTGGCGAACTGGTAACCATTGATAGATCGAAAATAGAATACCTGTTGTCGGACGAAGACGTAATGGAAACCGAACAAAACATTGATCATGCGGGGTTAATTGAGGAACTAAACCAAGGTTCGATTGGAAGAGGACGTAGAATTTATAATTCCAATTGCATCAACTGTCATGGAACCCAAAAGCTAACAGGATCGATTCCTACTTCATTAAAGTTTTGGAAAGAGTCTTTTAAAACAGGAAGCGATCCATTTTCGATGTATCAAACCATCACGAAGGGTTTTGTACAAATGCCACCTCAAGTAACTATGACGCCTCGTGAGAAGTACGACGTGATTGCGTTTATCCGAGAGCGTTTAATTGCTGATGACAACGAAGATCAGTATTATAAAACTACTTCAGGGTATTTGGCAGGTTTACCCAAAGGCGATTCTAAAGGCCCCAAACCTGTGGCGCACACACCATGGTCGAATCAGGATTATGGCAGCTTTCTAATCAATACATACGAGTTGTTGGATACCAGCAAAGCACAACCACGTCCTTATGGTGGTGGTTCGCCAGTATCAGACGAAGATCTTTCGACGAACAACTTTGCTTACAAAGGCATAGCGGTTCGGTTGGATAAAGGAGATGGCGGAGTGGCCAAAGGAAAGGCGTGGATGATTTTCGATCACGATGTAATGCGTGTTGCAGGCGGCTGGACAGGCGATGGTTTTATTGATTGGGATGCAATTCTTTTGAATAACAGACACAACACGTATCCACGTACAATTGGGAAACTGCATTTCGAAACACCTGTTGGTCCTGGTTGGGCAAACCCTGCTAGTGGTTCGTTTGACGATCCTAGGTTTACTGCAAGAGACGGGAGGCAGTTTGGACCACTACCAAAATCGTGGGCCAACTATAAAGGAATCTATCACCATGGCGACAACATCATAATTTCTTATTCTGTTGGTAGCGCTAATGTTTTGGAACAACTTGGCGTAATTGAAAATGGCGATTCGCCTGTGTTTACAAGAACTTTAAATATCACAGCGCCATCTGATTTATTGAAAATGAAAGTCGCACCAATTTCTAATTCAGTTCAAATTTCTGGTACTGGTGCAACAATAAAAGAAGAAGATGGCTTTTATATAGTACTTGTAGAAAAGTCAAAAGCTGCTCAAATTAGACTGTTTATTACTGGTGGTGATGCTGCTGACCTAGATCAAATTGTTGCAGATAATTCAGAAGTTGAAACCTTAGATAAGTATACCCAAGGTGGCCCAGCTCATTATCCACAGGAGGCAACAAGCGTTGTTACAACCGGAAACGATGATGGAATGTTTGCCGTAGATCACCTCACGCCTCCATTTAAAAATCCTTGGAATTGCAGGATGAAACTCAGCGGGATTGACTTTTTAAAGGATCAGAACAAGGGTGTGATCTGTACAACCGATGGCGATGTATTTATTGTTACTGGCTTAACGGATAACAACGGACAGCTTAAATGGAAAAGGATTGCAGCTGGTCTGTTTCAGCCATTAGGGATTAAAGTAATTGATGAGAAAATCTATGTATCGTGCCGAGATCAAATTGTTTTGCTCAGAGATTTGAACGGAGATGAAGAGACAGATTTTTACGAAAGTTTCAACCACGATCATCAGGTAACCGAGCATTTTCACGAATTTGCAATGGGATTACAAGCTGATAAAAAAGGCAATTTGTATTATGCCAAAAGTGGCCGACATGCCCGAGAGGCACTTGTACCACAACATGGTACTTTACTAAAAGTGAGTAGCGATGGATCGAAAACAGAAATTTTAGCAAATGGTTTTAGGGCTGCAAATGGAATCTGCATTAATCCAGATGGTGGCTTTTTGGTTACAGATCAAGAAGGACATTGGAATCCTATGAATCGGATTAATTGGATAAAGGGTGGAGAGAGAGGAAAGTTTTTTGGCAATATGTGGGGATATAATCCGCCTAAGGATACATCGAGAAAGGCAATGGAACAACCAATGGTTTGGGTGGACAAAATCTTTGATCGATCGCCTGCCGAGTTGCTGTGGGTAGAGAGCAAAGGTTGGGGCGACTTAAATGGTGGACTTTTAAATTCGTCGTTTGGCTACGGTAAACTGCAATGGGTGTATCATGAAGAAGTGGCAGGACAGAAGCAAGGTGGTGTTATCGACTTGCCCGATACTGATTTTAGAACAGGGGTAATGCGTGGAAGATTCCACCCGACAGATGGCAATTTGTACATCTGCGGAATGGCTGCATGGGGTTCGTCTAACAACACGCGCATGGGCGATTTTTACAGGGTTAGATATACTGGTAATACAATTACGATCCCGTTGGAATTGAGTGCAACTGAGGAAGGAATGTCGATGACATTTGCCAATAAACTGAGTAAAGAAAGTGCGTTGGATAAATCGAATTACGAAGTGAAAACATGGGAGTTAATAAGGAGTAGTAATTATGGTTCTGATAGGTACAATGAAAAAACATTAGAGATAAGTGATGTTGTACTCAACGCAGATGAAACAGGAGTGAGGTTGTTGTTAAACGACATTGTACCTGTAGATGTAATGACGATTGAATACAAGATTGTTAATGCTGCTGGCGACAGTTTAAAAGGAACTGTTCAAAATACGATTCACAATTTGGCAAAATCAATTGCCCAATAATTATTAGAATATGGGAGCGTCGCAATATACCATTGGACTAGATTTTGGATCGGACAGCGTAAGAGCTTTGGTGGTTAATGTGGATACTGGCGAGGAAGTTTGCACTGCTGTTTCTAATTACAAAAGATGGGCAGCAGGACAGTATTGCATTCCGCATAAAAACCAGTTTCGCCAGCACCCCAAAGATTATATAGAGTCGATGATTGAGGTGGTTAACGCCGCTTTAGATCAAACGGATAATGATGTAAGAGAAGGAATAATTGGTATTGGTGTCGACACCACGGGTTCTACACCTTGCCCGGTTGATGGTGCTGGAATTCCATTGGCACTTACAGCAGGCTTTGAGGAAAACCCGAACGCCATGTTTCATTTGTGGAAAGATCATACCGCTATTAATGAGGCTGCTGAGATTAACGAAAAGAACAAAGATTCGGATGTTGATTACCTCAAGTATGTTGGCGGTATTTATTCATCTGAATGGTTTTGGGCAAAAATTATTCATACCAATAGGGCCGACGAAGATGTCAGAAATTCGGCCTACACATGGGTAGAACATTGCGATTGGATTCCGTTTATGTTAACGGGTGGAAGCGATGCAACCGAAATGAAAAGAAGCGTATGTGCTGCTGGTCATAAAGCATTGTGGCACCAAGAATTTGAAGGAATGCCGTCTAAAGATTTTTTAACGAAATTAGATTCGAGCTTAGCCAACTTTAAAATAGAGTTATTAAAAGAGGCACATACTTCTGATGAAGTGGCAGGAAGTTTAAACGAAGAATGGGCTGACAAATTAGGTTTGTCGAGTAAGGTAGTTGTAGCCGTTGGCGCATACGATGCGCATATGGGTGCAGTTGGTGGAGAAATTGAATCTGGGTTTTTAAGCAAAGTCATAGGAACTTCTACATGCGACATTATGGTAGCACCACTTGAACCGAATGAGCATTTGGTAAAAGGAATTTGTGGACAAGTTAATGGTTCGGTAATTCCGGGGATGCTAGGTTTAGAAGCTGGACAATCTGCCTTTGGAGACGTTTATGCATGGTTTAAACAGCTGCTTGTTTGGCCGCTAAAATATGCAGGTGATTCAATTTCGGAAGCTGCAATAAAAGAAATTTCAGATGCTATAATTCCGAACTTGGCAAAAGAAGCCGAGCAGATTGCACCCGAAACCGACGATGCTGTTGTGCTCGATTGGTTGAACGGCAGAAGATCACCAGATGCAGACCAATCATTAAAAGGAGTTCTATCAGGACTTAATTTAGGAACGGATGCACCACGTGTTTTCAAAAGCTTGGTAGAAGCAACTTGCTTTGGCGCAAGAAAAATTACTGAACGATTCGACGATGAAGGTGTCGAGATTAAAGGCGTAATAGCATTGGGAGGTGTGGCAAAGAAATCAGCTTATGTAATGCAAACGCTTTCGGATGTTTTGCAGATGCCAATAAAAGTGGGTAAGTCGGAACAGACATGTGCCTTGGGTGCAGCCATGTTCGCAGCCGTAGCAGCAGGCAAATACAATAGGGTAGAAGAAGCCATGAAAAACATGGGTGCTGGTTTTGAAAAAACGTATCAACCTAACAAAGCAAGAGTAGATGTATACAATCACTTGTATGCTAGATATTGTAATTTAGGCGCGGCAATTGAATCAATAGAAGAATAAATGAGCGCATACAAAACCATTAAACAAGAAGCGTACGAAGCAAACATAAAACTGCCTGAACTAGGCTTGGTGCTTTTTACATTTGGTAATGCCAGCGCAGCAGATAGAGACAAAGGCGTTTTTGCAATTAAACCAAGCGGTGTGGCTTACGACGATTTAAAAGTTGAAGACATGGTGATTGTTGATTTCGAAGGGCAAACTGTCGAAGGTTCAATGCGTCCATCGTCAGATACCAAAACACATGCGGTGCTGTACAAGGAGTGGAGTTCTATAGGAGGAATTGTACACACGCATTCTACTTATGGAACTGCTTGGGCACAAGCTCAATTAGATATCCCTATTTATGGAACCACCCACGCCGACTACTTAGCTGGCGATGTGCCGTGTGCTCCAGTAATGTCGGACGAGATGATTAAAGGAAATTACGAGTACGAAACAGGTTATCAAATTGTCAATTGCTTTAAGGATAAAAGCATCTCTCCCGAAGAAGTTGAAATGATGATTGTAGCTAATCATGCTCCGTTTACTTGGGGAAAAGATGCCGACAAGGCGGTTCACAATAGCGCTGTGTTAGAAGAAATTGCTAAAATGGCCTGGCTCACTCAATCCATTAATCTGAATGTGCCAAGATTAAAGGATAGCCTGATAGAAAAGCATTACAAAAGAAAGCACGGCGATGATTCTTATTACGGCCAGCCTTAAGATTTAAATCGTAACAGCAACTTATGTGGATTCTGCTCGGTGTACTTTCGCTGATCTCTTTAGGGATTTACGACATTTTAAAGAAGCTTGCTCTTGATAATAATGCAGTTTTGCCTGTGTTGTTTTTCGCAACACTGTCTAGCGCCATTCTATTTATTCCATCGCTTATTGGCTCGTTGGCTTTTGATGGTTTCGACCAATATGATAATTTTTATATCCCACCGCAAGGATTACAATTTCATATTCACATCCTTATAAAAACGGTTATTGTCATCTCCTCGTGGATTTTATCCTACATGGCGCTAAAGCACTTGCCCATTACAATTGTATCGCCCATAAGATCCACTGGCCCTGTTTGGACACTAATAGGTGCCATTTTAATCTATGGCGAAGAGTTAACCATCCTACAATGGGCAGGTATGACGGTGGTGCTAATTTCTTTTTACTTTTTCTCAAGAGTCGGGAGGAAAGAGGGCATAAACTTTAAAACAAACAAGTGGATTTGGTTTCTTGTCGCAGCTACTTTTATTGGTACGTTGAGTACGTTGTACGATAAGTTTTTGATAGATCATTACAACCGTATTGCTGTACAGGCGTATTTCTCTTTTTATCAGGTGCTAATAATGTTGCTCGTCTTGGCCGCTTTTTGGTTCCCAAAAAGAAAGGAACTCACCCCGTTTAAATGGCATCCTGCAATTGCGTTTATCGGCATTGTATTGGTACTTGGCGATTTCGCCTATTTCTACGCCATAACATACGAGGATTCGTTGATCTCTATTTTGTCGCTACTCAGAAGAAGTAGTGTTATTATCTCGTTTGGCGTAGGAGCGTTTCTTTTTAAGGAGAGCAATACCAAGCAAAAGGGTTTAATTCTGTTGGGTATCATAGCAGGTATTTATCTCATCATTCTAGGGCAGTGACTCACTGACTTGTACTAAAATAGGTTTTTGTGTCAACCTATTTTAGTACAAGTCAAGTCCCTACCTCTTAACAAGCTTCAAGCTCCCTATACTATCAACCCTCAGAAAATACATCCCTTCATTCAATCCCGATACATCCAAAGCCCCACTATAAACCTCACTAAAAACCAATTGCCCATTCAACCCAAACACACTAACAACTACCCCCCTTTTCAAATTCTCAATATGAATCAAATTCTCAGCAGGGTTTGGATAAACAGCAATAGCAATGCTATTGCTTAGCTCAATCACACTTGTAAAAGGATTAACCTTTACAATCAACACCTCATCTAAAAAGATAAAATCCTTGTTAGTAGCAGCTCCCTTAAAAGTAATGGTGTGTACGCCCGAATCTAGCAGGAGGGTATCAGTTATAAAAAACTTTAAGTATTGCGACAAACCAGTTGCACCAGCAACGGTTATTATAGTTGTCACCTTAACGTCGTCTATGTAAACTTGCAGTTCAGGAGCTTTATCCTTGTTAATCCCTGCTCTAAACTGAATGAAATAATTGTCTGCTTCGAGTAAATAGATACTTTGAGAAACCGAAGCATCCGTACCAGTTATAAAACCAGTTTGCACACCCTCAGGAGTATCCAACGCATCTAAATCGCTACCATTCTCCTGCACGCCAGCGTTGTTATATGTATACGTCCAGCCAGTTCCTATAGGAGCATGTTCGTAATTAGAAATAACAGGGTCTTCAAAACTTCCATTAATTAATTCGGTAGTTATCCGTGCAATATTGTTTTCACCACCACCTTCAGAATATAAAAGTGTAGGTTTCTCACTTTCTGTTGAGGCGGTTTCTTTACTGTAAATGTCAGATGAGTTAGTAGAACTCCACACCACAATTTTAAGCGAGAGCGTTTGATCGGAAGCAAGCTCTGCTGATACCTCATTGGAAAGATCCCATTCCAATATCGAACTTAATTCATTTGTTTGTACCCCCAACGAAACACCGGCAGATGGCGCATTGTTAAAAGTAATTCCAGTTTCTGTCCAGCTATCATCCGCCACTAAAAACAACTCATAAACATTCGTGTTGGCGCCGGTAACAGTAAGGTTAAGTTTAGCAGAACCAACTTCCGAGGGTAGGCTAGTTAAATCGAACTTGATAAAACCTTCTTGCGAGGTGCTTGTATCTTCGGCTCCAAAGTTTAACGAAATAGCCGTAGTTCCAAAGTTACTATCGGCATCGCCACCCAAAACATAAGCGTCTTCAATCGCCTTAATTTCGAGGCTGCTCGCTAAGCTTACTTCGTTGGTTGGGGCAGAAGCAACAACACCAACCACGGCTACAACTCGATATGTAAAGTTGTAAGAAGCAGGCAGCGCAGTGTGAGAATAAGTAGTAATATCGGCATTAACCATTGCTAAAGTTGTCCACGTTTCATTCTCAATTATTTCAATTGCAAATTCTTGTTCAGTGTCTGCGTTGTCTGTCCAAGTCAAATCAATTTGATTTCCGTTTAAAACAGCAGCTAAATCCGTAGGAGCGGAGGGAGTCAATCTATCTTTAAGTTGAGCCATGTACAAATTAGGAATATCTGTAATTGGTGTGTTATGAGATTCCACAACACCAAGGGTACCAACATAACCGTCGAATTGCCCTGCTGCCCTAATATTGCCAGTACTACCAATAACCCAGTTGGTATAATTGGAAGGAGGGTTGTGAACAATCATTAATGGTGCTTTACAATTCCACAGTACATTTTGAGCGCCAGCCCAACCATGTCCACTTCCTGAACAACGTCTGTTTTGAACATTGATTTGATTATTGTCATCAACATTGTCCCAAAGTGTACCTGTACACCATCTGTCGTGAGGACCAGAATCAGCGGTTTGTTTTAAAGCTTTACAATTTACATATGCATTGGGACCTGGTGTCAGAGATAATTGTGCAAAAGCATGGCGGCCGTCCTCCGATTCGCAATTTTTAGCAAGTACAAGATCGCAATCATCTAAAATAAATCCATACATCTTGCCACCTGTTCTAACGCACTTAAACTCGTATGCGCCACAGTTTTCAATGGTTGTTTGATATGTCCCATCATAAATTTGAAACCCATGATAGAAATAATATGCTTTAACATTTCGTACCCAAGCATTTTCTATTTTCCTGAATTTAATCGCAATTTTCGCGTGTTTTTCGTCGTCGTCTGATGCATAGGAGGTCAATAAGCGGATGTGTTCAATGCCGCATTCTTCTATTTTACCTGGCCAAGTATATTTTGCTAAAGTGGCCGAACTATAAGTGTTCCCAATTGGGTCAACAACAGGAGCATCGAGGGTAATGGTGTCGCCATTTACATTCATTACTCTTCTTTTGTATTTGATAGTTTTCTCACCCCAGCTTGTATGTCCAGTTCCACAAAATGTTGCCAAATTATCCATTTCTAACAATGCAGCCCAGGCTAGGTTGTTTACAACTGTCAAAATCACTCGATCGCCAATTGAGAATGTGTGGCCTGTTTCTACCGTAATGTTTTTTGAACCAATAGGTACATAGCTATCAGTTATTGCTTTTTTAGTAATTGTGTCTATTATGGCAAAATCACTGCCATAAAAATCAAATAAAATTACTTTGTTGGTGTCGTTAATTTCGATGATAGTTCCGTTTTCATCGCTTCCTTCTCCTCTTATAACTACTCCGCTACTGGTAATGGTAAATGGGTCGTGTACTTCGTAATAACCAGCTGTTAATAAAATCGCTCCTCTATGTCCGTTGGCATCCTGTGGCATTGCAGCAACTGAATCAATGGCATTCTGAATTTCAGCCCACCTGTTTCCTGTGCCCGGATTCAGCGTTACCTTAACTGGTACATCGGGAATTACTTTCTCACCCTGGTGATAGCCCACATTGCTAAAGTCGGGGATAATGTTTCCATTGGCATCTGGTGTGTAAGTGAGCTTGCCCTGTGCGTCTATTGAAACGAGGTTGCTTGTTTGTGCATATATTGAGAAATTCAATGCGAAAAGGCAAATCGTTAAAAGGCTCAGTTTAGTAAGAGTTTTCATTAAATGATTTTTTATGCCCTCACATCAAATTTCACGACTTGTGAATAACTGACATGCAAAAACTTGCTATTGTGCAAAGTATAAATTAAATACACTCGATTGTATTACAATTAGTGTTACATAGCATAATTAGTATTGAGGTATCTGTAGTTAGGATTTGTTGATTCCTTTTATTGATTATATAAAAATCAACATAGTTAATATACGATTAATTGCAAAAATAACCCTTTTGGATGTACAGAATAACAAAAGAAAACTTTTATACTGTATTTTGGAAAATTATTCATCTGTGCCCTGTTTTAGTGAAAACTTATTCTTAAATATTCACATTTTCAAGGTTTATGAACTGGTTAGACAGCACAGGACACCATATCAATATTTACGAACTATATTTAGTAGATCATATCAACTTAAATGCAATGCGCCATACCATTAAAGTACTAATCATAGCTTCCATAGCATGCCTATGCTCAATCAATCTATTCGCTCAATCATTCGACTACGGTGCTATGATAGAACGAATTCAAGATGAACTAAGGACAACAAACAATGGAAATATCTATAAAACAGATACTTGGGTTGACTCCATGAATGTTGATGGAAGTTGGAACGACATGCCCTACGGCCAAAACATTTCTTCTAGCGACAACACTCATCTCGATAGATTGGTGACCATCGCTCAATATGCCACAAGTCCTAGCCATCCGAAGTATGGCGATAGTACCTATTTAGACGCCGTTAAATTTGGTTTAAATTACTGGGTAGGCTCAAATTCGCTAAGCCTCGCCAATGGTGAATGGTGGTTTGTTAGGCTCTATTGGCCACAAAGAGTTGGAATGATTTTAACCTTGATGCGCGAATTTCCTGGATACACCAATCAGGGTACACTTGCCATATCTGAAGACGAAGTTTACACTACGGTGTTAGACGATCAAGTAAGTAAACTCGACTTCTGGGGATTGGGTGCCAATATGATGGACGTAGGGCTGCATTATATCTATAGAGGAATTTTAGAGGAAGATTCTGTTCAATTAATGGCAGTGAGTGCTTATCTAGAAAGCAACATGTCGAGCAACATTAGAAGCGATTATTCATTTCACGAACACGGTGCTCAAATGCACATCAACAGTTATGCAGGGGTATTTGCCAATGTTACAATAAAACTGGCGCACTACTTGGCAGGCTCGCCAGCAGAGTTCGACAAAAGTAGTGGCAACTTTAACGACTTGGTTAGTATGATTAAATACTACCAGATTAACAGTACACGTGGACATTACTGCGATTTTAGTGGTTTGGGTAGGGGCATTGCCGGTATTGGTTTTGCGAAGGCTTGGTTCGTTAATTATCCCTTAGAAAAGTTAGCGGAGACCATTGATACAGCAAATGCCGATTATTATTTGGGTATTATAGAAAGGAACAACGGTAATAAACCACCGTCCTATTTAAGCTATCCATACAACATGCATTATTGGGAATCCGATTACGCGCAACATGTTAGGCCTGAGTTTTACTTTTCTGTTAGAAATGTTTCTACCAGAACAAGATCTACAGAAATGGCAGGAGACGCTCAAAACTTAAAAGGCAACTTTTTGTCTAATGGAGCCACCAACATATTGGTAGACGGAGATGAGTACAAAGAGGTACATGTACTTTGGGATTGGTCTATGATTCCGGGAACTACCATACCATATGTAGAAACACTTCCCGCTATGCCGCAAGGTGGTGTGGTGGCAGGTAAAACTACCTTTGTTGGCGGAGTGTCGTCTAACAATTACGGAGTAACTGCCTACGACAACCTTAAAAAAGTGAGAGCCAATAAAGCTTGGTTTATGTTTGATGAAGAAGTTGTTTGTTTAGGCTCCTTTGTTGCTGGAGCCGCAAGTGATGTACGAACAACAATTAACCAATGCAACGGAGAAGATAGTGTTTATTATTCGTTGGATGGCGTTAACGAAATTGCTGTTGGCGTAGCCGATATCGTTATTATGTCCAACAGTTTTCGTTGGGTTAGGCACGACAAGGTAACTTACCATTTTCCCGATAACGACACCATTAAGTTTACTCTCAAAGAACAATCTGGTACTTACTATTCTATAAATGCTGGCGCAGGATCAACAGATACTGTTTATGGAGATGTATTTACATTGTGGCAACATCATGGCGACGCTCCTAAAAAGCAAACTTACGCCTATATACTTGCTCCCAACGATACGTCATTGGCACAGGCTCAAAACTATTTGCTCGATAGCATCAACATTGTTACCAATACAGATTCCATTCAGGTAGTTTACCACAGAACATTGAATATTTATCAAGCAGTATTTTATAGAGAAGGTACGTTTTCACACAATGGTATAAGTATTACCGTCGACAAGCCTTGTGTGGTAATGTTGCAAAACGATTCCTTACTATCCATAAGCGATCCAACTCAAACCGAAAGTGAATTATACATTGTAGTTAATAAGGCTGGCAAAGCTTATTCCGACAACCTTGCGCTTCCAACCGAAGGGATGAAAGGTTCTACATTGAGTGTTTCACTAAATGATATGAGTATAACTTCTGTAGAAGAAACTACAGTTATCGCTACAGGTTTAAGGGTTTATCCTAATCCTGTAACCGATAATTTTACCATAGTCTTAAATCAAACCGAGGAATCTGTTACGGTTTCTATCTACGACATTACTGGTAGATTGATATCTCAAAATGCTTATTCAAATACTAATAAAATTAACCTTAGCGGAAAGGTTTTGGCTAAAGGAATCAACCTTGTAAAAGTTGAAACAAGCACTCAAAATTTTACTGCAAAGTTGATCAAGGAATAAAAGGGTAGAAGCCTAGAAAGCATATTATTTTAAGTACCTAATCTCAAACAAAACCAAATAAAACGAAATGCAAAGCAGCTCCTCTCTCAACCTTCGTAGCGAAGCGAAGTAGGTAAGGGGATGCAGTCACGCGGCACGCGTGACTGAGCGGTCTAGTGGACATTAGCAGAACTGAGCATTATACGAAAGCAGCCTGCAGGATAGCAGGAAAGCCTATAATTACCCCAATCCATCTTTACGCTAATGGATGGATGCAATATAGATACAGATTAGTAACACCAGAGACAAATCGCGATGAGATTGCTATTGGACATTGATTAGACACGGTTTAACTACGGGGGAACCTAAGAAGAGCATTGAGTGAAGAGCAAGAGTTTTGAGGAGTGATGGGCTGTTCAGTTAAGTGTATCACTGATTAAGGTTCTGTTCATAGTCCATCACTCCTCAACAATAAACCATCAACTATAATTCTACCTCCTTTAATTACCTCCATCTTCCATAAAGCTCGAAAAAATGGTAATTTTAACCATATGAAAAACATAAATAGAGTTGTTGCCATTATAGTATCTATAATTGCTTTGTCTGTGCAAGTAAGCCAAGCACAAAAAAAGCCCAATATCATATTCTTCTTTACCGACGATCAATCCTACGATACTCAAAGAGCATTTGGCAATCCAGATGTTAAAACACCCAACTTAGATAAACTAGCTGGTAAGGGTGTAGTGTTTTTAAGACATTATAATACCACCGCAATATGCGCTGCTAGTAGAGCCAATGTAATGGCGGGCATGTACGAGTATAAAACAGGCTGTAACTTCGATCATGGCGACATGGGTACAAAACAATGGTCTACATCATATCCTAAATTGTTAAAGCAAGCTGGCTATAAAGTTGGTTTTGCTGGTAAATTTGGCTTTTCTATTTCCGACGAAGAAGGTTTAACTGCAGAAGGAGAAGAAGGCAATGTGGCTCAAAGTGATTTCGATTATTGGGCAGGTGCACCAGGACAAACCTCCTACAAAACTGCCGAAAACGAACACCTTTCTCAATATGCAAATATGTATCCACATAGCTCAAGGGCGTATGGTGCAGCCAGTATAGATTTTATCGACAAAGCTGTTGAAGAGGGCAAGCCCTTTTGCATGAGTGTATATTTTAAAGCACCTCATCGTCCTGTTGAGCCTGACCCAAAGTTTGACGCTATCTATGAAGACACCAAATTTAGAAAGCTGCCCAACTATGGCAGAAAGGCTGGTGAGCATTTAGCTCCTCAATCTAGAATGGGCCGACAGTACGATCGTTTTGAAGAGTGGGGATACGATACTAAAAAAGACTATCAAGAGGCATTAAGGAAGTATCATCAGTTGATTTACGGTGTAGATTATTCTATCGGAATGATATTAAATGAACTAAAAGCATTGGGAGTTGACGACAATACGGTAATCATATTCTCGTCCGACAATGGTTATTACAACGGTTCACATGGTTTCGGTTCTAAAGCATTGCCTTATGAAGAAGGAGCGAGGGTGCCGCTTATTATTTCTGACCCTAGAAATAAGAAAAGCAAAAGCATGAGAAAGAGTAGTGCCTTAACTGGTAATGTAGACATCACTGCTACGATTCTTGATTTAGCAGGCGTTCCAATTCCTACTAATTACGATGGTGTTAGTTTGATGCCATTGCTGCTTAAACTAGAAAAACCAGTTAGAGCTTCGTTGCCAATTATTCAAGTATGGGGCGGTGAGGAAATACATAGTTTAACAGTATTGGACGGACAGTACAAATACATTTACTGGTATTTTCAAGACGAGAAAAAGGAGTTGAAACCAACCGAAGAATTGTTCGACATACTTAACGACCCGTACGAAATGGAAAACCTCGCTGGCGAATCTGAATACGCAGTACCGTTGGCAAAATTGAGAGATTTATATGACGATCAGATTGAAGCGTGGAAAAAAGAAGGGGTGAAGTACAACAATTACGAAAAGTACGGTGTGCTCTTAGATCGCAACATCGCATGGCACGATAAAGAGTTAATGGTAAAGGAAATCGAGGAGAAGTAGTCTTTCTAAAACGAATCGTTACCCCAACCTGATATGTGGAATTGCAACAAAATAATGGAGTTTAAGTTAAGCTATGCCGCCTGATTAAATTGATGATTATTGAGATTAAATTGTTCGATTGATTTGTTGCCTAAGTGGGAGTGCCTTCTTTTTCTGTTATACCACGTTTCCAGCCAGTCGAAAATTGACATTTCTGCTTCGCTTTTAGAAGTGTAACATTCTCTGTAAACGCATTCTGATTTTAACGTCTTGAAAAAACTTTCGGCCACAGCATTATCCCAGCAATTTCCTTTACGACTCATACTTTGGGTTACTTTACCTGAGAATGAGCCAAGGATAGCTGTGAATTTCGTACAGGCATATTGCACTCCACGATCCGAAT